>DCBA01000112.1 GCA_002313255.1 Gammaproteobacteria bacterium UBA1119 | reverse complement strand
TAGGAATAGGCGTCGCCGGGGTGATTGAGTGATCCATATCGTTCTAGATCCCATTGTCGGAGTCCAGCGGCTTCGGGCCCGGGAAAGCCATTAACCCCGACGGCTTGAGCTGAAACGCCAACCCACGCGTAGCCACGAAGATATTCATCATCGCCTACTGAACCGAGCTCATAGCCCGCCGTGACATTCTGCCAATGCACGATCACGGTGCCGTTGAAGTCGGAAGCCTCCAGTGGTCGGACGACGAGGATCCGCGTTCGGTACGCGGTTGATTCTTTTTCGCGCTCAGTTGTCCATCGGCCGTCCGGGGTAGACGACGTGCCATCGGTAAATTTATATGCATTCGCGCCGCCGTCTAGGAAAAACTCCTCCATGACGTAATCGCGACTCGCAAGATCGATTTGCGGCGCTGAGAAGGGCCCGCCCTTGGTACCGTCGGTGACGGGACCGGACACGATCGCGGTCTCCGTACCCGCGGTTTCGATGGCTGAACACAGGGCCAGCCAAGTAAGAAAAGTGACGAACTTCGCCAGTGGGGGCGATGACCCTCGGGCCATTTTCTTAGTGTTGTTCATTACATCCTAGTCCTTCGTAGGTAAGGTCACGGTGGCCGTTCCAAATGCAGTGACCAGACCTGACTGATTTTGGTTTTCTATTAGCAGTTCGACCCGATGCTCATCGTTCTCGACATAGGTTTTGGAGACCTTTCCGTAAACGGTGTTGGTATCACCGACGACGTTAGGGTGGCGAATGGAGGCGTCGAGTTTCTTGAGCGTGCCGGCGTCGCCCATCCAATCGGTCACGATTTGGCTAAGCCAGCAAACGCGCTGTGGACCAAAGTCGAATTGGCCCGGCATATTTCGGCGCTTTCGCGCGTGCTCCGCGTCGAATCGGCCACCGCCGCCGAGATCTCCGGAGCCTTCGGCTTCTAATGCGGCTCGTGGGCTTCGACCTGTACCGAGTACTCCATGGGTAAAAAGGAAGAGTTCGGTGACGGTGTACGTTCCCTTCTTCAGGGAAGGAATATCGTCGCCCTCGACGACGTCTTCCCAATATCGGGGTTCGGCTCCACGGCGGTCACGTTCGTAAACCAGTGGGTCGGCGGCTTCGTGTTGAATCTTTTCACTTTCTTTTGGCTCACGATCGTATTCAAGGGTCGAGCCAGTATTTTGATAGCGGGCCATCAGCGTTTTGACGGTGGTCACGACTTCCTGACGTTGATTCGAATAGGTAACCAAGCCCGTATTGAAAGCGATTGCGCCGATTCGTTTGCTTTCTTTCCGCATGGTCGGGCCGACTTGTTCTTGAGCGGTGATTCGATCACCAAGCCAAATCGGCCGATGAAATTCGATTTCCGCACCGGCGTAATTCACGGGAAGGTACGCGGTAGACACCCGCGCTCGATCGATGGCCCCAGTTTCGCCCGCAATTACACCAAGGCTCACCCCGTAGATGAAGGGGGGAGGAGCGGTAATCATTTGATATCGCGATTTGGCCGCGTGATCAGGGTCTCGCCAGAGCGGATTGTAGTCGCCAACGCCGTCACCGAATCGACGAATGTTGTCGAGGCTCGCTTGTTTTGTTGGGCGGTACGGCAGAAGGTCGCCGACGCCCTTTTTGTATTCCTCCTCGAACGCTTCAATCGTCTGAATTAGATTATCGGAGGCCATGCCGTAGATCCCTCGGGCTCGTGCAGACTCGGAAGCTTACTCGATCGAAAGTGCTGAGGTCTTTAGGGAGAACGTGGATCGGCTCGAATCAGTCGTGACGGAGGGCTTCGATGGGGTCCAGCTTTGATGCAAGGTAAGCGGGCCATACCCCCGCGGAAAAACCGACGGATACACTGACTGCCACTGCGATAAGGACCGTTTGCATCTCGACGATCAAAGGCATACCAAATTGGGACGAGATGGCCTCACTTCCAAGCCATCCGAGGACAATGCCAAACAAGCCGCCCAATGCACCCAACGTAATCGCTTCCACAATGAACTGGGTAAGGATATTTCCACGCGTGGCACCGAGCGCTTTGCGAACCCCGATCTCTCGGGTTCGCTCGGTTACGGAGACGAGCATGATGCTTAGGATTCCGATGGCTCCGATAAGTAGGCTAATCGCCAGGATACCGATGACGTAAGTCGACAAGGTCCTCGTGATTGATTGCATCATGTCGGTAAATACGCTCCGATTCATGATCTGAAAGTCATTTGGGTCACCCGGGCGGATTTTGTGCTCGCGCCGCAGCACGCGCTCGATGTCGACCATGGCCATATCGATTCCGATATTTTCTTTAACTTCGGCGGAGAGAGATCCCAGTCGATCTGAACCGAACACACGAAATCGAGCCGTTGTCAGGGGTATGTATATTGCGTCGTCGACACTCGGACCGTAGCCGCCTGATCCGACCTCGGCGAAGACACCTACCACTTTGAAGATGATCCGACCAATCGAAATATCTCGCCCTAGGAGACTGGTCGGAGCGAATTCAAAACTAGAAGGGATACTGTATCCGAGCACCGCCACGCGCCTGCGCGCGGCGAGGTCAGACTGCGTGATCATGCGTCCATGGGTCAGTTCGCGGTTGTTGACGACCAAGTAATTGGGCGTCGTACCCGTGATCGTTCCGTGGATGTTCTTGTTGCCGAATTTGACTTGACGACTGCTTCGCAATTCAGGAACGACGGCCGAAAGGAATTGACTGTCACGGCGCAACGCGTCGTAATCGTCGATGGTGAGTGAGACCCGGTTTGACGATGCGACGCGACCGTGGCCAAAGGATTGGCCGGGGTAAATTGAAAGAACGTTCGCGCCAAGCGTGCTCATTTGTTCTTGCACGGCGGCTTGCGTGCCCGAACCGAAGGCTGCACCGATGATTACGCAACCAACCCCGATCACAATCATCAAAATCGTTAACGCTGAGCGAAGTGCGTTACCACGAATTGCGTTCAATGCGATACGAATGGATTCGAGGAGCGACATGGCGTTTAGCTGCGCCGGCCACGGCTACCGCCGAGGCCAGGTATGGGGCTCATTCTGCTCGCTCGGTTCTGCCAGGTTTCGTTCGCTTGGACGAGGGATTGACTAGGGAGAATAAGGACCTTTTCGCCTTGGTTAAGACCCGCGACAACTTCGGAGTAATCCATATCCGTGATGCCCGTTCGAACGTGCACGGCGACCGCCTCGCCGTTGCGAATCACAAAGACGATATAGTCGCCACCGAACTGCTGATCGACGGACGACACGACCCGTTTGGGACGTTGCCCGCCGGGTCCTCTAGAACCATTTGCTGGGCGTCCACCTGAGGCGCCTGGACCGCCACCGCCCGGGCGTCCTCGGCCAGCACCGGAGCCCGCGATTTTCTGCATTAGTTCACGGTTCTTACGCATAAACGCGACGTCTTCTTCGCTGGGTCGTTTGCCGGTTCGCATTTTGGTCATGATCGCGTTCAGGCGTTCTTCGTCGGAGATATCACTTTTAATGACATCGGCATCGGTTTCACCGGTCGACGCGGGAGAACCGTTATCTCGAGCCGCACTCGTTTTCCGTGGTTTCGGCGACGCAGCTAACATCCTGTCGACGTCCTCGATGGTGTAACCAAGCACGCTGGCACCTGAATAGACATCGCCCTGAGTACGTAGCGCTGCGTTAGGAATCGCTAGCACTTGGTTTCGATTGGCGACCATGACCTCTACATCCGCATTCATCCCGGGTCGTAGAAGTCCTTCGCGATTTTCAAGATCGATCAATACTGGGAACATGGTGACGTTTTGGATCGTCGTCGCCTGTGGTTCAACTTTGATGACCACGCCTTGAAAAGGACGGTTAGCGTAGGCGGCCACGTTAACGGTCGCAGAAACACCTGGTTTCATTTTGCCGATATCGATTTCGTTCACCAGCATCCGTATTTGGACACGCGAAAGATCCGCCATTTTGAGGAGGAGGGTACCGCCACTACTGTTACCCATGGGTGACGAAATAACCGTACCTTTTTCGACCGCGCGTTCGATAACGGTCCCGGTAATGGGCGCATTAACGTCGCAATCACCGAGTTGAATCACGGCGTTCTCGACGGTAATTTCGCGCTGTACGACTTCGGATTGCGCCGTGGCGTGGTCCAAAGTCGATTTTTCCCAGTCGGCCTGGGACACGGATTTCCGTACATAGAGCGAATTGATCCGCTCAAGTTGTGAACGAGAGTTCGCGAGCTTTGCTCTAGCAACGGTGAGGCTTGCTTCAGCCTGCTTGAGGGTATTCTTGAGAACGCGCTGATCGATTTGTGCAAGTAACGTGCCGGTTTCAACAACGTCACCAGTGTCCACGTTCATTTCGAGAATCTCGCCGGATGCTTTGGATTTGACTTCGACCGTTGTGACGGGTTCGACTTCGCCGGCTGCTTCGACCGCCACTCGAATATTCCGGGGCGCAACGGCGACTTGCTGGTAATCGCTGTAAGGAAGATTGGCGTTTTCTAGAGAAGCAATCTTGTCGTCTGCCAAATACGACTCGAGGTAATCGCAACTCGCCAGTAAACCAACAGAAATAACCAGAAGGATTCGAGTGGCCATTAGCTGTTCTCCAGAAGGTAGTCTTCGGTCACTTCACCGTCCCGCAGATGGATGTGTCGCTTGGCACGTACCGCGATTCCGGGTTCGTGGGTGACCAAAATGATCGTCTGTCCGGCACTATAGAGTTCTTCAAACAAAGCCATAATGTCTTCGCCGGTACGTGAATCGAGATTGCCCGTCGGTTCATCGGCAAGCAGGATCGCTGGGTCATTAACGAGGGCCCGGGCTACGGCCACGCGCTGACGTTGCCCCCCCGATAGTTCACTTGGCTTATGAAACGTGCGGTCATCAAGCCCCACGCGTTCCAAGGCTTGTCGGGCTCGATTACGCCGTTCACGTCGACCGACGCCGCCGTATAGTAGTGGCGTTTCAACGTTTTGCAAGGCGTTCGATTTTGACAACAAATTAAAGGTCTGAAATACGAACCCGATCATGCGATTGCGCACCCGAGCCAGAGCCTTGTCGTTGAGCTTGGATACGTTTTGGCCGTCGAGCCAATATTCCCCGGCAGACGGACGGTCCAAGCAGCCTATGATGTTCATCAAGGTTGACTTACCAGAACCCGAAGGGCCCATTATGGCGACGTACTCGTTGGCGTCTATCCTGCAATCAACACCGTTGAGGGCGCGAATGGTTTCGGAACCCATGCGGTAATTCTTATGAATTGTCTGGAGGTCGATCACCCGCCCGGAGGGCGGCGAATCGCGACTTGCACTTCGATTGGGCGTCGCCATAGGCGTCTTACGACTAATACGAGTTGGTTTTTACGAACCCCGTAGTCTAATCTGTCTTAGCTGAAACCTCTTCTCTTCCTTTACATTCGCGTACTTATTGGCTACCGAGCCGATTTTTTTGCCAGTTATACTGTTTCCGCCGCGCGTTTATTGTTCGGAACCATCTTCTTTTTGACGTGTCTCGAACGCGGCGGTAGTTTGATCGGGTCAAATTGGTCGAGAGGATCGATGAGTAAGCGCCAAGCGAAACAAAACAAGGACGCGGAGGAGAAAGCTCCGTTTGCCGTGAGTAGCAGCGATTTGCAGAAAGCTCGACAAAAACTCGTCGCCGAGCTCGGCCTCGAAAAATACGTTTTGGATCTGGACCTCAACGGATATGCCGTGGTGCCGCCCGAGGTTACGGGTGTAACCCCCGCTAATCTTGACCGGCTCACCGAAGTGCTTTTGGCCAAGTCAGAAGAGCTGGTGGGTTGCGGGTTTACGGTTGCGGAGGGCCCCTCGTCCGAACTCGATTTCGGCGACTATCGCGGCACGTTGGAACTGCAGTCGGGAGCAAAACCAAGTCAGTTTCAATTGATGCAGTTGTGTACCTTTGACCGCGCGTTTCGTGATCTTGCAGTCAATCCGGTCGCGACCGCGCTCATGCGCTACATGATCGGTCCTTATACCACCCGCTTTAGCTCGCACAATTGTTTCGTAAAATGGAAAGGCGATGGGTACGGCGAGTCACTCGGTCTGCATTGCGACCAAGGTGGCGTGCCTCAACCTTGGGGACGTGTAGCGCTCAACGCCAATTGCAATTGGTGCTTGACGGAATACACGTTGGCGGATGGTGCGTTCGCCTGCGTCGCGGGTTCACATCACCGCAACTCTCAGCCGGTGATCCCGCAAGCGATTCAGGAAGCGATTCCGGTTGAGTGCCCGCGTGGATCGTTGATCGCCTTTCATGGGCAGTTGTGGCATGGCGCGTATCCGAAGAGCACCCCGGGTCTTAGACTAACCATTGCCAATTACTACCGGCATGCAGCGATCCAGCCACAGGACGACATTCCCAATCACTTTCCGCAAGCATTGGCCGATGACTGTGATAATCCGAAACTATTCAAGCGACTGGCGGGGTTTGGCAATCCATATCAAACACAAGTACTGCCAGTACCGAAATCAGTGTCGTCTTAGTTGGACGGCACGGGTTGTCAGTGGAGGCGGATTGGGTCGAGCGTCCAGGCTAAAGCGGTAGTGGCGCAAGCGTGAACGGTTCGCCGGACGACGTCCTGAAAGTCGCGTTTCGGCAGGCGTATACGGTATGTCGTGACAAACCGTTCCTGATCTTTACCAATACGGTGCTTTTTTTGGTGGCTGTAATCATTTGCGTGGTTACCGTGGTCGGCTTATTTGTCATGCCGGCAATCGTGGGTGGGTACGTTGAATCGATGTTGCGGGCGTTGCGTGGCCAAGATCAGGCGATCGGACACTTCATTAGAGCGGGTTTCGCCGATGGACGCTGGCGGCAACTGCTGGGCATAGGGGTCCTGTACTCAATTGGAACCGTATGCGGCTTCATTTTACTCGTGATTCCAGGGTTCTATCTGAGCATCGTTTGGATGTTTGTTTGGATCTATGCAGTCGATAAAAAGACAGGCGTGATTGAGTCGTTTTCTTTGTCGCGAAAGCTTGTACATACCGATTCAAATTTTTCGCTCGTCACGTTGGTGATGATTTTCTCCCTGATCGTGTCTCTCGCAGTTGCAAGAATTAGGCCTCTCACGTTGCTCTGGGCGTTTCTCGCAACACCCTACTTCACGCTGCTGACCTGTTCGCTTTACGAACAGTTTTTGGCATC
>DCBA01000020.1:537-4904 GCA_002313255.1 Gammaproteobacteria bacterium UBA1119 | reverse complement strand
TCGGTTTCCTGGATCAGCACATCAGTGAACGCCATCCCCATGGCGCCGCTGCCGATCACAAGGTAGTCAGCCGTCAGAGCCGTTTCGGTTTCCATTGATAAGTTCCGATGTCCTTTGTGGGGCGTCGCTTAAGGAGCGCGGGATATTGGCCAGGGTCCGGCCTCTTAAAATATCAGCTCATGGCATCAAGGGCGTTGCCGCGCTGGCCGATCGCGTGCCCGATCCCCGAAAGCAACGAAAATGCGCGAGCAACCAGAACGAAATCGGTGGGTACCGTGACGATGGGGCTTTCTCGAACGGCGTCAAACATTTCGTCGGTCATATCTTCGGTGAATTCACCCTGAAACGAACCGGTATCCGAGCGCGAAATCATGCGTCGAGCGATATAGAGGAGGCTGTCGTCATCGCCTTTGCGCGTGTCGAACCCGAGCTCTCGAAATGCTCGCAACATGGCAGATTCGTTAAACGTCATCATCGAAAACATCAGCTCGAACAAACCCATACCGAAGCCTCGCGGCAGTTGTTTTGAAAGCCCGAAATCCAGCAGCGTAAATACCGGCTTACCTTGCTCGTCGGCCGTGACGAAGATATTTCCTGGATGAGGGTCGGCGTGGAAAAAACCGTGCGCAAGGATCATGCGATTGAAAATACGCATCAAACGGAGCATGAAGTCTTGCGTATCAATACCCGCCGCGTGCAGTTCGTCGAGGTCGTTGGGTTTAGCGCCCGTAACGAATTCCATGGTGATGATTCGTCGGGTCGAAAACTCTTCGAACACACGGGGTACTCGGACGTCTTGATCACGAGAGAAAAAATCTCGCACCCGATCCGCGCTTTCTACCTCGCGGCGAAAATCGAGCTCCATCCGAAGATGGGTTTGTAATTCATCGAGCAGCGGTAGGAAATCGATAGGGTTGTCGGAAAACCGCGCATACAACGCCGCGATACGGCGTGATGCGGTCATGTCCGTGTGCATGATGTGTTCGATGTCTGGGTACTGCACTTTGACGGCCACCTTTTCTCCGGTAACCAACTGGGCTCGGTGCACTTGGGCGAGGGATGCGGCAGCGACGGGCGTGGTTTCGAACTTGGCAAAAACGGATCCAATGGGTTTGCCAAGGTCTTCTTCGACAACACGCCGAATGGACTCGAATTCCCGAGCCGGCAGTCGGTCCTGGCATTGGGATAAAACGGACACATATTCACGAGGAAAAATGTCGGAACGAGTCCCGATAACCTGACACATTTTAACGAGCATGCCTCGCAGCGTGACGGCCGTGTGGAAAATAAGGTCTGCGTTTCTTTGATGGACAGCATGGAGGTCACGTGCATCCGGGTCGCGCCGCCGTAGTTTGTCCCACCATATAAGAGTTTGGTAATGAAGCCAGACGCGTAAACCGGTCCACGAAATTTGAGTCGAACGGTACGCGCGTTCCGCGAGCGACGCAGGGACGAACGTCAAAACGCTCGAATTCGCTTCGGCGTTCACGCGCTTTTCAGTAGAACGTCGAGTTCCTCATCATCACGGTGTGGGAACGTCCAACCGGAATCAAGCTCTTCAAATTGGCGGGCAACTGAACTGGCACGGCGTTTGTCGGACACGGCCAGGTGGATATCCGCTTGACTGCGTTCCCGACTTTGCTGCGGTCGAACTGTCGCCATGCCGCGTAACTGGCGTCGGAACACGCCATCGATCACGTCGGCGCCTGAAAGAGTGGTTTTGCCATCGACTCCAATCAGCGTGCGCGCGCGCAGTTCGGAGAGAGCAACTGTGAGGTAGTCGACGTGGGGTACCTCGTCGCGAGCAATACAATCGACAATGTGAGCGGCTTGTTCCGGATCAGCGCTTACTTCAGGGTCGCCGAGAAGTTTTTTCGCCCAGTTAAAGGTGTCTTCGGCAAACGTTTCAATGATGAGCACGTTGGTCATCATGAGGAGCATGGATTCCATGCGTTCCGAAAGTTCAGGGTAAAGCCGTTTGCGCGTCGCCGGTGTCCCGCCCGACATCAATCGCAACAGCACATCATCGGGTATTTCGGGGTTGTCGAGACCGGCATCCCGTGCGGCCTCCCACATTTGTTTATGGCCGCCTTGGTCGCGATGGCCGGCCTCGTCCCTTGCGTGGGCTTCAAAGAGGCCGCTTGCTAGGTGTGCGAGTGCAGTGCCCTCGACCGATTCCTCGACCTCCGCGTCAAAATTGGGTACCGAAACTTCGCGAATGCGTGCGCCAAAACCTTCAACGATCGCGATGATTGTCAGGGCACGGGTGACGGGTTCAACGACGCCCTCCTGAAGAAGGTACTTAGCCTGATCGTAGTTGGGATAATTTGGGGGCACGTATTTTTCGGGGATCGTGATTAATGGATGATCTTCCACCGAAAGACGCTCACACCAGTTGCGGATGGCGGGGCGTCTCAGCGCGCCGCGCGGCGAAACGTATTCGCCATCGATGTACCCGCCGTGGCACTGGATTTCGTTCGTTACTAAAGATTTTTCGAATGGATCATCCGCCATGAGCTCATCGAAACTGAATTCTTGTCGGTCGGTTGCAACGTCCTGGGTCATCGGACTCTCCACGGGCCGGGTGATGACCGAGGATGGCAAAATCAAGCACCTTGTTCAATCTATTTGGTTTTTCGCGAGCAGCACGAATATTCAACGTAGAGCGAAGGGTCGAGCCGGTGGCCGCCATGCTATGGTCGTATTCGAACAACGGCGCGGAACGATGACACAACCCAACATACTATTCGTTATCACGGACCAACAGCGTGCTGACCATACGGGGTTTATGGGAAATCGCGTGATTCGCACGCCGAATCTCGATCGTATTGCGGCGACCGGCACGGTGTTTGAGAACGCCTGGGTCTCCAACCCGGTGTGCATGCCGAATCGTTCCAGCATCATGACAGGTCGCATGCCGACGGCTCATGGAGTGATCTTTAACGACCGATCGCTAGACTGGGGTGCAAACACGTTTGTGCGGCAGTTTCGCGGCGAGAATTACAGGACAGGACTGATCGGCAAATCGCATTTACAACACGGCTCAAGCCGTAACTCCATGAACCCTTACCGAGGACGTGCCGCCGTAGAAACCCCGCATCCGGAAGGCTGGGATGAGATCGAGAACTTCGAACGATTTCTTGAGGAGGTCCCAGACGACCCGGACGACTACTACGGCTTTGACCACATTGAGTTGGCAATGGATCACGGCGCTCGGGTTAGCGGCCATCATCTACGGTGGGCCCTAGATAAAGGCGCCCGACGGGAAGACTTAACGTCGGATTATCGGCCGGATGCGCCGGGCTCGAAACGTTCGTCAGAGTGGTGGCAGATTTATAGGCCGCCTTATGCGGCGGAGTTGCACTCTACATCCTTCGTCGCTGAACGAACCGTTGCGTTTATCGACCAAGCTCGGGCGGAGAATTCCCCTTGGCTAGCTTGGTGTTCATTTCCGGATCCGCATCACCCCATGACGCCACCGGGGGATTGGTTTGATCGTCATGTGCCGTCGGACATGGAACTTCCGGCCACGTCAATGGATACGGGTGCCGATTGTTTCGAGCACCTTCGTCAGTTTCGAAAAATCCATCCACGCGATCAACGGAATTGGGTTTCACCATGCGGAAGCGGTAGTAACGCACTTGTACAAGAAGCGACTGCAGCAACTTACGGGATGATTGAAATGGTCGACGACGCGGTCGGACGCATTCTCGACCACCTTGAAGCCACGGATCAGCGAGCGAACACCATTATTGTGTTCACGAGTGACCACGGCGACATGATGGGAGACCACGGTCTCATGCTGAAGGGCTTCATGCATTATCGAGGGACGTTGCAAGTGCCGCTTGTCATTTCGGTCCCGGGGCAGAAAGCGAACCGAACGACGAGGCTCGCGTCCAGCATTGACCTTGGTCCAACGCTCCTGGATCTGTGCTCAATCCAAGGCTATGACGGTATTCAGGGGTATTCTCTGAGGCCGGTGATTCAAGATCCAGAAGCAAGTGTCCGAGATTCCGTGCTCATTGAAGATGACATCGCGCCGCTGATCGCATCGTTGACGCCGATTCCGGCTAAAACAAGAACCGTGATCACCGATACATATCGCTATACGCGAAATTCAAAACGTGAAGAGCAGCTGATCGATTTAGTCGCAGATCCTGACGAATGCGAGAATCTTGTGGAGATCGACACTGGCGCACGCGCGGTGGCGATTGAACGACTTACGGACGCACTAATCGCCGCTGATGATGCGGCAAGAGGCGCGCCCGTAGATGCCCGATACGCCTAAACAGCAGGATGCGCTTTCGCCCCTGCATTGATCTCCACGGTGGTCGCGTCAAACAGATCGTGGGGAACACGCTCACGGA
>DCBA01000020.1:0-207 GCA_002313255.1 Gammaproteobacteria bacterium UBA1119 | reverse complement strand
GGCGAACCTACGACGAATTTTGATACTGACAAGCCCGCGGCGGAATATGCGCGACGCTACCGTGATGATGGGTTGGTGGGCGGGCACGTGATCATGCTGGGCCCGGGCAATGAAGTCGCTGCCCGGGAAGCATTGGAGAATTTTCCTGGCGGTCTGCAAGTTGGTGGGGGGATTGATGGCAGGAACGCCGAGTCATGGCTAGCGGCT
>DCBA01000078.1:42882-43825 GCA_002313255.1 Gammaproteobacteria bacterium UBA1119 | reverse complement strand
GCGCCCGAAGGTTACGCTTTGACTGGACTTCGGTCTTGGCTCGGTCGGGTCGAGTCAGCGATGTTTTATCTCGCGGGACGAGCAAAACAGATCGTTGAGTGGCACCGGGATCACGCTTTTTGCGGGCGGTGTGGTACGGAAACGGAAGATCACGCTGCGGACCGAGCCCGGGTATGTCCCTCCTGCCAATTGATCAGTTATCCACGTCTGAGTCCGAGCATTATCGTGTTGGTTCGACGTGATCAAGATATGCTACTCGCGCGCAACGCCTCGTGGCCAACCGGTATGTTCAGTACCTTGGCCGGCTTTGTGGAGCCGGGAGAGTCGATTGAACAGACTGTGCATCGGGAGGTGTATGAGGAAGTTGGCATCAAGATCGAAAATCTTCGGTATTTAGGTAGTCAGTCGTGGCCGTTTCCAAACTCGCTGATGCTTGGATTTCACGCGGACTACGTTTCGGGTGACATTGTTTGTCGTGATGGTGAAATTGCGGAGGCCAACTGGTTTAGGTACGACCAATCACCCAACGTGCCCGGCGGTACAGCTATTTCAGGATGGTTGATTCGCGCGTTCGTCGATGAAATGAAGGCAACGTTCAATCCGGAATCTGCGGACGGTTTGGGGACCTAAATATCGCTAAAACGAGGAACAACAAAGTCAAGTAGCCGTCGGACCGGAATTGTCCAGCCATAAAAGCCGCGATAGGGTCCATGTCACCCAGAAGTAATCCCCAAACTGCTTCCCAGCTCTTAAACGAGAAGTTTACGTCGGGGGGCTTTGTGACGAAATTGATTCCCTCTCCGGAAACGTGGCAACAAAGTTGTTGGTCTTCGACCATAAGACCAATGAAGACATCATATTCTTTAGCAGCGGCCGGGAAAAAATTTCCCCGAAGCTCTTCGCGACATTCGTCCTTTGTCACTGGCGTTCCCGTTTCTTGTTC
>DCBA01000078.1:5896-42498 GCA_002313255.1 Gammaproteobacteria bacterium UBA1119 | reverse complement strand
CGTTGCGGGTGGACGCTTCCGTGAAAGAACAGGTAATCTCTCGTACTCCCCTCTGAAGTACTTTTTGATGGACTTTTTGTTCGAATACCTAGGTTTTTTGGCGAATACCGTGACGATTGTGATCGCTGTGGCCGTTGTGTTGATGACCCTCGGTGCCATGGGTCGTGGTCGACAAGCACCCTCGCGAGGATACCTTGAGGTTCATCGGGTGAATGACCGATTGCAAGAATTGCGCGATGCGATGGATCAGAGCGTGATGCCCGCCGCGCAGTTCAAGAAGTCCACGAAGGAAAGTCGCAAAGAACGCAAGAAATTAGCGAAAAAGCCTGAACCGAAGCCCCGCGTTTTCGTGCTTGATTTTAAAGGCGACGTGAACGCTTCTAACGTTGAAAAGCTGCGTCACGAGGTGACGGCGGTACTTTTGCGCGCCGAGAATGACGACGAGGTCCTAATCAAGGTCGAGAGTCCTGGGGGCCTCGTTCATGCATACGGACTTGCCGCTTCGCAGCTGGTTCGAGTGCGGCAGGCAGGAATTCGACTTACGGTTGCCGTTGACCGATTAGCTGCAAGCGGCGGCTATATGATGGCTGTTGTTGCCGATCAGATTATTGCGGCCCCATTTGCGCTTGTTGGATCCATCGGAGTTGTTGCAGAAATCCCCAATGTTCATCGGTTACTAAAAAAATATGACGTCGATTACGACGTGATCACCGCGGGTAAGAGCAAGCGCACGTTGACCATGTTCGGAGAGAACACCGAGGAAAATCGAGCCAAGTTTATTGAAGAGTTAGAAGACGCCCATGCACTATTCCGAGAGTTTGTGGCGACGTATCGTCAAGATCTCGACGTGGAAGCCGTTGCGACTGGTGAAGCTTGGTATGGAGAAAGAGCCCAAAAGAGAAACCTGGTGGATGTGCTGTCGACCAGCGACGAATACGTGGTGAGCGCGTGTGATCGAGCCGATGTATATGCGGTCCAATGGGTCATTCCCCAAAAGCCTATGGAACGTTTGTTACGAAATCTCGCCGAATTCACAGAATCGACGTTCGACCGAATCGTGAGGAGACAAAGATGACGACGTTTCGAGCTTTTTTGGTCGAAAAAAATGAGGACGGGACGTTCACTCGATCTGTCGTTGACCGAGAACTTGATGATCTGCCTGCGGGAGAGTTGTTGATCGATGTGAAGTACTCGTCGCTGAATTATAAGGACGCCCTCTCCGCGATCGGTAACCCCGGCGTGACGAGGAGTTACCCCCATACCCCTGGGATCGATGTTGCTGGAACGATTCTCGAGTCTACGGCCGCGAACTTTACCGCTGGCGACGAGGTCGTGGTGATCGGTTTTGATCTTGGTATGAATACGCCGGGAGGCTTTGGTGAGCGAGTGCGTGTGCCGGCGGCTTGGGCGGTTCCCTTGCCCCAGGGTTTGAGTCTCGAGGAAGCCATGATTCTAGGGACGGCTGGATTCACCGCTGCTCTGTCCGTCCACAAACTTGAGCGGGCGGGTATGAGTCCCGAAGGAGGACCCATACTCGTTAGTGGAGCGACTGGAGGTGTAGGCAGTGTCGCGATTAAGCTCCTTGATCAACTGGGGTACGAACCGCACGCTGTGACAGGGAAAGAGGACCAACATGAGTTTCTGAGATCGATTGGTGCGCGCGAAATCTTGTCGCGCGAAGATCTTGAAGCCGGAGGCGATCGCCCGTTGCTAAAGGAACTGTGGGGTGGGGTTGTGGATACTGTTGGTGGGGGTATGTTGTTTAACGCGATTAAAGGATTGCGGTACGGGCAAAGTGCGGCAGCATGTGGATTGGTTAATTCGCCGAATATTCCCGCGACGGTGCTGCCTTTCATACTTCGGCACGTGAATTTACTCGGGATCGATTCGGTCGAGTTGCCGCTTACGGAGAAAATAGAGATTTGGGACAAATTGGCCGGTGTGTGGAAACTCACCGGATTGACCGAACTCAAGAAATCAACTTTAAGTTTGAATACGTTGTCGGAAGCTATCGAGACGATATTGGATGGGGAGATGGTTGGACGTGGTGTGGTTGACCTTAGTCTGTGAGACGACGATCTCAAATCTGGGTTTGATCGCCTGACCTGCGATTCGTTAACGTTATTCCTAATCGCTCGATCGTCGAAATCTTGGACTTGGTTGACTCACGGATCCTTGGTAGTGATCGGTCATCCGTTGCATACAAGCGATTGCGGTTTTAGCCGTCCTCGAATCTGGTAATTCGAAACTGTCGAACCCAGATCTCAACATGTATGGCGTCCAGTCCGGTAGTACTTCTCCGACGGCCCTCAACTCGCCTCGGTAGTCGTATCGTGATCGCAAAAGGACCGCGAGCGACAGTCCTCTACCATCAGCGAACCCCGCGAAGGATATAGCGATGAGCGCAGCACGCTTGACTTGATCGATAATATCTTCGATCTCGACTGACCCATCTAAGAGTACACCGTGTAACTCGCCAGCATGCTGTTTCGTGAAGTCTTCCGCATTCAGGATCGAGCCGGCTTCTGGGCTACTTGCGTTGGCAACATCGTATGTCCAAGCGTCCTCAGTGATTTCGCCGTTTCTAACCAGCGTTGGCATAGACCCTTTCCTTGAATCGCTGCATGCCGATACGTCGATAGCAATCGAGAAACGTTTCGTCTTGCACTCTTGATTGGATATACACGTCAAGAAGTTTAACTATCGAACCTGTTACATCAGCTCGTGAAAACGAAGGGCCGATGATTTTTCCTAATGACGCGTTATTGCCTGCATGACCGCCCAATGAAATTTGGTAGAACTCGGCCCCCTTCTTATCAACTCCGAGAATGCCGATATGACCCACGTGATGGTGACCGCACGCGTTCATGCATCCGGAAATGTTTAGATCGAGGGGACCCAGATCATGAAGGTAGTCGTAATCGTCGAATTGCCGTTGAATTTCTTCAGCGACCGGAATCGATTTGGCATTGGCGAGGGAACAATAATCACCGCCAGGACAGCAAATGACGTCTGTCAAGAGACCAACGTTTGCTGCGCCTAATGCTTGCTTTTTTGCAGCAACAAATAGTTCGAGGAGATCGGATTGACGCACGTCTGGAAGAACAAAATTTTGCTCGTGACTGATCCGAATTTCTCCGCATCCGTATTTGTCAGACCAATCCGCGACCGCATCCATTTGAATGTCGGTGACGTCTCCTGGTGGAATCCCTGCTGTTTTGGTTGAAAGGGTGACGATTGCGTATCCTGTTTGCTTATGGGCATCGACATTGTTCTCGACCCAAGCATCGAAGTGACGATTTTCGAGGCGTTGCGTTCCTAACAGCGATTCTTCGTTATTGAGGTCGGCATACGTTGGCGGCACGAAGCTGTTTTTGACGCGGAGAATTTCGTCGTCCGTTAACGCGCCTGGTCCATCGTGTAGGTGCTCCCACTCGGCGTCCACCTTTTCCCGAAAGATCTGGGGCGTCATTGCCCTTACAAGAATCTTGATCCTTGCTTTGTATTTATTGTCCCGTCGTCCGTAGCGGTTATAAACGCGAAGTATTGCTTCTACGTAGGTCAGAAGATCCCGCTCCGCTAGTCCAGTACGAATCAAACTCCCGATCACGGGTGTTCGACCGAGTCCTCCGCCGACGTAGACATCGAGGACCACGTCGCCTGAAGGAGTTTTCCGCACTTCGATGCCGATGTCGTGAACTGCAGTCGCCGCGCGATCGCTTCTAGACCCGTTAAGGGCTATTTTGAATTTTCGTGGCAGCCAATCAAACTCGGGGTGGTACGTGGACCATTGGCGCAAAAGTTCGCAATAGGGCCGCGCGTCCACTTCCTCGTCTGCGGATACTCCAGCAAAGTGATCTGTCGTAACGTTGCGAACACAGCTGCCGCTGGTCTGAATTGCATGCATCTCTACCTCAGCAAGATCAGCGAGGATATCGGGTACCTCTTCAAGCTCAGGCCAATTGAGTTGGATATTTTGTCTCGTACTTAAATGCCCGTAGCCTTTATCGTAATTTCTGGAAATTTCTGCGATAACTTTAAGCTGGCGTGAAGATATCGTGCCGTAAGGAACCGCGATACGGAGCATGGGTGCGAGTCGCTGGATATAAAGGCCGTTTCTGAGGCGCAATTGCTGAAAAGCATCGTCGCTGATTTCCCCGGCCAAATACCGGGCCGTCTGGTCGCGATACTGATCCACGCGCTCTTGTACAAACTGCTGGTCGAATTGGTTGTATCGGTACATGCAGTATCCTTATACGACGATCGGAGACCTTATCAGCCGCGATTGGATCAAGAAACTAACCAGTGCATCTATAGATATATCGGTATGTTTTAGAGTGCAGTCTATATTTCGACCGCAAAACTCAACCATTTGGCTGCTTCATCGCGTTCGAGCCCTTTGCGCAACGCGTAATCATGCAATTGGTCGTCACCGATTTTCCCGACGCCAAAATATCTCGATTGAGGATGAGAAAAATACCAGCCGGCGATCGTGGCTGCTGGCCACATTGCGTAATTTTCAGTAAGCGAGGCACCCGTCGCCTCGGACGCTCCCAGGAGCTCAAACAAGACTTCTTTCTCTGAATGGTCTGGACACGACGGATAGCCGGGAGCTGGACGGATACCGCGGTAGGCTTCGCCGATACGCTGTGCATTGGTCAATGCTTCGTCCGCGGCGTAGCCCCAGAATTCTTTGCGAACACGTTCGTGGAGATGCTCAGCAAAAGCTTCCACCAATCTGTCTGCGAGAGACTTCACCAGAATTTCGTTGTAGTCGTCTCCTTGGAAACGTTTAAGTGCGTCCTCGATTTCTGGACCGATGGTAACGACGAAGCCGCCGACGTAGTCCTCGCGAGTCGCGGGCGCAATGTAATCCGACAGGCAGAGACACGTATCCAGCGCCGCACTTTGTTGTCTGAGCTGATGCAGCACGACCAAAGGTTCGTTTCGCGAACTGTCGCGCCACAATTGGATGTCGTCGCCACGTCGGTTGGCGTGCCAAAAGCCGATCACACCATTTGCCGTTAACCACGAGCCGTCGATAATCTTGTCGAGCATGTCCTCGGCATCACGAAAGAGATCGGTAGCGGCCGTTCCCACTATAGGATCGTCAAGGATTTCAGGGTATTTCCCTGCTAGGTCCCAGGTTCGGAAGAAGGGCGTCCAGTCGATGTACTCGACGAGTCGATCTAATGCATAGCTTTCAAGCGGTTGAACACGTAAGGCGTTTGGTTGGGGCGCTGTGTAACTCTCCCAATTCCAATCCAATCTACGCTCGCGCGCGAGCGCGAGGGGCCGTTTCTCTCGGTTTCCCTGGGCGGCTTCTCTACGTGTTCGAACGTTGGCGTAGTCCGCACTGATTTCTTCAACGAATGAGTCACGCGTTTCAGGGGAAAGCAACGTCGAGACGATGCCAACGCTGCGCGATGCATCGGTAACGTAAATGGTGGGACCGCTGTATGCGGGCTCGATTTTGACCGCTGTATGGGCTTTGGAGGTCGTTGCGCCGCCAATGAGCAAAGGCTGTGTATACCCACGTCGCTCCATTTCTTCCGCGACGCGAACCATTTCGTTGAGCGATGGCGTGATCAATCCCGAAAGCCCAATAAGGTCGGCGTCCAAGGCTTCTGCGGTGTCCAATATCTTTTCCGCGGGCACCATAACTCCAAGATCTTCGATGTCGTATCCATTGCACTGCAGAACGATGCCAACAATGTTTTTACCAATGTCGTGGACGTCGCCTTTCACGGTCGCCATGACGATACGCCCTTTGCTTGCTGGAACGTCGTCATCGGCTTGCTGCGCTTCGATGAATGGTACAAGGTGAGCCACTGCCTGCTTCATGACGCGCGCGCTCTTGACCACTTGCGGTAGAAACATTTTTCCGGCGCCAAAAAGATCACCGACGATGTCCATCCCTTGCATTAGGGGACCTTCGATGACCTCAATCGGTCTCGTGCTCAGTAATCGAGCTTCTTCGGTGTCTTCCACGATGAAACGTGAAATACCGTGTACTAGTGCGTGCGATAGCCGCTCTGAGACCGGTTCGTTCCGCCATACAAGGTCCTCTTCTGCGTTTGAAGGACTGTGCCCGGCAAAGTGGCTGGCGATTTCGACTAGGTTTTCCGTAGCGTCTTCGTTTCGATTCAAGACGGCGTCTTCGGCTGCATCTCGGAGGTCGGAGGGGAGATCTTGGTAGATACCGAGCTGACCCGCATTCACGATGCCCATGCTGAGCCCAGCGTTAATGGCGTGGTAAAGGAATACGGTATGGATTGCTTCTCGAACCCGATCGTTTCCTCGGAAAGAAAACGAAACATTGCTGATTCCACCCGAGGTGTGACAACGAGGGAATTCTGATTTGATCCAAGAACATGCCTCAATAAAATCGACTCCGTAATTTCTGTGTTCGTCGATACCCGTCGCGATGGCGAAGACGTTTGGATCGAAGATGATGTCGTCTGGAGGCATGCCGACATCGTTGATTAAGAGGCGGTAGCAGCGCCGGACAATGCTTTTGCGGCGATCCAGTGTATCGGCCTGCCCATTCTCATCGAATGCCATGACGATCACGGCGGCGCCGTAATCGCGACATTTGCGGGCGCGCTCAAGAAATAAATCTTCACCGTCTTTGAGGCTGATTGAATTGACGATGCTCTTGCCTTGCACGCTGCGCAAACCGGTCTCAATCACTTCCCAGTCGCTTGAATCGATCATGATCGGGACCCGGGCGATATCGGGTTCTGTCATCACCAAATCGAGAAAGCGCTGCATCGTTGCGGCACCGTCGAGCATCCCCTCGTCCATGTTGACGTCAATAATTTGTGCACCGTTGGTGACCTGCTGAATCGCAACCTCGAGCGCGTCACTAAACGCGGACGATTTGATTAGTTTGCGAAAACGCGCTGAGCCAGTAACGTTGGTTCGTTCCCCAACGTTCACGAACAGAGAATCGTTGTCGACGGTTGCGGCCTCCAGACCTGACAGCGTGAGGCAAGAAGGTCTCTCTATCGGCGTACGCGGGTCGGCGCCGGCTAAACAATCCGCAAATGCTTCGATGTGTTCGGGCGTTGTCCCACAACATCCGCCGACTAGGTTGACGAGCCCGCGATCTACGAAATCCTTGATCGTGCCTGCCATTTGATCTGGACTTTCGTCGTACTCACCGAATTCATTGGGTAGTCCTGCATTGGGATGGACACTCGTATACGTCCACGCGGTCGAGGCCATGGCTTCAACGTGGGGCCGTAATGCTTCAGCACCAAGGGCGCAGTTCAAGCCGACCACCAATGGCTCGGCATGAGCGACTGAGTACCAGAATGCCTCGCACGTTTGTCCGGATAGGGTTCGGCCGCTGGCGTCGGTGATGGTCCCCGAGATTATGATGGGTACACGTCGGCATCCAGAGCTAAATGCCTGTCGGATGGCAAATATTGCCGCCTTCGCATTGAGTGTGTCGAATACGGTTTCGATCATTATCAGATCGACACCGCCTTCCAACAATCCGGAGGCGGATTCAGCATAATTTTCGACAAGTTCTGGAAATCGGATACTTCGTGATGCGGGGTTCTCGACGTCGGGGGAAATACTTGCGGCACGTGTCGTGGGCCCGAGGACGCCTGCGACGAAACGTGGTTTCGTTGAGGTTGTGTACTGATCTGCAGCTTGTCTTGCGATCGTTGCGGCTTGAACGTTCATCTCCCGGGTTTTTTCTTCTAGGCCATAGTCCCCTTGCGAGATTCGGTTTGCGGTGAAAGTGTTGGTTTCGATTATGTCGGCGCCCGCCTGCAGGTAGGCATTGTGAATTTGCCGCACAATCGCAGGTTGCGTGAGAGAGAGGATATCGCCGTTGCCCTGTAGATCGATGGGGTGATCGTTGAATTCCTTGCCGCGGAAATCGCTTTCGGCGAGATTTAGCCGCTGTTGCATGGTTCCGGTTGCACCGTCTAACAGGAGAACGCGTTCTTGGAGTGAAGATTGAAGGATATTCGACATAATGAGCAGGCTAAATTCGGCGTTGCAATACTAGAATAAATGTTTTGGATCTAGGTTGAGGTTTTGGGTCGGAAACCGTGAGCGGATGTCATATAGAGTGTGGCCGCCGATTCGATTATTATACCTGAGTATTTTGGTCGGGATTGGGCGGCATGGTAGAAATTTCTTCGGAGGCACAAAAATACCTTTGCGAGCTGCTATCGAAGCAGGACGACGTTTGCGGCATCCGTGTTTTCGTCGCTCAGCCTGGGACCGCTAACGCGGAAACCTGCATCGCTTATTGCCGCGTTGGTGAAGAACAAGAGAATGATATGCCGATTGAATATGAAGGATTCACGGCGTGGTTCGAAGAGAAAAGTAAGCCGTATCTTGTGGACGCTACGGTGGATTTTCAGGAAGACCGCATGGGCGGGCAATTAACCATCAAAGCGCCTAATGCCAGGATTCCGAACGTGGGTCCCGATTCGCCGTTGGAAGACCGGATTAATTACGTTCTGTACAACGAGATCAATCCTGGATTGGCGGCCCATGGTGGCGTCGTCTCGCTTGTGGAGATCGTGGAAGATAGTACCGCCGTTCTCGAATTCGGTGGTGGATGCCAGGGATGCGCCGCCGTCGACATCACACTGAAACAAGGCGTGGAAACGACGTTACTGGAGCAGGTACCAGACTTAGCCGCTGTTCGCGATGTGACTGACCACACGGTGACCGACAACGCGTACTATCAATAGTCCAATTAATCGCCGTTATCCGAGATTTCAACCAGTTGTGGTATAGCGGTTAAGTAAAGCGCCTTTCGAATGACTCGCTGATCCAGTGACTCGACTATACGAGCGTATCGGCGCAACTGGTTAGCGTATCGGGCGACTTGATTTTCGATGAAGACAACGATTGGTACGTCGGGTACAGCCGTTTTGTAGTCGATTAGCCACCGATCGCCGCTCAAGTCGATGAACGATCGATCAATCGCAACATTCGTAAATTGAGAGTCTTGATACGTGGTCAACATCCACTCGGTATGGTTCTCCATATGGTTGGAATTCAAGATCCATAAACCAGTGTCGTCCGCAAGAACTGAACTAATTTGTTTATGAGCGTTTTCTATGACCCAATCCGCTTCAGATTTGTATAGTCCTAGATGAATCAATCTTTGGTGCCAGGGATCTAGATTGCCAGGATTGGCGTGGCTCGACCCGGCGAGTAACCGAAGTTCGTCGTGTACAACATTGCCGAGTGCGACTTCTTTTCGATCGGCGATGGGAGTAGACACGTTTATTGAGGGTAACGTGTGGAAAGAGGATGGGGCTAACGGAGGTGCCATGGGCTTGTGCCAGGTGTAACAGGATTTTAGCCGTTTCAACGGCGGTCGAGACGGGGGTCTGGTTTTTGTTGATCTCGGGATCGCTTGGTCAATGGGTTGAAGAGAAATCAAGGGCTGTAGTAACGCTAAAAAGGAACCGCGGGGTGGGTTGGAATCTTTGATTTGGCAGCCGTATAGCGATAACGAATCCTTTGCCCGTGTCGCTGCAACGTACAAAAGGCGTTTCAGTTCTTCTGAATCCTTTTCCGCTTCCTCGTATCGCAGCCAGTTGTATAGCGAGTTTGTCTTGGAATCATCGCGCGTTGCCATCAGCAATGAATTAGCTTCGGGCCGCCAAAGCAGCATGGGCCTTATGTTCGACTGCGTCCCTCTATCAAGTCCTGGAATAATGATGTGATTAAACTCCAGACCTTTGGCTCGATGAATGGTCATGATCTCGACGTCCACTGGATCAATCGATGTCGAGGCAAATAATCGTTGAGTTTGCTCGAGCAATTGGTCCGCGAAAATACGATTGGTCGGTTGATTTTCCAGGGCTTCTAGGTAGTGATCGGCGGAATCGAGGGACGCTGTTGCTCCGTCTGAGTCGGTGTAGGCGTCAGCGCCACCCATGGCAAGCCAAAAACGTTCGACCCTGGATCGAATCGAATGACCAAGTGTCGCGATTTCCCGGGCTTGTGCAACTAGGTCCAATCTCGCGCGCGCGTCGATGCTTGGCTCTGTGTCCGCGAGCATGTTGCCCACGGACTGGTGGCGCGCGATGACCTCTAGATCCCGCAATTTGATTCCGACCAAAGGCGATCGCAAAATCGATAACCAGGCGAGTCGATTACGATCGTCCATTAATGCCAGTGTGATGGCATAGAGGTCTCTGACGACGGGTACATTTGCTAATGGCTCAAGATCGATACCGCGCCACCGAAGTTTAGATTCTTGCAGCGCGTTGATAATTGACGGGAGGACGTTGCGACTGCGTACTAGGATGGCGATGGTGTCGTTTGGGTGATTCGACCGTATCGCGTCAACGCGATCTGCGATGCTTTTGGCTTCCTTCTCGGGATCGTCGGCAGCAAATGCTTGGATGCGCCCCGATTCTTTTCGCGCGGCGATCGCCGGGTTAAATGTTACGGCACCGGTCAGTGCGTCGTTGGGGGACGCAAAAAGTGTACCGAATATATCGTTTGACCACGCGACAAGCGAGGCAGCAGAACGAAAGTTGCTCTTAAGTTTCACGGCTTCTAAGGGGATTGAAGGCAACCCCTCGCTAAACGTCGTCTGATAAAGATCTACGTCGGCGTCACGGAAACGATAGATCGATTGCATCGGATCTCCGACGGCGAAGAACGTATTGCCATCACCCGGTTGCCAGCTTTGTACGAGACTCGTAAGCAATTTGTATTGAGCTAGGGAGGTATCTTGGAATTCGTCGACGAGGATGTGTGATGTCCGGTAGTCGAGCATCAGCGCTAGATCGGTCGGGGTCTCGTCGCGGGATAGCGCGTTCCGGGCGGAAATAGTTATTTCAGAGAAGTCGACGAGTTGGTGAAGCCGGAAGACTTCGATAAGTTCGACTGCACCCAGGGTAAGAACGATTGAAAAAGTGATGAGTTTCTCGCGTTCTTCTACCGGTGTTTTTTCGACCGGGATGTGTTGAAGGTTCGCGATGGTTTTCGTGAGGCCGAGGCTCGCTAACGATCGCATTGCGTCGGTGAAACGCGCTTTTTCGGATCGTGCTTTGGCTGGAAATCCTTCACGTACCGTGATGCGCTGACGAAACGAGCGGTTCTTCGTGGTCGCTATACGGGAAAAAAAACGCCAGTCGCGAAATTCTGACAGGTGAGAAAAAGGTTGCTGGAGGTTGTATGCGGAAAAAGCGCATAGCTCTTTGATCTCGTCGAACAATGATTGCGGAATGGAGGCGGCAAGCATATTCGTGGTTCTATCTACGATGCTTTTGAGTGCCGACTCGATGAGCTGAATGAATTGACCCGGATCGTCGGTGACCGTTTCTCGAGCCACGTTAGATACGGGATCGAGCCACTGATCTCGTCGACCCAGCATGTCTGCGATTAGATTTCGTGCAAGGTCGAAATCATTCCCGACCAGGGCAACAAAGCGACTAATGTCTGCGTTTAAAGGGTCTTTATCGTTTGTTTTCTCGAGTAACCGATCGGCCGCTTCCCGATAAAGCCAACGTGCATCTTCAGCGAACCGATAATCATGACCGAATCGGGTGGAGAAGGGCTGCTGTTGAAGAATGCCCAGGGCAAAGCTATCGATCGTCTGGATCCGTAAGCGTTGTGGGTTATCGAGGAGATGCCAGTCACGTTCAGAGGCGCGTGTGTGTGCGGGCTTGGCGACCGCTGTTTTACTTCGTAGTTGTTCAATCACTCGTTGTCGCATCTCGGCCGCGGCTTTACGCGTGAAAGTGATTGCGAGAACGTGTTCCGGCTCTTCAACTCGTCCGAGCAGTTTTAAGTAACGATTCACTAAAAGGGTCGTTTTACCAGAGCCGGCTGGGGCTTGGACAATGACCGAACGCTCGGGATCGATAGCGAGTGTCCGCGCGTTGTCATCGTTATCGTGACTAATTGTTGCCATCAAATACCCGACACAGACCTTGGAGATGACAACGGCGGCAAATCGTTTTATCGATGGGGTCGACGGCGGCGTAGCCATTGACGAACGATGTTGCGGTATCTTCAAGGTAACTATTCCACGCGTTGGCCAGGTCCTTGAAGGTTTCAAAACCAAAATCCTGACTATTCGATAAACCGTGGATTTCGTGCTCTCCGACACCGATTAAGGTGGAGCGTTCTTCCGATATCTGCATCAGCGCGATGCCCGAGGCATTGTCAACGGTCGATGCGTACAGCGGGAGTTGCGGGTCCGAAAGACGTGGTAGACGCCAACCTGCGGTGGTTGCGGTACCACTTTTGTAGTCGATAACGAGTTGACTACCGTCTTCCATTTGGTCGATGCGATCTAGACGAAGATCAAGTTGTAACTGGCCGATCCGAACGCTTTTGTCGGTTTCAACGGAGACGACTTGGTAGGGCGATCTCGTTTTCTCAAAATCTAACCAGTGCGTAAGAATTTCGCGAATGCGCCGGTGTTCGTGTTCGAGTACGGCTTGCGAAAGATTCGGCCTAAATTTCGTCAGTGCACGATCAATGATTTCGTGAAGCCTTGCTGGTTCGATTTCGATGACATCTTCTCGGCCTTTGCAGGAGTCGAGAGCTGCATGTAAAACGTCGTGTATCAAGGAACCACGGTCTAAAGCGTCTGGAAATCGATGTGGAACACGTGGGTCGGACAGCTCGAGCCGATGCCGGGCCCAACCTTTAAAAGGACATAGAGATTGGTCACGCAGTACAGCGCTACCACCGTAGGTTAGCCGATCCGATGGAACGGTTGATCCTGCCTCGTCTTGTAGCACTTCGACGGCGTGGCACGATTGCCGTTGGGCCCAGATGTGTCCATGGGCGGCGAGGGTCGGTGTTCGTAGGATCTGACTTAACGTGGATTCAGTTAGAACTGGGAGTAAGCCACTAGGAGCACAGACGGAATCACCATCGGCCCGCGCGTAGCTAAATACGACTTGAGGTGCGGACGATAGCCACGAATGGGTTCGTTCTTGGGCTTTGCGAAGCCGTTGACTATGCGACGCCGAGGGTATCCCAGCAGCTCGTTGTATTGATATTGGGATAAAAGGGTTGGGGCGGAACGGTCCCGGCCAATTCGTATCGCTGGCGTTCGCGACCCATAGTGCATCGAATCTAAGTCCGTCAGCTTCTCCTTGGCTTAACACTTGGATATGAGCGGGTGGCGACTGCGCCGCAAAGCGTTGATGATCTGCCAGGAAACAAATAGATCGGACAGCTTCCGACCAGGACATATCACCAAACTGCGTGCTTGAAGTTAACGTGTCGAGGATCTCTGACAGCGTTTGCGCGGCTTGAAAATCGTTCGAGTCGGGCTCATCGCCGGGCCATCCGGCAATGTCGAGGATAGTTCGTGCCTTCTCAGCCCACGTCCTTGGTGAACTCCATGCAGGCGTCTTAAACGAAGCGTGCATGCGTTCGCTCCACGGAAGTTTTACGCGGTGCGCAAAGTCCGGGAGATCGAGCCGGTGGGGGAGCCAAGAGGCGAGTCCTTCGGTGGTGTTGATTGATGGCAAGTACGCCGAGCGTCGGAGTTGTTCTATGAGAAGGAAGCTCAAGGGTTGAATAGTCCATCGGAATAAATCGAGAGCGTCGCGACACACCGGTTCGTCGCTTAATCGCAAGCCGCTTCCAATGTTTACGATTTGGACGAGCTCACCGACATCTGGGAATACGGCTTCGAACTGCCGGCGTATAGCGGTGTATTCGCGCGTCAAGTCTGCGACGACGATGGCGATCCGAGCGTTGGGTTGAGCTGATAGAATTTCCCTCGACCAGACGGCAAACGCGGCGCGTTCTTGGTTCGACGTTTCAAAACTTGTTAGCGCTGGTTGAGCTTCCGTATTTTCTAGGCTGGCGTGGTGTTGCACGGGGCATCCGGACGTGACCAGGGCATTGAACAGTGTTTCCTGCGCTGGTGCTCTGTCATCCAGTCCGAATGAATGTACGGTTGTCGGTATAAAATTTCCCGCCTGCGCAGCGTCTTCAAGCAACCGGTACAACTGGACCTCTGAGATCGTGTCTCGACGCTTCAGGAATTCGGATAGATTGTTGATCCAACGGTGGAACAGTCTACCGTTGTCCGTTGTGTCCAGGTCGGCGGGTTGGATTTGCCAAAGCCAATAGTGGTGCCACGCGTCAAGAAAAAGCGATGTGTGGGTTTCGATGTCGTTGTCCGGTGCGGTCAGCTTCGCTGCTAGCAATAGACTTTGTGGCGACACGACCGTCAGCGGACTATCGGACTCGTCTTCACGATATAGCGAGGCGTAGTTTTTTTGAAGCCAATGGTCGATGGATACGACGTTAGCCGTCGGCCAAGCTATTACCCCGAGCTGCTTCTGGTGATGGTCGAACGCGTACTTGAGTTCGCGGGCTTGGCGCTCGTTCGCGGTAACGACTTGATCTTCGCTTAGGGCAGAAAGAAGTTCCGGGTCGAGAGGAATCAGTGGATCGCGCACACGAAGAATTCTACACGGACATCTGTCCGGACGACCGTTAAAAAAGACGGGTGTCGCCGAACGTACGTTGCGCGCATGCCACGCGACGTCGACATTATCCCTCCATCAAGCATTTCTTTGCGGCGTTGAGTTCGGCGGCAAGAAAATTGGAACCTCCACGATCAGGGTGCATGCGTTGGATCAGGCGTCGATGGGCCACTACAATCTCGTCTTTTGTCGCGCCAGTAGACAGTCCAAGAACTTTGAGCGCTCGCCCACGCGTCATCTCCGGCGAGACAGCGTTAGAATCCTCGGCCTTAGGGTCCAATATTTTTGGATGGTACCGATCGGCATAAGCTTCCAGGAGTCGTCTTGACTCGGTTTCCTTAAGAGCGAGGTAGAGCTCTTTGATTTCGGTGGGAGATAGGTCTGAGAGCGCACGTCCCTCGTAGCGTCCTACGAGTACCTCCCCGTATATGTCGCCAGATTCGTGGTCCAAACGCATCCGAAGCTCCCGGGTGCTTGTTTCGGTTTGTTGTGAACCAGATGAATTGGAGTTGGCGTGTGCGGTCGGCCACATGGACATGAGACGTGTAAGATAAGGCAGGTAGCGGAGGAGCGAGAAACCGCGACGAAGAAATGGGAGGACCGCGGTACCGACGGCTGCGATCCAGTGCATCCTACCGCTAGCGGCGAGGACGGCTAGGGCCATTAAGAGAGTGACGGCGGACGCTAGAATCTTAGTCGACAGATTTTTAGGTTGTTTACGGGCCCATAACGACTGCATCAGAAACACGAATGCGATCGTCGCGAGAAGGGCCGCAATCACTAATAGAGTCATGGGGGCAATTGTTTAAGCAGATGGCGGGCTTCTGCCGTAGCGAGCTGGGAAACGGCATCTTTTCCTTTGGTGGCGTAGGCGACCGCGACCCCTAATAAGGCAGCCAGTTCCTTTGCAGATCCAGGCGCAAAGCGAGCGTATGCACCGCGAGAACGTTTCGCGATCTGTTGGAAAACCTGTTTCGCGTGAGGATCGTATCCTTCTTGAAAGACGAATACAGGCAATCGGAAAAGTCCAAGTTCGCCCGCACAGGCATAAAGTTCGGTGGGTGACTCCTCGCAGCAGTCGCCCACAAATACAACGGCTTCTGTTTTTTCATTGGAAATTTGTCGACGGGCATGCTGGAGGACCCTGAGGATTTGCGTACGACCGCCCCGACAACGAACGTTCTGCATTTCGTGTAGGAGGGTGCGCGGTTCTTTGTTCCAACCGGACACGAAAAAATCGTCCAGACCACGGTAATAAATCAACTGAACGTCAAGACGAGTCGAACTCGCAATGCTGAAAAGTTCGGCATGTAAGCTGGTGGCTAAGTCCCAGGTCGGCTCGCGACTCGCCGTGGCATCCATGGCGAAGATCAATCGGGCCGACGTCGTATTTGTCATGGCCTGATCTTGGGCCCTGCGAAGAAAGGCGTTCACGGAAGTCTTGATTGATGGCGGTTTTGGCATTGATTTCCATACCGGACAATACAAGTGTCGAGTGATTTCTGTTACTCGTCTATGATGACACGTAACGCATAACGGGTCGTAGTCGTATAGCTCCAAGTGGATGAGGAAGAGACCAATCGGTGGCTAGAAGAGCTTAAGTCAGAGCATCGCGATCTCGACGACGTAATCCACTACCTGATCGATACTCATCATCCGAACACGATGAGGATTCAACGGTTGAAGAAGCGAAAACTAAAGTTAAAAGATATGATCGATCGTCTCGAAAGCGGTTTGATTCCTGACTTAGATGCTTGAATCGATGTCTGAATCGTTTCTGACCGTTGCCATATCTTCCCGGGCGCTTTTCGATCTAGATGAAAGTAATTTGGTATTCGAGGAACATGGCCTGGAAGCGTATCGGCGGTATCAAATTGAACGTGAGGATCGAGTTCTGGATCCGGGTGACGCCTATCAATTTGTAAAAAAACTTTTACATATTAATGACTTAACAGAATATCCCCGTGTCGAGGTAATCCTTCTTTCTAGAAATTCGGCGGATACGGGGCTCCGTATATTTAATTCGATTCGGTCCCACGAGTTAGAGATCACTCGTGCAGCTTTTAGCGGAGGCTTCAGCCCTTACCGATATGTACGAGCGTTCAATTGCGACCTGTTCCTTTCGACACATCCGCAGGACGTTCGAGATGCGATTGATAACCACCTTGCGGCGGCGACGCTCGTTGGAGGGGTTTCGCCGAGCGCCAGCCACGAGGATCTCCGGATAGCATTCGATGGGGACGCGGTGTTGTTTTCAGACGAGGCCGAACGCGTTTATCGGGATGGTGGACTCGATGCGTTTTCGGATAGCGAAGCGTTGGCTGCCGATGAACCTCTTAACGGCGGTCCCTTTAAGCCGTTCCTTAAAGGGCTCCACCGGCTCCAGTGCGAGTTTGATGAGACCGCTTGTCCAATTCGAACCGCGCTTGTCACCGCCCGCGCAGCTCCCGCTCATGAGCGCGTCATCAAAACCTTACGCGCGTGGGACGTTCGTTTGGATGAAAGCTTGTTTCTTGGCGGACGCGAAAAAACTGAGTTTCTTCGGGCATTTGGTGCGGATGTGTTTTTTGATGACCAGGCAGGCAATTGTGAACGTGCGAGTACTGCTGTGGCCTCGGGTCATGTACCACACGGGGTAACTAACGAAACCACTTGATATTTCTTTATGAAATAAAGATGATTATATCTGTGCATTGTGGTTATAAAGGTGGTGGTGATGAAACTCCAGCAATTCCGGTACATCTGGGAAGTTGCGCACCATAACCTCAATGTGTCTGCGACTGCGCAAAGTCTGTATACGTCGCAACCTGGAATCAGCAAGCAGATTCGTCTTCTCGAAGATGAATTGGGCGTCGAAGTCTTCGAACGTAGTGGTAAGCACTTAGTCCGAATTACGCCTGCGGGAGAAAAAATCGTCTCGGTGGCCGGAGAAATTCTTCAACGCGTCGAAAGTGTAAAGCGCGTGGCACAAGAGTTTAGCGACGAACGTCAAGGAAGCCTTTCGATCGCGACTACCCACACCCAGGCGCGCTACGCGCTGCCGGAAGTCATACAGTCGTTTAGAGCAGAATATCCGGACGTTGTTCTACAAATGAACCAAGGCACCCCCGACCAGATCGCGAAATTAGCCGCGGACGGCGAGGTCGATTTTGCCATCGCCACCGAAGGTATGGAGCATTTCAAGGATCTGGTGATGATGCCGTGCTACAAATGGAACCGCTCGATTGTGCTCCCCAAGGGACACCCTTTGGCTGAAAAAGAAGAGTTGACGCTGGAGGATGTCGCGACGCAGCCACTGGTAACCTATGTCTTTGGCTTTACCGGCAGGTCCAGGCTCGACGATGCCTTTGAAGCAGGTGGTCATGTACCCAACGTGGTTTTTACAGCGACAGATACCGACGTGATAAAAACGTACGTCCGCCTGGGATTTGGTATTGGAATTATTGCGTCGATGGCGTTTGACCCGGACACCGATACGGATCTGGTGGCGCGGGACGCAAGTCACCTGTTTTCAAATAGCGTCACGCATATCGGCTGCCGCAAAGGCACTTTTTTGCGCAAGTTCATGCTCGATTTTATTGAACGGTTTGCTCCTCATTTGACGACGGATCTGGTGCACGAGGCCTTTGCGATCAGCAGCAGGAGTGAACGGGGGGAGCTGTTCAAGCACATTTCACTTCCTATGAAGTGATTTGTGGTCAGATCAGATTAGATCGAGATCCGGGTTGGCACACAAGATTTCTTCTGCTTCTTGTCGGGTTTCTTTGTTGATTGCTATCCCGCGTAGGTCCTGCAGGAAATTCTTATACCTGGTGTCGGTTTGAACTACGTCTCCTTTATCCACGATGGAGAAGGGCGAAGTCGAAATCGAATACCTCGCATCCCCGCGGATGCAGGGTCGCGTTCATCGGCGATAGTGATCTTGTCAAAGCAACCGAATAGACCCCCGAGATAATAAGTTCGCTTCCGCGTCGGAACATTTGTGATACAGCATGCTATCCGCCAAAACCTTCTTTACGAAAGTAACCTTCATGTGGGTAGGTCTCAGGTGTAAAAAATGCCTTGCGATCAGTCGCACTGAATGACGAACTCGACGTCAAGCCTGTGTGTGTTTTTCGATGACTCGCACAGGTTGGGCATCAATATTTTGTGCGTGCAGGCCGCACTCTTTGTCTTTCTCGTCTTCCCACCACCAACGCCCGGCCCGTTCGGGCTGAAACCTTGAGATGGAGCGCGTACACGGTTCGCAACCGATTGACGAAAACCCTTGATCGTGTAGTGGATTGTAGGGAACGCCGTTTGTTTGGATGTAACGCCAGACATCGGGTGAGGTCCACGACGCTAACGGATTGAATTTTGTAATCGGGTGCCTCGGCGTTGAAAAGGCACGGTCCTCTTGTTCCTGCGGAAGTTCAGTTCTTGTGACGTTTTGATCACGGCGCTGTCCGGTGATCCATGCGTCCAGGTGGCATAATTTTTTCGTTAACGGTTGTATTTTACGAATGGCGCAACACTCGTGATGCCCATCTTGATAAAAACTAAAGAGGCCTTTTTCCCGTACGAGTTGCTCTAGGTTGGCTGGGTCTGGAGACAACATGTCGATCGAAATGCCGTAATGTTTCCGAACCTGGTCGATGTACCGATACGTTTCGGGATGAAGTCTTCCGGTATCAAGGCAAAAAACCGGCACTCTATTCCCAAGTAATTGATACGCCATTTCAATGAGGACAACGTCTTCGGCGCCACTAAAGGAAATCGAGATTTGGCTTTGCTCGAAGCGATTAAATGCGTCGGCAAGTACATCCATGGGCGCAACGTCCGAAATGTTTTTTCTGAATTGAGTGTTGATCGATACCATCGAGTTTCGGTAGACCTGAACGAGTCGACATTGAGAATGTGCGAATGTACCAGCGACCGGTTACCCGAAAAAGTAATCCTTCGTCATATGCTTACAACTTATTAGGCCGCTTCCGCATGCACATACACTCGCCCTCTAGGCTTGAGGCGGGTGCTCCCGTAAGATACGCGCCCCCCGGAGAGCCCAATGAACGTACTTTGTCTGGACTTAGAAGGTGTTCTCGTACCGGAAATCTGGGAGGTGATTGCCGACGTAGTCGGTGACGAAGAGTTGCGGCTCACTACACGAGACGTCGTCGATTACGATGAATTGATGACCCATCGATTGGCCGTGTTGGAACGTCACGACGTTAGTTACAGCTCCATCTGCCAGGTTATTGAGGGGATCGAGCCCTTTGAAGATGCCGCTGCTTTCCTCGACGACATGCGTATTTGTTTCCAGTTGGCGATTCTTTCCGATACTTTTTATGAGTTTGCGTTGCCCTTGATGGCGAAATTAGGGAATCCTTTTCTACTGTGCCATCGAATGACAGTGGTTGAAGATCGTGTTGTTGGGTACCAATTGCGTCAAGATGACCCCAAAACGCAAGCAGTTCGTTCATTCCAATCCCTAAATTTGCGTGTAATGGCCGCGGGTGATTCCTTTAATGACGTTGGTATGCTGAAACAGGCGAATAAAGGTTTTTTCTTTAACGCACCGGCTTCCATATCGGATCGTTTTCCAACGATTGAGACTGTGTCGACTTATGCTGGTTTGAAAGAGAGGCTTAACGAATTCAGTGACTGAGGAGAACATGGCTGTGTCGACTGCAGGCGAAAGATTTCGGGAGGCACTTGTCCAGGAACGGCCATTGCAGATTGTTGGTGCGATCAATGCGTATGCAGCCTTGATGGCGGAGCAGGTTGGTTTTCGCTGCCTATACCTTTCTGGCGGAGGTGTGGCAGCTGCATCGTATGCTTTACCTGATTTAGGGATCACCTCGATGCAGGACGTGATCACGGATGCGCGGCGTATAACGGGTGCAACCGACACCCCGTTGCTCGTCGACATTGACACGGGTTGGGGAGGCGCTTTCAGTATCGCCCGGACCATACGGGAAATGGAAAAGGCGGGGGTAGGGGCTGTCCACATTGAAGATCAGGTTTCGCAGAAACGTTGTGGTCACAGACCCAATAAAGCAATCGTTTCGGCGGAAGAAATGTGTGACCGAATCAAGGCAGCCGTTGACGCGAGAATTGATCCGTCATTTATTTTGATGGCACGTACCGACGCGCTCGCCGTCGACGGTTTCAACGCGGTGTTGGATCGAACGCAAGAGTATATCGAAGCAGGTGCCGATGCGATCTTTGCGGAGGCGATGACGGACGTTTCGATGTATGGCGAAATCGTGGATAGTCTGGAAGCCCCCGTACTCGCAAACCTCACAGAATTTGGCGCGACACCTCTATATAGTGTCGACGAGCTTCGTCAGGTTGGAGTGCACATGGTGTTGTACCCGTTGTCGGCGTTTCGCGCGATGAACCTGGCGGCATTGAACGTTTATAAGGAAATAAGGGTCAAGGGGACGCAACGGGATGTCGTTGCAACCATGCAGACGCGGGATCAGCTATACGAATTCCTTGGCTATCACGCATTCGAGCAGAAGCTGGACGAATTATTTAGGGAGGAATCGGACGATGGTCGATAAGAAACTCAGCGGTGCCGGATTGCGAGGTCAGTCAGCTGGTGATACGGCGCTATGTACCGTCGGAAAGACAGGTACCGGTTTGACATACCGCGGTTACGATATCTCAGAACTCGCCGAGCTTGCGACGTTCGAAGAAGTTGCCTATTTGATTCTATACGGCGAACTGCCTAATCAAACGACGCTTGATGCCTACCGGACAAAATTGAAGGCGCTTCGTGGATTACCCGAGGCTCTAAAGGACGTTCTTGAACGGATTCCCTCGAACACTCATCCCATGGACGTAATGCGTACGGGATGTTCGATGCTAGGCAATCTCGAACCCGAGATGGACTTTGATCAACAACAGGAAGTCGCGGATCGTCTATTGGGCGCTCTGCCATCGATTATTAATTACTGGTATCGCTTTAGCCACGATGGCGTGCGAATTGAAGAGCAAACGGATGCAGATTCGATTGCCGAGCATTTTCTCGAAACCTTATTAGGAGATGCTTCGAATGAAACTTTTTGTCGTGTCATGGATGTGTCGTTGATTCTTTACGCCGAGCACGAATTTAATGCGTCGACGTTCACAGGCCGAGTGTGCGCGTCCACGTTATCAGACATGTACTCGTGCATTACGGGAGCTATCGGTTCGCTGCGGGGTCCCCTCCACGGTGGCGCGAACGAAGCAGCGATGGCCCTGATTGACCGATACGAGACGCCAGAACAAGCCGAACGGGGCGTCCGGGAAATGCTCGACCGTAAAGAAGTAATCATGGGATTTGGGCATGCGATTTATCGAACGTCTGATCCAAGAAATACAGTGATTAAGGGTTGGGCGGAGAAACTCGCGGATATCGTTGGGGACGAGCGTTATTACCCTGTTTCCTGCGCTGTGGAGAAAGTGATGTGGGATGAGAAAGCACTATTCGCCAATGCCGATTTTTTTCACGCGGCGGCGTACCACTTCATGGGTATCCCGACAAAATTATTTACTCCAATTTTTGTCTGTTCGAGGCTCTCTGGGTGGGCTGCTCACGTCATGGAACAACGTTCAAATAATCGGATCATTCGACCCAGTGCTGATTACATTGGCCCCGAGCCAAGGACGCTTGAGCCGATAAGTAATCGTTGAAGGTTGTAACTGGTCGTATGAGCGAAAATTCTGAAGTTAACGTCCGACCGGATCCCGATAGAGAGTTAGTTGATATTGCAGATTACGTAATGGATTACGTGATCGATAGCGTCGAAGCTCGCGAAACAGCGCGGAATTGTTTGATGGATACCCTTGGGTGCGGGTTCCTTGCACAGACATTCCCTGATTGTCTAAAACATCTAGGCCCACTGGTCCCGGGTACGGAAGTTCGTAACGGTGCGCGCGTTCCCGGGACTTCGTTTGAGCTCGATCCAGTGAAGGCCGCTTGGGATATCGGTTGCATGGTTCGCTGGCTGGACTTTAATGACACTTGGCTAGCCGCGGAATGGGGACACCCGTCGGACAATCTCGGCGCAATCTTGTCGGTTGCAGATTATGTAAGCCGAAATTCGCGGGCGTCGGGTGGGGCGCCGTTGCTGATGAAAGACGTTATCGATTCAATGATAAAGGCTCACGAGATTCAGGGTTGCTTGGCTCTTGAAAATAGTTTTAACCGTGTGGGTCTCGACCACGTCCTCCTGGTCCGGGTTGCTTCGACGGCGGTGGTCGTAGCGATGCTTGGTGGGACCCGCGATCAGGTTGTCGACGCACTTTCTCACGCATTTATTGATGGCTCTAGCCTACGGACCTATCGGCACGCCCCAAACGCGGGTCCTCGTAAGTCGTGGGCTGCGGGAGATGCAACCAGTCGGGCGGTCCGGTTGGCGATGTTGGTCCTCAAAGGTGAGATTGGTTACCCGAGCGCGCTCAGTGCTCCGACGTGGGGATTTTACGACGTTTCATTTCAGGGGAAGCCGTTTCAATTTCAGCGACCCTATGGCACGTATGTAATGGAGAATGTCTTATTTAAGATCTCCTATCCGGCAGAATTTCATGCGCAGACGGCGGTGGAGGCCGCGGTTGCTTTGCATTCAGAGGTATTGCCACGGCTTCAAGAAGTCGACAAGGTTGTTCTTACAACCCACGAATCTGCCATCCGGATCATTAGTAAAACTGGGGCATTGAACAATCCAGCTGACCGGGATCATTGTTTGCAGTACATGGTGGCAGTCGGTCTTCTGAAAGGCGATTTGGTGGCGACGGATTATGAAGATGGTGTCGCCGCAGATTCTCGACTTGACCGGATACGGGAGTCGATGGTGGTAGAGGAGGATGTTCGGTTTAGTGAGGAATACCACCAACCGGAGAAACGTTCGATCGCGAACGCCGTGCAAGTTTTTTTTCGCGATGGCACTGCTACCGAGAAAGTGACTGTTGAATACCCTCTAGGTCATCGACGCCGTCGCCCGGAAGGTATCCCATTGCTCGAGGATAAATTTCGGCGCAACCTAAGCGCTCGTTTTCCAGTGCCACGCGCGAACGAAATTGAGACGCTCTGTATGGAGCAGGATGCGCTGGAATCGACGCCGGTCGATGAATTTATGGACCTCCTTGTCGTTCCAAACTAAAGATGCACTCGATTGCCCGCATCACGAGAGCCCGATTATTGGTGTCGCTCGCCGAGCGCAGCCGTTAATTGAAACAGTCAAATGCCACGTGAAGGCGATCAAGGACTTTATCTGATAGACCTTTCACGGTCTTCCGTAGAACGTGTCATTGAGCGGTGTGGAATGCCCGCTTCTTCGAACTCTAGCCCATCCGGTATAAAGCCTGCTTTTAGGTAAAACTCCAAGGCATAAGACTGTGCGTGTAGGAATACCTCTTTCATGCCGGATCGATGTGCACTCTGGATTGCCATATCCAGCATACGCCGTCCAATCCCATGGCCACGGTATGAGATCAAGATCGCCATACGCCCGATCTGCCCCGAAGGCATAAGCCGAGCCGTCCCGATCACGTCGCCATCACTCGTTTCTGCGATGAAGTGGATGCTGGTTTCGTCCATGCCATCCCATTCGAGGTCCCGCGGGACATTCTGTTCCTCGATAAATACAGCGTTCCTTACGGCCCGTAATTCAGTTTGATGGCTTCCCCAGCTGACTTCGTAGACATGTACGTTCAATCTGCATCCGGTTTAGAAGATTTTCTACTAATGACCCTCGACGCGGTCTGGTGGGCGAGGCTTGATGCGAGGCCGATGTATGTCGCTGGCGTAAGTGCTTCGAGCTCCTTCATTGCTTCGGCAGGCAATTCGAGTTGGCTCAAAATATCCCGATAGACGCTCTCGTCGAAATGGCGACCGCGTGTCCATTTTTTTAGCCGCTCGTAGGGCTCTTTAATACCGTGTTTACGCATTGTCGTTTGTATAGCCTCAGTAAGAACTTCCCAGGAGACTTCTAGGTCTTTTGTGATGACGTCGTTGTCCAGCTCGAGTTTATGAATACCGCGGAGGGTGCTGGAATAAGCCACCATGCAGTGCGCGAACGCTGTTCCCACGCTGCGCAAGGCAGTCGAATCAGACAAGTCACGCTGCCACCGAGACACGGTCAATTTTGCAGCGAGATGGTTGAGAAGCGCGCCAGCGAGCCCTATTTGACCTTCTGCATTTTCGAAATCAATTGGATTCACCTTGTGTGGCATGGTCGAACTGCCTACTTCGTTTTCGATGAGGTGCTGCTTAAAGTAACCAATCGATATATAGCCCCACACGTCCCGATTGAAATCCAGCAACACCTGATTGAGGGCTTGAAGTTCTTGGAATAGCTTTGCCATGTAATCGTGGGGCTCGATTTGGGTGGTCATGGGGTTAAACGTGAGCCCCAGCGACGAGACGAAATCCTCGCTCAAGCTGGTCCAATTGACGTGTGGGTACGCGATGAAGTGGGCGTTGTAGTTGCCTACAGCCCCATTCATTTTACCGTAAATGGGGCAGTTCTCGAGATCGTCAAGACAAACTTCCATGCGAGCAACAAAGTTTGCCAATTCTTTGCCCACCGTTGTCGGTGATGCGGGTTGGCCGTGTGTTCGAGAAAGCATGGGTATTTCGGCGTATTCTCGGGCCAGGATAGCAATCGCTTGCAGCACACCTTCGATAGCGGGCAGCAAACATGTTTGGCGGCTGCGCCTCAGTAATAGACCGTATGCCAGATTGTTGACGTCTTCGGAAGTGCACGCGAAGTGCACAAATTCGATGCATTCCTCTAATCCCAGATCTTGCAACTTGTTCTTGACGAAGTATTCCACGGCTTTGACATCGTGATTGATCTCTACCTCGATGGCTTGAACGGTCCGTGCATCATCGATATTGAATTGGCGCCAAATGTCGCGACATTGATCCTCGGTTGCTGGATCGAGTTTGGTCGCGTTTTCAATAGATGGCTCGTTTGCAAGATGAATGAACCATTGGATCATGACTTCGACGCGCAAACGGATCAGTCCGAACTCGCTGACCAAGTCCGAGAGATCGCCAGTACGTGTGCGGTAGCGTCCATCGAGAGGCGAAATTGCCGTCAGTGACTCGAGTGTCATCGCGACCTTGGTCCTGTAATTTTGTAATTTACACAAAACAAACTGATGGGAATCTTAGTCATCTGAGTTAGTACCTGCCATAGTCGACTCGATTTGCGCGCCTCCCAAACACTGAGTCCCGTTGTAAAACGCGATGTACTGACCGGGAGTGACGGCGCGTTGTGGCAAGTCGAACGCGACTTCGACTTGCATTCCATTGATACGGAATCGGCAACTTTGGTCGGCTTGCCCGTAACGTGTTTTTGCTGTGCAGTTGGCGTTGGTTTCTGGCGAATCGACGAGCCAGTTGGCGTTAGACGCGATAAGGCTATTGGTCATGAGATCCGCTTCCAATTGTGTGACAACGAGGGTGTTGGTCGCGGGGAGTTTTTCCATTACGTACCAAGGACCAGGGTCTGCGCCTCGGCGTCCACCAATACCGAGTCCCTGACGTTGGCCGAGGGTGAAAAAAGCCAGTCCATCGTGTTGACCGATTTCGTTCCCAAGGCTGTCTACGATTGGGCCAGGCTCGCATTTGAGGTAACGGCCTAGGAACTCCTTAAACCGCCGTTCGCCGATGAAACAGATACCGGTGCTGTCTTTTTTTTCGTGGACGCTAAGCCCGGCGGTTTTCGCTATGTTGCGGACGTCTTTCTTGTATAGATGCGATAAAGGAAACAATACGTTTGCGAGACAATCCTTATGAATGCCCTGCAAGAAATAGGTTTGGTCTTTGTTTAGATCCTCTGCTTTATGAAGTGCGTATGAGCCCCCATGCTGCGTCACGCGAGCGTAGTGGCCAGTCGCCACTTTCTCCGCACCGATTTGCAGGGCGTAGCGAATAAGAAGGTCGAATTTAATTTCGCGGTTGCAGAGGATGTCTGGATTGGGTGTCCGAGCGTTTTGATATTCGATAAGGAACTCCTCAAAAACACACTCCCAGTATTCGGCGGCGAAGTTGGCTGGTAGGAGTTCAATGCCAATCGTGTCGGCGACCTGCTTTGCATCTTCGAAGTCCTTGGTTGCGGTGCAAAGTTCCGTGCCATCGTCTTCATCCCAATTCTTCATGAAGACGCCTTTGACTGCATAGCCTTGGTCATACAAGAGTTTGGCCGCTACTGCCGAATCGACTCCTCCGGATAGACCGACAACGACCGTCGAGTTGGACGTCGGATTGGTCAAGTCATTTGTTCCAATAACGACAGGAACGCATTGTACTTGTTCAGTTGCTTATAACGAGTGGGTTGGCTTTAATCCGGGCCACCATGGCCAAACTGACGCACATCGACGCGGAAGGAAGCGCGACAATGGTCGACGTCTCCGATAAACCTGAATCGGAACGCACGGCTACCGCGGAAGCTATGGTATGTATGGATCCGGATACGCTGGATCTTCTAGTTGCGGGCGGTCTCCCTAAAGGTGACGTGCTTTCGGTCGCCCGTGTCGCCGGTATTCTAGGAGCTAAGAAAACGAGCGAATTGATACCGCTATGTCATCCGCTCGCAATTACGAAAATCTCAATTGATTTTGAACGGGTGAGTTCCGGAAAACTGCAAGTTCTGTCTCTTTGCAAAGTAATAGGTCAAACAGGTGTCGAGATGGAAGCGCTGACGGCCGTTAGCGTTGCAGCTTTGACAATTTATGACATGTGCAAGGCGGTTGAGCGTGAAATTCGCATTGAGAATCTCATGCTTCGGTCTAAGTCTGGTGGAAAGTCTGGGACTTGGATTCGATCTTGAGGATAACTGTCCGGTTTTTTGCTTCGCTCCGAGAAATAACGGCCATCGATAGTATTGAAATTGATTTACCGCACGGTTCGGGATCAGGCGACGTTATGCTCGCGCTTAGGGACGATTTAGATCCCGATGCGCTCGCGGCTATTGAGGGAGATCAAGTTAAAGTCGCCGTTAACCAAGTGATCCTTCGAACTGAACAGAATTTGAACGATGGAGATGAGGTGGCATTCTTACCACCAATCACGGGCGGGTAAGGTGATAGAAGTTCGAGTCCAGGAAGTTGATTTTTCGATCGACGCGGAATGGTCGAAATGTCGGATGCGCATGGCGGGCGACGGCGGTGCGATAGTCGCATTTGCAGGTCTCGTTCGAGATCGATTTGAAGATCGCGAAATTCAAGGACTACAGCTAGAACACTATCCCGGAATGACCGAGACAAGTATGAAAAAAATCGGGGAGTACGCGGTTAAGAAATGGAGCTTGCTCGATGTATTAATTATCCATCGCGTCGGATTATTGAAACCAAGCGACCAAATCGTTTTGGTGATGGTTGGTTCGGGACACCGTCCGGATGCGTTTGCGGCGTGCGAATGCATTATGGATTTCCTTAAAACGGAGGCTGTTTTTTGGAAGAAAGAACAAGGGACGGAACAATCGAGGTGGGTTGAATCCACTCAAAATGATCGCGATCGGAGAACGAACTGGGAATTTTAAGTCGGCCCCGTGGTCTAGAGGACAATGTTCGTGTGGTAGCCTTTGTGCATGCGTGAATCGATAACGACCTCGTCCCGACCGTCCTCTGGACCAGGGTTGATGGCTTCATCTTCGTAGGAATTAAAACAGTAGGAAGTTGTTTTGAGCGAAGTACCTAAGATCATATATACCCAAACTGATGAAGCGCCGCGCCTGGCGACGTTTTCTTTGCTACCGATCGTCAAAGCTTTTACTGATGCGGCTGGTGTCGTTGTTGAAACGCGAGACATTTCGTTAGCGGGTCGGATTCTTTCGGTGTTCCCAGAGCTCCTGGTTCCCGAACAACGATTTAACGATGATTTGGCGGAGTTAGGACGATTAACTCTGCGTTCCGACGCCAATATCATCAAACTCCCAAATATCAGCGCGTCGCTCCCCCAAATGCACGAAGCGATCGCGGAGCTTCAGGAAAAAGGTTACGGCATACCGGACTATCCAGAAGAACCCCGGGGTGCTGAAGAAGAGAAGATAAAAATGCGCTACGACGTAGTAAAGGGAAGTGCCGTGAATCCCGTATTGCGGGAAGGCAATTCCGATCGTAGGGCAGCTGATGCTGTTAAGCGCTATGCGAAAAAGCACCCGCATCCAATGGGGGCATGGTCATCGGATTCCAAATCGCACGTTGCCCACATGACTTCGGGTGATTTTTACGGAAGTGAACGCTCGGTCGTCATGCCAAGCGACGATACCTTGATTATCGAATTTGTTGATGAAAAGGGAACGACGCTGTTGGCTGACGCGGTTGCTGTTGAGGAAGGCGAAGTCGTGGACGCGGCCATGATGAGCAAGCACGCGCTTTGTAAATTTCTTGCGCAAGAAATGTCGAAGACGGAACAAGGGGTTCTATTTTCCTTGCACCTGAAGGCGACGATGATGCAGGTGTCCGATCCAATCATCTTTGGTCATGTGGTGAGGACGTATTACGCGGAGGCTTTTGAAAAGCACGGAGCTGTCTTTAGGGACCTGGGTGCCGACCCGAACAATGGAATTGGAGACATATACCAAAAAATAAAGTTGCTTTCCAACGATCAAACTAATGCCATTGAAACCGATTTAAATTGCTGCCTTACGAACGGGCCTCAATTGGCGATGGTCAACTCAGACTTGGGTATTACGAATCTTCATGTTCCGAGCGACGTCATTATTGACGCGTCCATGCCTGCTGCGATTAGAGAATCTGGAAAAATGTGGGGGCCTGATGGGGAACTTCATGATATGAAGGCTGTTATCCCGGATCGCTCTTATGCCGCGGTTTATTCCGAAACGATCAAGCATTGCATTGCCTACGGAGCGTTTGATCCAACTACGATGGGGTCTATCCCGAACGTTGGATTAATGGCGCAAAAGGCCGAGGAATATGGTTCTCATGGGACGACGTTCGAAGCTCAGGGTAAAGGTTTGATTCGGGTTAAAGGATCTAACGGCGAAACCCTTCACGAGCACGGAGTCGAAACTGGCGACATTTGGCGTTTATGTCGCGTCAAGGATGGGCCGATTCAAGATTGGGTCGGGCTCGCGGTCGAAAGAGGGCGTCGAACGGGTGCACCTATTGTGTTTTGGTTAGACGAAGACCGCGCACACGATGCTCGGCTTATTGAAAAAGTGAATCGGTACCTAAACGACTATGACCTTAGCGATGTTGCTTATCACATCATGTCGCCCCGAGACGCGACGATATTCTCTCTTGAGCGAATGAGAGCCGGGAAGGATACGGTTTCTGTGACCGGAAACGTGTTGAGGGACTACCTCACGGATCTATTTCCAATTCTCGAACTGGGCACAAGCGCAAAAATGTTATCGATTGTGCCTCTCATCAATGGTGGTGGGCTATTTGAGACCGGTGCCGGTGGCTCTGCCCCGAAACATGTCCAACAATTTGAAGCTGAGGGACATCTACGTTGGGACTCGCTGGGAGAGTTTTTAGCTTTAGGGACGTCGTTGGAGCATTTGGCCGAAAAGTTCGAAAACGCTCGTGCACGTGTGCTGGCAGTCACATTGAACCAAGCGATCGCGAAATTTCTTGAAAGCAATAAATCGCCATCTCGTATCGTTAACGAAATCGATAACCGGGGTAGCCATTATTATTTTGCGAAGTTTTGGGCCGAAGCGATTGCAGCACAACATCATGATCCAAGTTTGAAGAATGAATTTCGATTGTTGGAAAGAGCACTCAACGATAATGAAGGCGTAATTAATAGAGAACTGATGGAAGCGCAAGGAGGTCCCGTGGATTTGGGCGGATATTATTTCCCGGATACAGGCCTCGCGGATAAAGCGATGCGACCCTCGTTGACGTTTAATCGGGCCATCGCTTTGTTGCAACCGTAATTATCTAGAATTCGTTGACTGAAGGTATTTAGTTCTCTGAGTCCGCTTGAATATTAGCTTCGTCGGGTGAGTCCTCCATATGCGCACCGGTGGATTCATCAGCTGAACGTATGTGAACTGCATGCGATCCTTTCGGACCTTCCTCGATTTCAAATTCAACGTCATCGCCGGCCCGGAGTGTTTTATAGCCATCCATTTCTACCGAGGAGTAATGCGCAAAAAGGTCTTCCCCTCCATTTTCCGGCAGGATGAAGCCGTAGCCTTTGGCGTTGTTAAACCACTTAACCTTACCTAGAGCCATTCCTGTTCCCCCTAAATCTGGGAATAACTTCGGCTCCGACCTGTACGCTTTGTCCGCGATGGACGTCGCGACGGCCAAAACAAAAGTCCTTTTTCGGCCTATCGCTCAACATTGTTACAGGCCGTGCGGCGTGTCAAGCGCTTCTTAAGATTTGGCCAATGCTGTACACTGAGTGGCGCGTGATGTAGGCCTCTCGCACTATGGTCGATACGTTGCGAGTGATGGACTTAATGGCGTTGTTTGCTGTGACCTGGAAGCTTCATGAGTAATGAAGACGGCGACTGGGAACAAGATCGACAAGGTGACTTGGCGACCGCTCCTGAGAAACCTAAACTAGAGCGCCCGTCCATGTACAAGGTGATTCTTCTTAACGATGACTTCACGCCTATGGAGTTTGTGGTACATATACTCGAAGTGTTTTTCGCGATGAACCGAGAAAAAGCGACGCAGATAATGTTGGTGGTGCATACGAGCGGGAGCGCGGTTTGTGGGATATTCCCGCGAGATGTTGCTGAATCAAAGTCAGAGCAAGTTAATCATTACTCCCAGGAAAACCAGCATCCTTTATTGTCGACCATAGAAATGACGGACTGACGCATGCTGAGCAAAGATCTAGAAGTCACGCTCAACGAGGCCTTTAAGGATGCCCGCGCGAAACGCCACGAGTTCATGACGGTCGAGCACCTTCTTTTCGCCCTTCTTGACAACGCGAAAGCCATTGAAGTTTTAACGAACGTGGGTGCGGACTTGGATACCCTCAAGTCGGACTTGCAAGAATTTATCGAAACGACTACACCTTTGATTCCAGCTGGAGATGCTCAACGCGAAACGGAACCGACGCTAGGTTTTACGCGAGTCCTTCAGCGTGCGCTGTTCCATGTTCAGTCAAGCGGCCAAGCAGAAGTGACGGGGGCGAATGTACTCATCGCGATTTTTAATGAACAGGAGTCGCAGTCGGTATTTTTTCTAAAACAACAACAAATCGCGCGCATTGACATCGTTAATTATATCGCGCACGGCATATCTAAAGTTGCGGATGAGAGCGGAGGCGATACAGAGCCAGAACCTGTACACGGGGATTCTAGCGAAGAGGAGACTGCCCAAACGGCGCTGCAAGCATTCGCAACAAACTTAAACGAGAGCGCGCGACGCGGCCATATCGACCCTCTAGTCGGTCGAGATAGTGAGGTCGAAAGAGTTATCCAGATTCTTTGTCGTCGACGCAAGAACAACCCGTTGTTGGTGGGAGAGTCTGGAGTTGGCAAGACTGCGATCGCTGAAGGTTTGGCGAAGAGAATCGTTGATCACCAGGTGCCCGAAGTCGTGGGGGAGAGCAACGTCTACGGCTTAGATCTGGGCGCGTTGCTAGCAGGCACTAAATATCGAGGCGATTTTGAAAAGCGCTTCAAGCAACTCTTGGTGGAACTGAAGGATGAAGAAGGCGCCATCCTCTTTATTGATGAAATACACATGATCATTGGAGCGGGTGCCGCTTCTGGTGGCGTGATGGATGCGTCTAACCTCTTGAAACCGCTGCTTGCATCGGGTGAGGTGAGGTGCATGGGGTCGACGACCTATCAGGAATATCGCGGAATTTTTGACAAAGATCGAGCGCTGTCGAGGCGTTTTCAAAAAATCGATATAACCGAGCCTGGTGTTGATGACACGTACAAGATACTGAAAGGACTCAAATCGCGTTTCGAGGATCATTACCAATTGCGATATACAGATCGCGCGCTAAGGGTGGCCGCTGAACTCGCCGATCGCTACATAACGGACCGTTTCATGCCGGACAAAGCGATCGACGTCATTGATGAAGCTGGAGCCGCACAGCAGCTGGTGACAGTTAGTCGGCGTAAAAAGACCATTGGAGCGCCGGACGTTGAGCAAGTTGTCGCGAAAATTGCACGGATACCGTCAAGTCAGGTGACAACGTCCGATAAAGCAGCATTGAAAGGTTTGGACAGTAAATTGAAGATGGCAGTTTTCGGACAGGACAGTGCCATCGAGACATTGGCTAACGCGATCAAGTTATCGCGCGCCGGGCTCAAGGCCGATGAAAAACCGATTGGATCGTTTCTTTTCTCTGGACCGACCGGTGTTGGTAAAACGGAAGTCGCTCGTCAATTAGCGCGTGTCATGGGTGTTGAACTGTTGCGATTTGACATGTCCGAATACATGGAGCGCCACACCGTATCGCGTCTCATCGGAGCTCCGCCGGGATACGTAGGTTTTGACCAGGGAGGTTTGTTAACGGAAGCGGTAACAAAACATCCCCACAGTGTGGTGCTACTGGACGAAGTCGAGAAGGCACACCCAGAAGTTTTTAATCTCTTGCTTCAAGTCATGGATCACGGAACATTGACCGATAACAACGGTCGAAATGCGGACTTTCGGAATGTCGTGCTGGTAATGACAACCAATGCGGGTGCACAGGAAGCAAGTCGCGCGTCCATCGGGTTCACTCACCAAGACCACGCCACCGATGCATTAGAAGTCGTCAAGAAAATGTTCACGCCGGAGTTTCGTAATCGGTTGGATGGAATCATCCAATTCAATGGACTGCCGATGGAGGTGATCAAGAGCGTCGTTGACAAATTCCTGACCGAGCTTCAAGCACAGCTAGACCGCAAGAAAGTTGAACTAGAGGTGGACGATGCCGCGCGGGAGTGGATCGCGCGCGAGGGTTATGACGAGAAGATGGGTGCTCGACCGATGCAACGGCTCATCGATGAGAAAATTAAGAGCCGACTGGCAGAGGATATTCTGTTTGGAGAGCTGGCCGATTCGGGTGGTACTGTCTATGTCTCGGTGGAAGACGGAGACATTGCTATTGAGATTGAATCGAGGAGTGTTGCGACTCAGTCGTGAAGCTTCCGGCGGTCCGCAAGCTTCCGTGACTCGAATGCCGTTAACGTTCTCGAAACGTTATTCGACCCTTTGAAAGGTCATAGGGAGTTAGTTCGACTTTGACGACGTCGCCGGTGAGAATCCGTATGTAGTTTTTACGCATTTTGCCGGAAATGTGGGCTGTAACAACGTGTCCGTTTTCGAGCTCTACCTTGAACATCGTGTTCGGGAGCGTATCGATGACCGTTCCGTCCATTTCGATCTGTTCTTCTTTTGCCATCTAGTCCCCTCGTAAACGTGGCGAGATTTAAGCATGCCCGGTTAGATCACTCCAGCGTTAACCATCGTCGATCTGCCAAGAATTTCTCGCGTGGTGGTTGTTAATCTTGCGAGCGACTTAATTGTATTCGACACTTTGCCCCCACGGACCCGTTCGGGTTGTGTAGCGTCGGTTCTCCAACAACAGCGAAAGAAATTGATTTCTCGGTATGTCGATGGCACCTAAGGAACGTAGGTGTTGGTTCATGATTTGACAATCTAGGAGAGTGAAGCGCCATCGACTGAGGTGGTCAACTAACCCTGCCAACGCAACCTTCGAAGCGTTCGAGACCCTCGAAAACATGGACTCGCCGAAAAACATTGAGCCGAGAGAAATCCCGTAAAGTCCTCCAACAAGCTCCTCTCCTCGCCAGCACTCGACAGAGTGTCCTAACTCCAATTCGTGAAGTGCTATGTAAGCCCGCTGCATATTCGGAGTAATCCACGTCTCTCTCGAGTTTGGTCGCGGTTCCGCACAAGCTGAGACTACCTTGCTAAACGCTTGGTCGAAGGTTAACCGGAAGTGCCCTTTTCGAATCACCTTCCTGAGACTTTTGGACGGTTTGAAGTCCTCCAGTATCAGAATCGCTCTCGGGTCTGGTGACCACCACAGCACAGGGCCATCGTCATCCGAAAACCATGGAAAGATTCCTTTCTCATAAGCCTCGATTAACCGATCGGAGCTTAGATCGCCGCCCACCGCGACGGGTCCATCCGCTGGACTAATCCAAGGGTCAGGCAGTCGGGTATTCGGAGACGTCAACACGGGAACAGCGGAAGAGAAGGTCATACGGGCGATGGACTTAACGCATCAGGTCTGAGCATCTAAGTACTTTTCAGCATCGAGAGCCGCCATACAACCGAATCCAGCTGAAGTGATCGCTTGGCGGTAGACATGGTCTGCAACATCTCCAGCAGCGAATACACCAGGTACGCTGGTCGCGGTCGCATTCCCGCTGAGGCCGCTCGACACTTGGATGTAGCCGTTGCTGTTCATGGTTAGCTGTCCGTCGAACAAGGCCGTATTGGGGATGTGCCCAATTGCGATGAAGACGCCGTGTAGTTTGAGGTCGCGGATGTCTGCGTTGGCTACTGATGCAACACGTACACCCGTTACACCTGAATCGTCGCCGATAACTTCATGTAACGTATGACGCCAGATGGGCTCGACCGCACCTTCATCGATCCGTCGAAACAACCGCTCCTGTAATTTTTTTTCCGCTCGTAATCTGTCGCGTCGGTGGACTAAATAAACTTTTGAAGCGATGTTGGACAGGTAAAGGGCTTCTTCAACAGCCGTGTTGCCACCCCCAATCACAGCGACCTCTTGATTGCGATAGAAAAATCCGTCACAGGTTGCGCATGCGCTCACGCCCCGGCCTTTGAATTTCTCCTCACTCTCAAGACCGAGGTATTGAGCGGATGCACCGGTTGTTATGATCAGCGCCTCGCAGGCGTACGCACGGTCGTCACCGATAAGTTCTAACGGTTTCTCGGTTAGTTGGGCCGACTGAATTTGATCATTGACGAGGCGCGTACCGAGCGATTCCACATGTTCTTGCATGCGTATCATTAATTCTGGACCTTGAAGGCCTTCGAAATCACCGGGCCAATTGTCAACGTCGGTTGTCGTCGTCAGTTGCCCCCCCACTTCAACCCCGGTAATTAACAGGGGATTGAGATTTGCCCGCGCTGCATAAAGGGCCGCGGTATAGCCAGCTGGCCCGGAGCCAAGAACAATGAGGCGCTCGATACTCGCTTTCTGCATCAAGGAGCTGCTTGTTTCAAAGCGTTAATAAAGGGCATAGCTTTTTTGTGGGGCCGCAAATAATCGATGAGTGTTAAGCCGTTTTCATTCTTCGCGTTTACGTTGTGGCCTTCGCGCATGTAGTAGACGATAAACCGCTTGAAGTCGTCGACTCGCATCGCGTAGTACGCGTTGAGTAGCAGATGGAAATCGGCGTCTCCGGGGAGGGCCTCTCCGAATTGGCTCGGTGTTGCTTTGCTTAAAAAACTTCGCACGCGAGCGTCGTCCCAGACCTCATCAATGACCTTTTGCTTGTCGGGTCGCATACGTAAACAACAGTTTGACCGTGGCCTCAATAATACAGCATTCGGTGGACTGGACGAGACCGGACAAGTGGTCTAGGTATCGCCACTAAGAGACTGAATTTGAAAGGTAAATTGTTCAGTGCGGTTCAAAGGGGTAAGATGTGCTTCCTAGGTACTGAAGTCCATTAGTGCATAGGGGGTATAACCCTTGTCCGAGGTCTCATCGCCCACACTGCCATTTCGCGAGATTGGATTCGTACTGCTCGCTGCGATTGCTGTATATGCCCTCTTGGCCATAGCCTCTTATTCGCCGTTGGATCCAAGCTGGGGTCACGCGGGTACTGATCTTCGGGTAAGCAACCTTGTTGGGATCAGCGGGGCATGGATCGCGGAACTCGCGCTGTTAGCCTTCGGCTGGGTCGCATATCTATTGGTCGCCGGCCTCGTAATTGCCGGCGGACGACTCTTGATGGCGCGCGGGTTGCCCTGGTCGTGGACTGTCGTGGGCATACGGTTTCTCGGCTTTTTCGCTCTAGTTGCTTCTGCATGTTTGTTATTCAGGCTGCACGCGAGTTCTCCACCCGAACTTCCCGCGGGAGCAGGTGGTGCAGTTGGCGATTCTCTTTTTCGACTGGGGATAGATGCCTTCAAGAGTGTGGGGCTCACGCTGATCGCTTTCGCGTGGGTACTTGTCGGAACGCAATTGACGCTAGGGTTTACGTGGAAAAATTT
>DCBA01000078.1:775-5492 GCA_002313255.1 Gammaproteobacteria bacterium UBA1119 | reverse complement strand
CTTTGGTCGCGGATTTAACTATTTAAAGCGATTGAAACTCGCTAGATTTTCGACACATCGTTCCGCCCCCGTCGCTCGTGTACGAACAAAAAGTGCTGCTAAGGCCAAGATCGCTTCTAAGAAGTCGGTAACCAAAATTGAATCCGTTCCCAAACCGAAAGCCGTGTCGCAACGGCGATTATTCGATCTAAAAACCCCAAATGAGATGCCGGATCTCGATTTGCTTGAAGATCAGGAGACCGAATCACGGGGTGGTTATTCGAGCGAAGCTCTGGATGCGATGGGAAAACAGCTGGAATTGAAGCTTCTGGATTTTGGTGTTGAAGCGGAAGTGGTCTCGATTCTTCCTGGCCCCGTAATCACGCGCTTCGAAGTCCAACCCGCCGCGGGTGTCAAAGTTAGCAAGATTAGCGCGTTGGCAAAGGATCTCGCGCGGTCACTGGCCGTCATCAGTGTTCGAATTGTCGAAGTGATACCGGGGAAGTCGGTAGTGGGCATTGAGATCCCGAATGAAATCAGGGAAGTCGTCCGACTCAAGGACGTCCTGGGATCGAAAAGCTACCAAGACGCGCCGTCCGTTTTAACCCTCGCGTTGGGTAAGGATATTGCAGGTGACGCCGTGCTCGCAGATTTAGGAAAAATGCCGCACCTGTTGGTTGCCGGAACTACAGGATCCGGCAAGTCGGTGGGCATCAACGCGATGTTGCTTAGCATGCTCTACAAAGCTTCGCCCGAAGAGGTACGTCTCATTTTGGTCGATCCCAAAATGCTGGAGCTGGCCGTTTACGAAGGCATTCCACACCTATTGACCCCCGTGGTCACCGATATGAAGGAAGCGTCTCAATCGCTTAACTGGTGTATTCGTGAAATGGATCGGCGTTATCAACTTATGGCGGCCTTAGGGGTGCGGAATCTTGCTGGTTTTAACCGCCGGATCCTGGAAGCACAGAAACTGAATCGTCCGATCCTGGATCCCTTCTGGTCCGAGGACGCGTTGGAACCAGCCAGTCCTCTGGAGAAGTTGCCTTTGATCGTGGTGGTCATTGACGAATTCGCCGACATGATCATGCTTGTGGGCAAGAAAGTAGAACAGCTGATTGCCCGAATCGCACAGAAAGCGAGAGCCGCGGGTATTCACCTTATCCTGGCTACACAGCGCCCAAGCGTTGATGTGATAACGGGCCTGATCAAGGCCAACATACCCACACGGATCAGCTTTCAGGTGTCGAGTAAAGTCGATTCACGCACCATCTTGGACCAGGGAGGGGCAGAGCAACTGTTGGGCCACGGCGATATGTTATTCCTGCCGCCTGGCGCAGGGGTACCGATACGCGTGCATGGCGCGTTCGTCTCGGACGATGAAGTCCATGGTGTTGTTTCGGATTGGAAAGAACGAGGAGACCCCGACTACGTAGACGACGTTCTTTCGACGAGCACCCGGTCCGTGGCTGGTGAGATTAGTTTGACGGGTGACACAGAATCCGATGAGCCGCTTTATGACGAGGCGGTTGCCTTCGTGCTCGAGTCCAGACGTGCTTCGATTTCTTCTGTTCAGCGAAAAATGCGAATCGGTTACAACCGAGCCGCTCGATTGATTGAAGCCATGGAGAACGCGGGGGTGGTATCAGCGATGAACAGCAATGGCAGTCGCGAAGTTCTAGTCCCAGACCGAGACGCCTAATCGTTTGAAATTAAGTGTTGCGTTGGCGCTATTCTTGCTGGGATCGACTGGGCTCTCACAAGAGCAGAACACGGCTTCGAAAGAATTAATTAATCTGCTCGCCGGCGTCCCGACCTATAGCGCCGAATTTGAACAGTTGACCCGAGACGCCCGAGGCGAATTGATCGAAACACAGGTCGGTCGGGTCGTCTTTTCGAGAACCCTTGGGCTTCGGTGGCAGATTGATGCGCCCTTTTCGCAGGTGATGGTCGCCAAACGTAATGCGCTATACGTCCACGACTTGGATCTGGAACAGCTGACCGTGAGGAACCTGGGTGATCTCCCGGACTCGGCATTTACCCTCCTGCTGATGAACGCCTCAGAGGAAAGTCTTGCAGGGTTCAGCGTTCGGCATGTGACAAGCGCCGATAGAGGAATCGGCACAGGCTATATTTTGGAGCCAAACGACAAAGCATCGGTCTTTCAGAGATTACAGATTTACTTTTTCGAGGGCGTGATGATTCGAATTGATGTGGCGGATCACTTTGGACATCAAACCGAGGTGTTGTTCCATAATCCAAAGGCGAACCAAGTGGTAGAATTGAGCGAATTCGATATCGTGGTGCCCGAAGGCACCGACGTGATAGGCGATGTCACAGACCGAGATCCCTCTGGGTGACGTAACCGCAAACCAGGCGATGCCATTGGCGGCAAGGATGCGTCCGTCTGATCTGAAAGATTTTGAGGGCCAACGGCACCTTCTGGGCGCTGGGCGACCCCTCGCCGAGTTGGCGGGGGCGGGGATCGTTCACTCAATGATTCTCTGGGGGCCGCCGGGAACCGGGAAAACAACCTTGGCAAAGCTGTTGGTAGAAGCTGCGGGGGCTCGGTGGATTTCGATATCCGCGGTGCTTGCCGGCGTTAAGGATGTACGCCGAGCGATAGACGACGCGGGACTCCACGCGAGTCGACAGACGGTTCTTTTTGTGGACGAAGTGCATCGTTTTAACAAGGCACAGCAGGATGCATTCCTACCGCATGTTGAGAAAGGGGTCATTACGTTAATCGGGGCGACGACGGAGAATCCATCGTTTGAAGTGAACGGGGCGTTGCTTTCGCGAACACGCGTGTACGTACTCAAACCCCTAGAGTTCGATGATATTCGGAACATCGTTCGGCGCGCGTGTTCGGATGTATTGGACGGGATCGAGATTAGCGACGACGCGGTTGAATTTCTGTGTCGATACGCGGATGGCGATGCTCGCCGAGCACTCAATACTCTTGAAATCTCCTTGCAACTTGCGCGGGATGAAATCGGGATCGAAGACGTCACGGAGGCTACGGGTCAGAGTTACCGGCGGTTTGATAAAGGTGGCGAAGTGTTCTACGACCAGATATCCGCACTTCACAAAGCCGTTCGTGGGAGTTCGCCTGACGCCGCGTTGTATTGGTTTGCTCGTATGCTTGATGGGGGTTGTGATCCTCTCTACGTTGCGCGACGCATGGTCCGAATGGCATCCGAAGATATTGGCAACGCGGATCCACGCGCGTTGTCCATTTGTCTCGATGCATGGGAAGCGTTTCACCGGTTGGGACCTCCTGAAGGCGAACTCGCGCTTGCCCAAGCCGTGGTCTATTTAGCGAGTGTCCCTAAGAGTAACGCGGTCTACGCGGCGCACAGTGCGGCACGAAAATACGTCAATGAGCATCCATCGTATGAGGTTCCATTACGATTTCGGAACGCGCCCACGCGTTTGATGGATGATCTTGGGTATGGCAAGGGCTATCGCTATGATCACTCTGAGGAAGATGCATACGCTGCTGGCGAAACGTACTTTCCGGATGAGATGCAAGAAGAACAATTTTATTTCCCCACAGATCGTGGTTTAGAGCAGAAAATTCGGGAAAGAATGACTACACTCCGCGCCCGCGACGAACATGCTCGAGACAAGGACAGTGACTAGAACGCTGATAGCGATTGCGTTTGGCGGCGCCTGCGGGGCCGTTTTTCGTTATGCAGTCGTGTCCTTGGTTGCGTGGTGGGGTGGTCACGTTTGGGGAACGGTACTGGTGAATCTGGTTGGATCGTTCGCCATCGGTGCCATCGTTGCAAGCGCGAGCGATACATCCTGGTTCGAGTCGTTCGGGAGACCATTTCTCGTGGTCGGCGTTCTTGGCGCGTTCACGACGTTTTCTGCGTTTTCGCTCGATGCGGTCCATTTGTACGACGCGGGCCGGAGTCTTACGGCTCTCGTTTATATTGTGACAACGGTTGCTGGTTGTTTGTTGGCTGCGAAGGCTGGTATGCACGTGGCGGGTGCTTAGATGCTTGATTTAAAAACACTTCGACAGCGTCCGGAAGAAGTGGCGGAAACGCTCAAACGGCGTGGGTTCGTCTTTGACTTAAAGTTGTTTCAGACGCTTGAGGAAGAGCGAAAACGCCTGCAATCGGAGACCGAGACGCTTCAGAACCAGCGAAATACGGTGTCGAGGGCGATCGGAAAAGCGAAGGCTGGTGGTGACGACGTCTCGACGCTGGTTGCGGAAGTGGGCGACCTTGGAGAGCGTTTGGAAGCCGCAAAAAAGGCGTTCGATCAGATTCAAGAACGCGCACGCGATTTTCTTTTACGAATTCCTAACGTTCCGGATCCCAGTGTGCCGATAGGATCGGGCGAAGACGAGAACGTTGAGATACGGGCATGGGGTGCCAAGACCAGTTTTAATTTCGAACCTGCAGATCATGTAGAGTTGGGTGGTTCCTGGCTTGATCTTGCAGCCGCCGCACGGATGACGGGCAGTCGATTTGCGGTGTTGAAAGGTCCGTTGGCACGGCTTCAGCGCGCGCTTATCCAATTCATGCTGGATACCCACACGAAAGAGCACGGATACGACGAAATCTACGTGCCCTACATGGTCAATCGAGAGTCCCTTGAGGCCACGGGGCAATTACCTAAATTTGAGGAAGACCTCTTTTCGGTCGGTGCCGACGCCGACTATTTCCTCATTCCCACTGCCGAGGTACCGGTCACGAATATGGTCGGAGATCAAATTCTTGAT
>DCBA01000078.1:0-389 GCA_002313255.1 Gammaproteobacteria bacterium UBA1119 | reverse complement strand
GGAAGCTATGGTCGCGATACCCGTGGAATCATTCGACAGCACCAATTTGAAAAGGTCGAATTGGTTCAAGTGGTAGAACCCGAAACATCTTGGAATGCGTTGGAGGAGCTGACGTCGCATGCCGAAACGATACTAAAAAAATTGGAGCTGCCTTACCGTGTGGTATCCCTTTGTAGCGGAGACCTTGGTTTCGCCTCGGCGAAAACCTACGACCTCGAAGTATGGCTGCCTAGCCAATCGGCGTATCGCGAGATTTCTTCGTGCAGCAACTGTCTGGATTTCCAGGCCCGCCGCGCCAAAGCCAGATATCGACGTGAAGAGAACGATAAACCGGAACTTGTGCACACCTTGAACGGCTCTGGCCTTGCGGTCGGTCGAACGCTGGTCGC
>DCBA01000126.1 GCA_002313255.1 Gammaproteobacteria bacterium UBA1119 | reverse complement strand
AGAAGATCCTCGACATCAACGAGCGCTCTATACGAGCGGCCTCATTCATCTCTATCTGGGTGAAACCGAACAAGCAATACCGCTGTTTCAGCGTGTCGCCACAGCTGATCCCAAAGACCCATACGCCGCCTACTTTCTAGGCCAATCATTATTGCAGGCGGGCGAGCACGTGGAAGCGTCCCAATGGCTGCTTCAAGCGGTTCAACTCGACCCGTACCTGCGGAGCGCGTACTGGGCCGCCGCGCAAGCATTGCGCAGAACAAAACGTGCTGCCGAAGCGACCCAACTGCTCGAAGACTATCAGCGGTTTGAACCCAATCCGGCGGCAAAGCTTGCTGGATTCTCATACAAACGCATGGGCCCTAAAGCCGAGGCATTGGCAGTATCGATGTCGCCCAAAAGTCCCGCTGATGTTCCAAAAGGCGCCCTCTTTAGCGAACCCCAACATCTTGATCCCAGGGACTGGGATGATGCGACGCTAACGAGCGTTGACATCAACGGAGATGTCCTAACCGACCTGGTAGTAACCACGAGCCAAGGCACCACCATCTTTCTAGGCAACCCGACAGGAGGCTTTACCAGCGTAGAAACTCATCCGCTCATGAATCAAACCGGAGCCGCGCTCTGGGGCGATATTGATAACGACGGACTTGTCGACGTTGCCTTCTGCAGCCCAAAGGGAAGTCATCTCTGGCGTCAAACCACCCCCTCTCGGTGGGATACGGTGACGCTCGGTACCAACGAACCATGCACCGCGGGTGCGTTGTTTGACAGTGACCACGACGGCGATCTGGACCTCTTGGTGACTGGCCCAACTGGCAATCTATTGCTTTCCAACAATCGCGATGGAACCTTTCGGTCGATCGCCGAAGATATCGGCATTCGCGGTCAAGGCGGTACGCAAATCCTCGCGACCGATCTTGACGCCGATCGCGATCTCGACCTCATTATTCTTGGCACCACTGACCACCACGACATCTGGCGCAACGACCGGACGTGGCAATACGAGTCCCTATCCGAGTTGGCCGACCTGGGCGATAGCGCCATAAAAGCCCTCACCGTCGCAGACGTCGATGCCGACGGCTACAACGAAATTTATGCCTTGCAAGAGAGCAACGGATTGGAGGTATGGCAACACGATGGTTCGACTTGGTATCACAAAACGGTCGTTATGCCTTCGCAAACCACGCGTACATGGGACGAGCTAGCCGTCAACGACTTTAATGGCGACGGGCACCCCGACTTGTTGCTTTCGGGTCCCTCCGGCTTTGACGTCTTGGATGTCACGGGCGGTGTTATTTTGTACTCGAGCGATATTGAGACGGCATCGGCGATCGCTGTAACCCTAGAAACCCAACGGGGACCCGCGGTCGTGGTCGCTGGAAAGACAGGGCTCCATGTGTGGCATCCCGGTCCCGGACGCCATCCTTTTCTCACCTTAATCCCCACGGGAAAAAGCGAAGCCCAACAAATGCGGTCGAATGCTTCCGGCATCGGCACGCGTATTAAAGTCCGCAGCGGCGGCCGTTGGTCAATACTGGACGCGCTAGATTCGCATTCGGGACCGGGTCAAAGCCTGAGCCCCGTGAGCATAGGACTGGCCGGCGAGGAGACCGCCAATTTCATCGCGTTGGAGTGGTCTGATGGCGTATCTCAAACGGAAAGCAATCTGAGTACGGACGAGCTTCACACGGTAGCCGAACTCCAACGGCAACTCGCCAGTTGCCCCGTCGTCTTTGCCTGGGACGGATCTTCATATCGATTTGCCAGTGACGTACTCGGGGTTGGTGGACTCGGATTTTTTGCTGAACCCGGGAATTACAATCCGCCACGTCCGTTTGAACGGTACCTAATGCAGGCGGATCAACTGCGTCCACGCAACGGTCGCTACCTCATTAAATTGGCCGAACCGATGGAAGAAGCCGCCTACCTCGACGCCGCGACAATCGACGTCTACGACTTACCCGACGACTGGTCGCTCGCCCTCGACGAACGCATGGGGGTCAGTGATCCAGCCGTCAGCGGCCGCGCAATTACCTACCGTCGTTCGGCTACGCCTAGCCGTGTCACAAATCAACAGGGCAAGGACGTCACGAAACTGACGGGCCGACGAGATGCCCGTGCCCCTGACCCCGGTAGGGTCGACCATCGATTCATCGGCCTTTTAGCCGAGGACCAAGTGCTCACGGTCGAATTCGAAGAACCCATTGAAACCAACGGCGCCGTGTTGCTTGCGGATGGTTGGTTAGAGTATGGCTACTCTCAAACGGTGTTTGCGGCGTGGCAAGCCGGGAAACGATATCAGGCACCCAGTCTCGAAGTTCGAGATCGCAACGGGATTTGGCAACCACTGTTAAAAGAATTCGGGTACCCGGCAGGCATGCCGAAGCAAATGGCGATTCCACTAACCAACTTACCGCCCGGCACGAACGCGATTCGGCTCTCAACAAACATGGAAATATATTGGGATCGTCTCCAGATCGTTTGGGAAGAGCCGCTTCAAGACAGCTCTCCCATCACGATCCAACCCGTCTCCGCGCGAATCGGGAAAGTCGGGTTTCCCGAACGCACCACGGGCGAGCAACGACTACCTTATTATGACTACAACAATCGCAGTCCGTACTGGGACACCAAGTATCAAGCAGGCTTTTATACGGCGCTCGGCGAGGCACACGAGCTGATCGAAAAAGTCGATGGCGCCCTGGCAATCATTGGTGGTGGTGAGGAAATTCATATGGAGTTTCCGGCACTGGCACCGGCTCAACCCGGTTATCGACGCTACTTTGTTCTCGACTTTCGCGGCTACGCGAAGGACATGGACTTGTACACCGAACACGGTGAAACCATCAATCCGCTGCCAAGTAGCCAAAATTTGGATACCCACGCATTGGCCCACCGGAACCGATTGCACGAGCGCTACAATGTTCGTTTTCAGGCTGGCCTTTGACTCTTGATGCCACAATGTCTGACACAACAGTGCGGTCGATTCCCGCGGTATCGCATATCCACTTATTTCATTAGCAGGACACGTCTTGCAAGCCGCTGAGGTCGTCAGCCCAGGACTACGTAAACTGCTCGTCGCTGTCATGGTGATTTTTTCGCTGCTGGTCGTCGACTCCGTCTACCTCGCGACCGTCACGTTCTTGCAGTGGTTGAACGACGTCACTCTTGAAAACGCCGTCTATCAGACCGCGTTTCTGGCACACCTTGCCCTTGGTATTGTCATTATCGTCCCATCGATCGTTTACGCGATCCTCCACCTGCGGCGTGCCATCGATCGACCCAATCGGATTGCCGTGCGTCTCGGACTCGCACTTTTTGTCACGCTAGTGGTTCTATTGATCACCGGTGTCGCCCTAACCCGCGGCATGCCTATCGTTGAAATACGAGATCCGCTCGGGCGCGAAAGCCTTTACTGGTTGCACGTTATCGCGCCGTTAGTTCTCGCCTGGCTCTTTATCCTGCACCGCTTAGCTGGATCGCGCATTCGGTGGGGAACGGGGATCGGCATTGGCGTGGCAAGCATCGGGCTCAGCGTGGCCGGCGTGTGGCTGAGCGAAACACAGCGTGTCGAGCGTACGCTCGCCCCAGAACCATATTTCTTTCCCTCACTTGCTCGACCGGCCGATGGACGATTCATCGACGCGGCCGATCTGATGCGCGACGAATACTGCGCCGGATGCCACCAAGATATCCATGCTCAGTGGCAATATAGCGCTCATCGGTTCGCCTCATTTAATAATCCCGCCTACCTATTTTCGGTGCGCAACACGCGCCAAATGGCCATGGCGCGCGACGGTAACGTTCGCGCCGCTCGGTTTTGCGCGGGATGCCACGATCCAGTCCCGCTCTTTTCCGGCGCCTTTGACGACCCCGACTTTGACGACGTAAAACATCCAACGGCCGACGCGGGCATTACCTGTGTCGCATGCCATGCCATCGAACAATTGAATAGTCCACGCGGAAATGCCGATTATCTAATCAGCGCGCCCGAACACTATCCTTTTGCGTTTTCAGACGACCCAAGGTTAGTGTGGCTGAACGGCATCCTTATTAAAGGGAAGCCGTCGTTCCATAAAAAGACCTTCCTAAAACCACTCCACAAGAGCGCTGAATTTTGTGGCACATGTCATAAAGTTCATCTACCGAAGGAACTCAACCATTACCGCTGGCTTCGGGGCCAAAATCATTACGACTCGTATCTCCTGAGCGGCGTCTCGGGACACGGTGTCGCAAGCTTCTATTACCCTGATCAAGCGGTCGACAATTGCAACGAGTGCCACATGCCGTTAACGCCTTCGTCGGATTTCGGGGCAAAACCTGACCCGCTGACAGGCACCATGGCGATTCACGGTCACCATTTTCCTGCTGCCAACACCGCGATACCGCACCTACTCGACATGCCACCGGGCGTGAATGAAAAACATCGATCGATTCTGAAAAACTCGCTTCGAGTCGATATCTTTGCGGTTCGCGAAGGTGTCAACATCGAGGCACCCGTGGATGACGCCATACGCCCCAGCGTCCCGATGCTCAAACCAGGGTCGACGTATCTCATCGACATCGTCATCCGAACACTGACGCTCGGGCATCTATTTTCTGAGGGGACCGCAGATTCGAATCAGATCTGGCTCGACGTGGCCGCGACGACTGAGGGCAAGACCATCGGTCGCAGCGGTGCCCTTCGCAATAGCGACGGTGGACTCGATCCATGGTCGCACTTTGTCAACGCCTATGTCCTCGATCGTCGGGGCACGCGGATCGATCGCCGCAATGCCGAAGACATTTTCACCAAACTCTACGATCATCAAATCCCACCCGGCGCCGCGGACGTGATTCAGTATCGTCTTGAGATTCCCGCATCCGTGACTTCCCCCATCGAGCTCACGGCACGTTTGCAGTATCGAAAATTTGATACCGCATACACCCGCGCCTTCCTCGGAGACGCGTTCGTGCGTAACGACCTTCCAGTAACAACGATCGCCGAAGACCGCGTAGTGTTCCCGAACACGGGAGCCAGCCAAACTGATTCTCCGGCCATACCAGAATGGCAGCGTTGGAACGACTACGGTATTGGGTTATTGCGGAAACCAGATCGTGGACAACTTCGGCAAGCAGAAGCCGCCTTTCGCCACGTGATAAAACTGCATCGCCCCGAAGGTGCGCTGAATTTGGCTCGTGTACTCCTTCGCGAGGGTCGGTTGGACGAAGCCGTCGACGCATTGCAATCGGCCAGCACGCAAGGAGCGTACCCATGGTCCATCGATTGGTTCGGTGGATTGGTGGATCTCCAGAACGGTAATTTAGATGCCGCCATCGATGCATTTAACGCGCTTACTCAAACCAACTACCCGGAAGCTAGAGCACGGGGCTTCGATTTCTCCTTAGACTACAGGCTGCAAAATACTTTGGCGCAAACGTTATTTGAGCGGTCGAAATTAGCCGCCTCCGACCGCATGGAGGTCGAATGGTTAGATCGAGCCGCCAATCACTACCAGCAATCCCTGCAGATCGACCCCGAAAACGTGACCGCCCATTACGGTCTCACTCAGGTCTTCGCCCGTCTTGATCGTTCGACTCAGGCCGAAAAACACCGCCGACTTCACGAGAAGTATCGGCGTGACGACAACGCCCACGATCTCGCGTTAGCGTCGGCCCGACGGAGCGATCCGGCCGCTAACCACGCTTCAGAGGCTGTGGTGATCTACGAGTTGCAACGTCGCGGAGCATACGGTTTGCCGGTCGACCGATGAGTGATACCGAACGCGACGAAGCACGCATTCGACAGGCTTTCCAACGATCACTCATCGCGATCGCCGCCGTCATCCTTATCGGACTTCTTGTTCTCCTCGGGCAGCGATTCAATCGCACGGAACCGAAGCCGATTGAGCTCCGCGAGGCGCTCGGGCCAAGCAGTATCAAGCGCGATACCCTGAGCACACCGGACCTTGTCTTCACGGATATCACCTCGTCCGCAGGCCTCGACTTTACACACGTCAACGGCGCCTACGGCGAACGCCTCTTGCCTGAGACCATGGGTGGGGGTGTTGCGTTCCTTGATTTTGACAACGACGGTCATCAAGACATCGTCCTCGTGAATTCGAATAACTGGCCGTGGCACGCGACGCCCGGACCATCGCCTCGCTCTCGTCTCTATAGGAACAACGGCGATGGAACGTTCAACGACATCACGCTAGACGCCGCATTCGACGTCAGACTATACGGGATGGGCATCGCAGTCGGTGACTACGATAGCGATGGTTACGTTGACGTATTTATTTCTGCGTACGGCAGTAACAAATTAATGCGCAACATTCGCGGGACGCATTTTGAGGACGCTACGGCGGATACCGGCGTTGCCGGCGCAAACGATGCGTGGAGTACCAGCGCCGCGTTCTTCGACTTTGACCACGATGACGACCTCGACCTTTTCGTCACCAACTACGTCGGCTGGTCGAGGGAAATCGATCGCGAAGTCGATTATCGACTGACAGGTATTGGTCGGGCGTACGGGCCGCCAACCGATTTCTCGGGCACCCATAACTACCTTTACCGAAACGACAACGGGCAATTCGTCGATGTCACGATAGAGGCTGGCATCGCAGTGACTCAGGAGGGGTCCCCACTGGCAGTCGGTAAAGGGCTCGCAGTACTCCCCGTCGATATTAATGGCGACGGCTGGCTCGATCTAGCGGTTGCCAATGATACCGTCCGCAATTTTCTTTTCGTCAATCAGCAAGACGGTGGTTTTCTAGAGCGTGGGGTCGATTACGGGTTTGCCTTTGATAGCGCTGGATTAGCGACCGGCGCGATGGGCATCGACGCTGCTCGCAATGGCGATAACGGCAGTCTTTCGCTTGCCATCGGTAACTTTGCTAACGAGATGTCGTCGTTCTACGTGTTAAGGGAAAACGAAGACGTGTTCAGCGATAACGCCATTGTCGCGGGTATTGGCGCCGACTCACGCCGAGCACTCACCTTCGGTCTCGTATTTTTCGACGCGGATCTTGATGGACGACTCGACCTTCTCGCAACCAACGGCCACGTCGAACCGGATATCAACCGCGTCCAAGCAAGTCAGCAATATCGCCAGCCCGTGCAGTTATTCTGGAACTGCCCGTCCAAATGTTCTCGCCCATACCAGCTCGCTCGGAATACCGGTGATCTTGGGATCGCACGCGCCGGCCGAGGAGCCGCGTACGCGGACATCGATGGCGATGGAGATCTCGACATCATCCTGACTCAGGTCAATGGCAAGGCCTCGTTGTTGCGAAACGACGTAGCAACGGACAACCACTGGGTGCGCTTGCAGCTTAAATCCAAACCGCCCAACCCGAACGCAATCGGCGCGACGGTTACGTTGTTGTCACCAAACGGGCAGCAGCATCGAACCGTGATGCCAACCCGCAGCTACCTATCCCAAGTCGAATTACCACTCACGTTTGGGCTCGGGCCAACGGAGACGATTCAACAAGTTACCGTACGCTGGCCCAACGGTACCATCGAAGCGTGGAACGATCTTGACGTCGATCGCCTCCACATCCTACGTCAGGGCCATATCGAACCCTGAGGCAGAAGTGGTAATTCGAACAATTTAGTCGGTTCTCAACAGGCAATCGTGTTCTATGCTTGAGGTCCACTGTGATAGCGGGCAGCAACATGGCACCGAACATCGTCTTCGCCTTCGCCGACGACTGGGGTCGCTACGCTAGTGCTTACCAAAAACACGAGGGCTCTCAATCTCTCTCGGCGCTCATCGATACGCCGCATTTCGACCGAGTCGCCCGCGAAGGTGCGCTTTTTTTAAACGCATTGGTACCGGCACCTTCCTGTACGCCGTGCCGCAGCTCAATTTTGTCGGGCCAATATTTCTGGCAAACCGGCTTAGGCGCTATCCTTGTGGGCGCCGTCTGGGACGACAACATCCCGACCTTTCCCATCGAACTGGAAAATAGGGGCGACTATTTCATCGGGTATCAGTACAAGGTGTGGAGTCCTGGACGTACGACGAATGCGCCGATCGGAGCCGAGAGGACCCAGTACCAACCCGCCGGTTACCAATTCAATCAGTTTTCTCACTGGGTAACCGAGAACGCGGCCGAATTCGGGATCGAGGGTGCCAAGCAAGTGTTATACGGCGAGACCCGCCAAAACTTCCGTGCGTTTCTCGATGCTCGTCCCGACGACAAGCCCTTCTGCTATTGGTGGGGACCCACCAACACCCACCGAACATGGGAACGTGGTTCGGGTCACGCCCTCTGGGACATCGATCCCGATGCTGTGCGGGGACACTTACCGGCGTTCCTCCCAGACGTCCACGAAATACGCGAGGACGCCGCCGATTACCTTGGCGAGTGTCTCGCCGTCGACCAAGGCATCGGCATCCTTCTTGACGAACTAGCGCTCGCAAACGTGCTAGAAAATACCTTATTTGTTGTCAGCGGCGATCATGGAATTCCCGGAATACCTAGAGCGAAATGCAACCTGTACGATATCGGTTGCGAGGTTGCACTCGCTGCACGCTGGCCAGGCCACATCGAACCTGGACGGGTCATTGACGACTTCGTGAACCTCATGGATCTCGCGCCGACATTCTGCGAGGCGGGCGGCATTGATCCTCCCAAGACCATGACGGCTAAGAGTCTGATACCCATACTTAAAAGCAGCGCGAGCGGGCAAATTGACAGTTCGAGAGATTTTGTGGTCACTGGCCGTGAACGTCATGTCCATGTCGCCCGTGACGGCTACCTTCCCTACCCCCAGCGATCTCTACGCACGAAGGACTATATCTATATTATTAACTTCGAGCCCGATCGCTGGCCCATGGGCGACCCGGCGGGCCTCGACGATCCTTCAACACCCACGCCGGACTATGACCAGTTGGCATACAACACGATGGTTGCCTACGCCGATTTAGACGCCAGCCCGACAAAAGCCTGGATGATTCATCATCGCGAAGAACTCGATGTCGAGCCGCTGTACCAACTCGCTTTCGGAAAGCGTCCACGTGAAGAACTCTACGATCTCAACGATGATCCGGATTACATGCATAACGTCGCCGACGATCCCACATACGCAAATATTCGCAAAGCCATGCAAGAGCGCTTGTTCTCTGTTCTTCGGGAACAGAACGATCCACGTCTCATGGAACAGCCATGTCGTTACGAAATGGAGCCCTACGCAGGGCCCTTAGCGGAATTTCAAATGCCACCACCAAAGAACTCGAATTAACTTCATATAATTATCTTATCTAATTGATTTATATTATTTTTTATAGAATTGAGTCGGTGTAACAATTCGCGGTACGCTAAGCAGCCAAAACGATCAAACTCAGACCAAAAGGAGACTTATGCCCGCCGTAGCATCATCTGACGGACCCGTCGCGGTTACCGGAGCATCCGGTTACATCGGATCACACGTAGTCCTTTCCCTTCTGAAACACGGATACGACGTGCGCGCATGCATCACGGACCCCAACAATCCAGATAAAACCGAGCATCTACTCACGCTCAACAGGGCCGGTTATTCGGGCAACGTCGAGCTACATACCGCTAACCTGCTCGATAATCGTAGCTACGACCGTCCGTTTGCGGAATGCAGCGCAGTCCTTCATGTCGGCACTGCCATGGGCTATGGCGGAGCCAATAATCCACGCCAGGTATACGACGGTGCCGTCAACGGTACCGGAAACGTGCTCGCGTCCGTGCGAAAAGCGGGTACTGTCAAACGATTTATTTACACGAGCTCATTCGCCGCGATCGGACATCCGGCGCCGCCCGGCTACGTCTACACAGAAAACGATTGGGCGTCAGACAATCGCGACAACGACCCCAACTGGAGTTTAGACAACCTTGAAGAAAAGGGAGAGACCGGCTACGCCATGGCTAAAGTGGAGACTGAGCACATGGTGAATCGTGTCGCAGAGGAAGACGGCCAATTCGAGTCGATTTCCGTATGTCCGATCGTGGTTCTCGGACCGCTACTTAGCAAAGTGCACGAGCTAATTGGATCCTGGCAGTGGTTTCTGGGCCGGATGCTTTCGGGAAAACCTTGCGAACGTGGTTGGCAGGCACTGTGGAACATCGTCGACGTTCGCGACGTCGCCGAGTCCCAGGTTCTCATGATCGAAAGCGACGTCTGCAGAAACGGTGACCGGTATCAACTAAGCGCCACCGATGAGTCCGGCGAAATCGATTGTATGCAGCTGCAAGCCCATCTACTCCAACTCTTCCCACATATCGATGTTGGAGGTGCCCCGGATGAACTCGCGCCGGTGCTCGAGAAATACGGCAAAGTGTACGATGCCCCTCGCGCGCACTGCGACAAGGCCCGCACCGACCTCGGCCTGCAAACGCATACGATCGAAGACACGTTGCGTGAAACCGGTCAGACCATGATGGATTTAGGGCTTGTCACCGCAAAGCTGAAATAGCAACCCGGCAAGCGTACCCTTTCGAAACCAAGTGCAAAGAAACGAGCGATGAACTAATGCGTATATTCCTGGTCGTCATCATCAGCATCGTCCTTGCCGTCGGAGCCGTCTACGCAGTGGCTGTCCGATTCTCCGACGGACCGTTTGGCATTGTCGCCGGCGGCCCGCTCCAAAGCGGCGAGCTCATTCAAGGCGAAACCGATTGGATATTCGCCCACGACGTCCCGACGATCGAGTTACAGCTCTTGTCACCCCCTCGATCACGCACGGTTTGGATGATTGAGCACCAGGGTAAAATCTATGTTCCCTGTGGATATCGAAATACGTGGCTCGGACGGTTGTGGAAACAATGGCCACTGGAGGTCGAAAAAGATCCACGAGCCATCGTCCGAATCGAAGGAAAGCGCTACGAACGCACCCTTATCCCCGTGACGTCGCAACACCCGGCCATCGAAGAGTTGTTGGCAGAACTGCAACGCAAGTACATGGGCGGCGCCGGATCCGCCCCATCAAGCATTGTCGATACCGACGCGCTGCTCCTCTTTGAGTTGGCACCACGTTCTAGCTAAGCGTCCATCCTTTCCGGTTTGCACAATCCCCATGGAATTTCATGCGGTCGCTCAGTTAGAAAACGGCCAGTGGGTTCAACGGCGACCCCGTGGCACCGTCAACCCGCAACGGCGCTGCGACAAAAAGAAACGTGGCGCGCCCAGTTGCCGACGCTTTCTCAGCCAAAAGATCCAGATCCAGATTATCAAAGATGGGCATCCCCAAGCCGATTAACACCAATTCATGCAACGGGTTAAACCGACCGGTCACGCCTGAGGGCATCACATCCGACACGCCATCACAGCCAATCACCGCAACGTCTCTTTCTTTCAGCCAACGTGCAACCGAAGCGTGCATACCTGCAGCTTCTTGAATGAAGTTCCATTGTCCGTCTTTGGCCACCTTCTTCCACCGACCGGTCCGAACAAGCAATGCATCACCCGCCCTAACCCGAACGCCCGAGGCTTTCTCCCAGGCTTCAAGATCGCTCGTTGTAATCGCACTTCCCGGCGCGAGAAAGTCAATCCCCAGAAACCTCGGCATGTCCACCAATACACCCCGTGTAAACACGCCGACTTTGGCGATGTTCTCGACCCCTAGTTTCGAAAATCCATCCTCAGCATTCATCTCGAATGGAAAGCCGTTATACATCTTGCCGCCATACGCGAAGTGAGGCAGTGCGTCCATGTGCGAATGACCAAAACCGTGATAGTCAATCTTGAATACATCCCCGGCAGCTTGCGGTATGTTTTCTGGATCCATGTCGAACGATTCGTCCCCACCAAAAATAAAAACTTCGTGTTCAAACGGTTTTTGGTTTATTGCGTCCGCTATTTTATTGAGCGGTAGCGCCAGCGAAATAGTCGTCCCTTCTTTCACAAGCGCGGCGGCTTGTACACGGACGCTGGGCGTGATCGTGTTTAACGTACCCAGCTCATCGTCGTCGCCCCATCGCCCCCAGTTTGATATCTCATGGAGCGTGGTATTAAACATTGCTTGATCCATTGTCGGGGGTACGCCCACGGCCAACGCATTGACACCCAAAAGTCCCAGCGCGCTGACGCCAGCCATTAGTCTTTTCATGTCTCCCACCGTTCGTTCTTTGACAAAAACCGCTCAAGATTAACAAATACAACGCCGCAACCGCTGTGCTTAAAACCAGCGTAAAATCATCGTCGACTTCAAGGTACTCTTTCGTTATTCCTAACAAGTGACGGCACACTCGAAGACGGTGGACGTTAACCTGTCATGTCGCGCACGTTAAACCATTGGGTAGACGGCCAACTTGAAGTATTTTAGGCAACCAAGAAAAGAAACGATGTCATCTCAACAAGCACGTAGCCCCATGCAAGAACCGTTAACTCAACCTCTAGGTTCACTCGAACGAGACATCGCGCGCTTAGAAGACGTTGGCTTCCTATCGTCCATGCTCATTACGCTACTTGGAAATTACGCCCAAACGGGCCATTTCGGCGGGCCCCTCGCGTACGTTCCGTACGTCGTCACCAGTCATTTAATCGGACCGGCCGCGGGCGGACTTCGGTTTGACTATCGTCGACCCAAACATCCCTACGCGGACAAGTTCATGCTCGCTGGCGGTCACAACGCACCCGTGACGTATGCCCTGTGGATGGTGATGGGCGAGGCCCTCGCACGACAACACGCATTAACCAAGAACGAGTACTACCGAACCGATCCAACAACCTCGATCCTGTCCATCGATGCACTCGGATTTCGGCGTGGCCAGGGAGCGCTGGACAAGCTCCTTACCAACACCGGGTTAGCGGACGATCCCCTGTTTCAGCAAGCCAAGCTACGAGGGATTAGAGCCCTATCGGGTCATTCAGAGACCACGGACCTTACCAACGATGTCAATGGCGGCCCATCCGGCATCGGTGTCGCAACTGCTGCAGGAAAAGCTGCGTTTTGGGACATCGTGGGCGCTCCGCTAGCTTCACCCAAAATCATGGCGATCGAAGGCGAATTCGCAATGACGGCCGGTCACGCGCAGGAGTTAAAAACGCAGGCGATCGCGCAGCGCGTCGGTAAGCGTCTTCGGGTCTTGCTTTCCTATAACAACGCCGGAATCGACGACGAATTGATCGGAAGCGTCATCCAAAAAGAATTTACTGATTACGACATCGGTGCCCAATGGTCGTCATACGGCTGGAACGTCATCAACGTTGACGACGGCAACGACTACGCACAGGTCGCTCACGGACTAGCTCAAATGGAAGGTTGGGATGAGTCGGATCGTCGGCCCATGCTCCTCCTTGGTCAAACGATCAAAGGTTGGTGGCCAGCAGCCGTCGACGGAGAGATTCCCGGCTACGGAAAACAGATTGTGGATCATGCTTCCCACCCATACGCGTTCCCGCAAAACGGTGATTACTTCCAAGCGCTGGCGGGAACCTTTGAGTCGCGCTACGGGGTTAAATTCCTCGATATCGACAGAGGTGCCATCAGCGATGAACGCACCCGACTCACGCAGTTTAAGCACAACGTCGATGTCGCATTGAGCATCCTCGACAATAATGATCTTGGCTCCTGGCTCGCCGATCGTTTGGTCGCCATTGGTGACCAAGTCCAAGACGACCTCTCGTTACGTAACAGCGGCTCGGTCGACCCGTTCGACGACCCTCGTCTGAAGGTCGATCAATTACCGATAGCACCGCAGAGCGTGACGGTGACCGACATGGGTGGATCCAAAACGTCGACCGTCGACATCAAACTGTTTGAGGAAGCGGGAAACGTTCGCGGGGCACGTCGCGCAGTTTCCGAAATCTTCAAGTGGTCAAACTACGTCACGAACAACCGCTTCGTTGCAGTTGCGGCGGATCTAGCCGAATCCATTAACATTCAAAAAAGCGCGCTTTTTGGTTATTTCGATCCCGTCACCAATCCTTCGGGAACCGTCCTCAAGGCTGGTATTCAAGAAGCTGGCAATGCGTCGACTGCCATCGGACTCGTCGGCCAAACGTTATCGTTGGATCCGAACGTTCATAACGGCATCTGGGCGCTAAGTGGAACCTATGGGGCTTTTACTCCGCTAATGTACCTACCGGCGCGGGTGTGGAGTCAACAAAACCAAGATTCACCGTTTCGCGTCGGCGTCCTTCATATTTTAGCCGGTCACTCGGGGCCCGAAACCGCGGCCGATGCTCGCACGCACTTCGGCATTTTCGCACCCCAGGTATGGAAACTATTTCCTCGCGGCCACGTAATTACCCTGAATTTCTGGGACTACAACGACGTCGCACCGGGATACTTTGCGGCAGCAAACTTAGCCGTGAGTCAACCAGAAATCGGCGTCATCGTTCTGGAAGTCGCTCGGCCTGACTTTGCCGTCGCCGATCGATCGTCCTTCGCCGACAGCGACCCTCTTGCCGCTGCAAAGGGTCTGTACGTGATCAAAGATTTTGATCCCGACACGCCCAAACACGGCTACGTATTAACCCAGGGCGCCAGTTCCACCAATAATTTACTCAAGGTGTTGCCGAGTCTCGAAGCATCAAACATCAACATCAAAGTCATTGCATGTATCAGCGAGGAACTCTTCCAAACACAACCACAAAGCTATCGCGATGCCGTCCTCCCGCCAGGAGCGAAACAAGATTTGATGATTATCAGCACCGGAACGCAGCGCATCCTGCCGATTACGGGACTAGGCCATCTCACGGAGGAATACTCGTTATTCTCGGACTGGGACAACCAATGGTTAAGCGGTGGTACCGAGGAAGACGTGATTGCAGAGGCACACTTGGATGAGGCATCTATCGCCGCTGCCATTACGACATTCGCCGAAGAACGAGAACAGCGGCTAGAACGACAGCGGCAAGAACTGGCCGCTATCGCCAACTAGCGTTTTCGATATCTGTGGCAGACGATGGGGGCCTGGAAACCGCACGTGATCTCTTGCTGGTTAATTGGATTCGTCAACGCGATCTGGAGCGCTGGTCGGGAGCGTCCTTCGAAGATCAAAACCCTATGGGGGTGACATTGTGAGTAACGAAACATTAATTGATCGGCGAGGACGGCTCCTAGGCAAGGGCGCTCCGCTCTTCTATCGGGATCCGGTGCACATCGTTCGCGGCGACGGGGTCTGGTTGTACGACGCCGATGGCAAACGTTATCTCGATATGTACAACAACGTTCCATGCGTTGGGCATGCCAACCCGCGGGTTGTCGAGGCGATCACTAAGCAGACGGCAACACTGAACGTACACAGTCGATATCTACACGAAGGTATTCTCGATTATGCGGAACGGCTAACTGGACACCACAATCCCTCACTTTCTAGCGTAGTTTTTACCTGCTCGGGCACAGAGGCCAGCGAAGTCGCTTTGTTAATGGCGCGTGCAGCAACCAGTGGACGCGGCATCATATGCTCCGATGGTGGGTATCACGGAAACAGTACCGAAGTACGAAAACTCTCGCGGGCTCGAGTGGGAGACAACACCACCCCTGAATTTCGGGCAATCCCCTATCCGCAAACGTATCGACCGCTATCGAACGGGGCCAATGGAAGCGAGCTGACAAACATCTACCTAGCAGAGGTCCAAAAGGCGATCGATGCGTTTGCGGCCAACAACATCCCGTTAGCAGGCATGTTCATGTGCTCCATACTCGCCAACGAGGGACTCCCAAACATGCCCCCCGACTTTATGAAAGGCGCCGCCACATTGGTTCGAAATGCCGGCGGCCTCTTTATCGCCGACGAAGTACAGGCAGGATTTTGTCGCACCGGTCGCTGGTGGGGGTACGAAACCTCCGATTTTGTGCCCGACATTGTGACCATGGGAAAACCGATGGGTAATGGCATGCCATTGGCAGGGGTCGCTGCGTCCGCCGAGCTCGTCGAAACCTTTCGTAAGAATACGGGGTACTTCAACACCTTCGCATCAAGTCCACTCCAGGCCGCGGTTGGCTCCGCGGTGCTCGACGTTATTGAAGAGGAGAACCTCTGCGCTAACGTAGCGGACGTGGGCGACTATCTGCGAACCGCTTTACGAGAACTGCAACAAAATCACGAGCCCATGGGGGATATACGTGGTCATGGCTTAGCTATCGGGATCGACTGGGTCCTCGAGCGCGAAGGCAAGACACCCGACCGAGAAGGCGCGGCCGACGTTGCCAACCGCCTAAAGGACAAAGGTTTTTTACTCTCGAATATGGGCTCGCTGGGCAATTTGCTAAAGATTCGACCCCCGCTCGTATTCGGTCGAGAGCACGCCGATCTTTTCCTCAACGCATTTGAGGAAACTCTTCGACAGCTATAAAACGCCCATGCAGATCGACAACGCCCTACTCGAATTTGCGCGACAAACGCTACCCGAATGGTCGCTGGACGGCGCCCATCTCGAACCGATTAGCGTCAGCGAGAACGTCGCCCTCCGAGTCGACAAAGGAGGCCACACCTACGTTCTTCGAATTCATCGGTCGTGGTATCACACTCTCGAAGAACTCGAGTCGGAGCTGATTTGGACAAGCGCATTACGGGCATCAGGCATCGACGTGCCTGAACCTTTGATGACGACACGTGGCGAAGGGTTTGTGACGCGAAACTTACCCGGAACTCGCGAGAGTCGAAATATCGGCGTACTGAAGTGGGTGGAAGGTGATATCTTGGCAGACGTCATTAGTCAAAGCGCCAACGACACCGACGCGCTGTGCCGTTATTTCAGGCAACTGGGTGCCATCGCGGCATCCATTCACGCGCAAGCCACCGACTGGAATGCCCCTCCAAATTTCAAACGACACGCATTCGACGCCGCCGGACTCGTCGGCGAGCACCCTTTTTGGGGACGCTTTTGGGAAATACCACAACTTCGCCCCGAACAAGCAGACTTAATGCGGCAAGGACGTGAGGTGATCGCAGACACCCTCGATCGATACGGTCAACCACAAGAAACCTACAGTATGATTCACGCCGATCTCCACATGCACAATCTCGTGTTGAGCTCACACGGTCTGCACATTATCGATTTTGACGACGCTGGCTTCGGCTGGCATCAATTCGACCTGGCGGTCGCCCTCCACGAATACTTAGAGCACAAGGCGTACCCAGAGATCCTGGCGGCGTTGCTCGAGGGTTACCGAGAGCACCGCTCATTCGATTCCGAAGCGGCAAAGCTCATACCTTTATTCTTGCTCGTGCGCTCGGTCATGGCATTAGGCTGGATTCACCAACGGCCCGAACTCGGGCGGGAAAAATACATCCCCGAAATGATTGAACATGCCTGCCGTCACATTCGACATTTCTTCGACGCGTAACGTCCCTATGGATTTTCTTACGGCAACGAAAAGCCAAGTTTCAACTCATCCGAGATACCGTTAAACCAATCCACCACTTCCCGGTGGTAGGGAATTCCTTCTTTCTTGCGCAGGACGGTTTCTTCTGCTTCGATCAAACCCGCGTAATAGACCCTCTCGTGACCTTTCGTGGGCGTCATCGACGACAATTTTTCAAGCAGCTTATCCAAGTCGGCTTTAAACCCATCGATGTCAACAAACGCGTCAATTTTGATCGCCATCACGAATTGAGAGTGGTGCAGCCCTCCGGCAATAAAACCTGGGCCATTACCCGAAAGGATACCGGCCATGATGTCGACAATGGTTGCAAAGCCGTACCCCTTGTGTCCGCCATTCTCTCGGGTACCGCCGAACGGCAGCATGCGGAAACCTCCGTAATCCGGAGATTCAACCGACTCCATAATCGGCTCGCCGTCGAGCTTAGTAATCCAGCCCGGTTCAAGCTTCGACCCAATACGCCTGGTTAGCATGAGCTTGTTAGCGGCCACCTGCGTCGTCGCGACATCGAAAACGAACGGAGCGTGCTGGTCGGCGGGCGCTGCCCAAGCAACGGGATTCGTCCCAAAAGCAGGCTCCGAACCGAAGACCGGAACCTGCAGACCCCCGCCCGCCGACACCATGCAAAAACCGATCATGTCGTGGGCGATCGCCATCATCGGGTAATACGCGAGCATCCCCACGTGGCCACAGTTTTGGATGGCCACGGCACCAATACCCGTTTCACTGGCTTTTTCGATGGCGAGTTGCATCGCCCGAGGACCCACCTGAATCCCCAGCGCTTGATCCGCGTTCCATGTCGCACTCACGGCCGATTCGCGTAGCGTTGTGACGTTCGGGGTCGGATTGAGTTCACCACGTCCGTATTGATCGATGTAGAGACGGAGCATGTTCGATACACCGTGGCTCTCGCAGCCACGCAAATCACTCTCAATCAATACATCGGTCGATTGTTCGGCATCACGCTCGGACTGCCCCATTTCGAGAAAAATAGTCTGGGTAGCATTTCGAACCAACTCCTCACGCACGAATACTCGGTCCTCCTCGGGAACCAAAAATCGTTTTAACATCGTGGTCGGGCTCTCACCTAAACGAACATGTTAGACCAGTTCGATACATCTGAGCTGTTAATTCATACTCCCCTGCCCACGTTGATTGCGTACGCGTGGTACCAACATCTATCGGATTAATACGTGCGAGCATCCGTCGATGGCGGTACGCTTCACGAGCTTTCTCATCCTATTTTGATCCGTGCTGACAGATGCGGAGTTTTCCCTTTTCAGCTCCTCCCTAAAGCGATCACGTATTCAGCGTGCTGGGCGCGTATGGCATTCACTGGAAGGAAGTCTCGAGCGACAGATATCCCTCCCTAACGATGACTGCGCAAGTAGCTTGCCGCCAAAGGCTGCTAGAACGTTACTTTCCTGCGATATCGCTCGAGACGCGACCGTACCTTGTTTGTGAACTTGCGATCGGCCGTGCCGAACTCCAGCGCGATTTCGCTGTAGCGCACCGCCTGATCGAAGTTTCCATCTGCAGCGAATGCGATTGCCAACAAGTCTGCGAGGACTGGATCATGCGGACTCGAAGCGTACAAACGCTCGGCGAAAGTGATTACCTGCGGTATATCGCGTACCGAATGTCGTTGAGACGTGGCAAGTAACTTAATCAACCTGGTCGCGATTTGCTTGTTGTTGGGTTCCAAATTGAAAGCCTTCCGTATCGCCGAGGACCCCTTAGCGTCTTGGCCGAGGCGGAGCCAGCCTAGGCCAATGTTGAAAACCAGTGATGCGTTGTTGGGTTGGATTCGCTCGAGCTGTTTCCAAACGTCGATAGCCTCTTGAAACTTGCCCATCGCATCGTATGTCGTGCCGAGATTAAGGTACGTTTGGGTCAACGCGGGATTCGTCGAAAGTGCGTTACGAAAATACACCACCGCCTCACTAAAGTTACGTTGGCGATAACGAAGAACGCCGAGATTAAAGTGCGCGTGGCCGTAGTTGGGATCCAGTTCGATTGCTTTAATCAGTTTTTTTCCGGCACGGTCCAACTGGTCGTCCGCCATTAATGCGAGGCTCTGATTACTCAACATTTCGACATTGTTGGGATTTATCTTGAGTCCACGCTCAAAATATTCAAGGGCTTCGGCGTACTGACCTTGACGTGCTAGAACGTTTGCCAGATTGCCATAATCGAATGCCAAGCCGGGGCGGCGTGCCAGTACCCGCCGAAACGCCGATTCTGCACCCCGGTAGTCTCCCAACTCCATCTTACGTTTTCCGCGGGCCACGAACGCACCAGCGGTTTCGGCGAAGCTATGCATTGCCTCGATGATCGGGACATCAAGAACTTTTGCGTGTGGGTACGTTCGTGCCAACCATTCCGACTCCTTTGCCGCCTCTTCGTTTCCCAGGCCCATATGGACTTGTGCAAGAAGCGTATAAATTTCGCGATCGTTTGGATCGATTTGGCGTGCGTTCTGCAAGTGTGTTTGCGCCGCTACTAAATCGTTGTCGATATACGTGATTCGGGCCAAACCGATTAGGGCGAAACTTTGAGTCTCGTTGATCGGTAAAGCGGCTTCATAAAGAACTTGCGCGTCCTCGTATTGCCCATTTCGGATGAGCGTGTCCGCATAAGTGACGGCAAGTACGTGGTCATTCGACTTTAACTTCAATGCTTCCGCGTAATAGGCAATCGCGTCTGTCCGGTTCGAATTTCTCAGCGCGGTTGCAGCCAGATAGGGCCAGCGATAATCAGTGGAGTCCTGTTTTGCCGCTTGTTGATAACAAACAATGGCGGGCTGCAGTAATCCATGAGCGTGGTACACCATGCCAAGCCGACCCCAGGCTTCTGCCGAATTGAGATTTTTTTCTAGACGGGCTCGCGTCGTATCGATGAGTTGTGCGACCGCGGCTTCCATGTGGTTGGTTTGAATTTCAGGTATTTCAGCGCTCTGGGCCTCAAGTGGCAGAGATAATAGGAAAACGAAGCATCCAAATTGGCCAATTGGGCCGGACCACTTGCTCAATTCGCCACCTCAACCGCCGTACCTTGACCTTTCAGCAAGACGACCATTTGATTGCGCATTAACGGTGGGAATCGTTCACGCTCACCGCGGGGCCACGTCACCACAATTTCATCCGCAGCAAGTGCGCTACCAAGTCCGAAGTGCACGACCGCATCGCGGCTTGATAAGTAACCGTCCGAGTGGATGACGGGCCGAATCTGCCATGCGTCTCCGACTTTAATGCGAACGTGCGCACCGATTGCGTCTCGATTTAAGGTCGGATCAAGTAAGCGGAGCTTTAGCCAACCTCCTTTGTCGGCTATTGCGTTTCGATACAGTCGCGCCGGCCCGTTCGAATTCATAACTAGGATATCGAGATCGCCATCTGCATCGATGTCGCCCGTTAGTAATCCCCGACTTACGTGGAGATCAGTACAAAAGGGGTTGGACACAGCACACCAATCAGCGAACTTCCCATTGCCCACATTGACCATTAGGCGATTCGGCTCTGCATAATCATCATGGAATTGATCCAAAATTCCGGCACCTGGGTCGGGCGCGCTTCCGGGTTGTTTGCGCACTCTTCCGTTGCCAATCGCGACGTCGAGCACCCCATCTTGATTAGCATCAAACAAGGAAACCCCAAAACCAGTCTCCGGGATGCTCGGAACACCAAGACCGGATTGGATTGTCGCATCGGTCAATACGCGGTCACCTGTACTGAGGTACAGCGTATTCGTCTCTTCGTCCAAGTGGGTTAACAGCAGGTCCAATCGTTGGTCGGCATTTACGTCGCCAAGGGCAATGCCCATGCTTGCTTCAGTGTCGCCAAAAAGATTGACCGCCACGCCGTATGCAACGGCACGCTCGTCGAATGTTCCATCGCCCTTGTTGATCCAAAGGTAATTGCGTTCACCATCGTTGGCGACAAAGAAGTCGTCTCGGTGATCCCCATTGAAGTCAAAGCAAACGACGCCGAGTGCGTTGTTGTTTTTTTTAGAAATCCCCGATTTTCTTCCGATAAACGTAAACGTGCCGTCTCCGTTGTTTCGGTAGAGTCGATCCGATTCGCCGCGAAAGGCGTTTGGCGCGCAGTAATCGATGTCACCGGTCTCGTCGGCGCACGCTTGCAGCGGTTCTTGTGTCACGTAGGTCGCAACGTAGAGGTCCAGAAATCCGTCGTCGTCGATATCGCAAAAGGTTGCTGAACTCGACCAACCGTGTCCTTGGATTCCAGCCTCTTCCGAGATATCGGAAAATGACGCGTCGCCGTTATTAAGGTAGAGCCGGTCGTTATCGACGTTTGAAACGTAAATGTCGAGATCTCCATCGTTATCGAAGTCGCCCAACGCACTACCCATACCAAAACCCGCATCATCGAGCCCGGCGGTTTTACTGACGTCTTGATACGAGCCATCCACATTTCGTTGGAAGAGTTTGTTTGCCGAATCGCTCTTGTTAGCCGCTCGCTTGCCGCCGTTGACGAGATAGATATCAAGATCGCCATCGTTGTCATAGTCAAAAAGTGCACCGCCCGATCCCATAATTTCAGGTAATAGGTAACGTCCCTCGACACCGGATGTGTGTTGGAAATTTAGCCGTGTCTCCAGAGTGATGTCTTCGAATCCATGATCCGAGGGATTGCTGTCCACCTTATGGCAAGCTTCAAGAAGTAAGGACAAGCAAAGTATTAGGGAGAAAGCGTTGATTGGCATGGGCGCCTAATGCGATGGACTAAGTCCGTCGGATGGATGCGAACGTAATTCGACAGAATACCTTTGCACAGCAAACCTCATCGACGATATCGTATTCTGTAGTCCAACGACCCTCCACCAGTTCTGGCCTAACCTCGTCGGAACCCAGCTCGCGCCTTCAACCTCGCCAAACAATATTTCAACGGCCTGGTCTACTTAACCCTCCGCGGACGGGTTATTCACCGTGGTACTGTATCGACTATGTCGACATAGGAGAATGGCATGAGCGATGCAACCCGACCCGAACCTAGCGTTGGGAAACAACTGCCTAATAAGCAATTCACGGTCACCAACGCGTTACTAAACGACTATTTCGACGGTCTTGATCTAGAACGATCTCGTTTCGACACCGGCGCCACCCCTGTACCTACCATGATCGCCACGGATGCGGACAACTACTTTGGCGAGTCGGCATTCAGCCAACTACGTGGCCACCTGTGGATGCGACAGGAATGGAGCTTCTGCAAACCGATGCAAGCGGGCGCGCACTACGAAACGGAAGCTTATATTGAGGACATCTACAAAAAGCGAAATCGTACGCTGGTCAATACGGCGATCACGATGAAAGATGCCGCCGGAGATGACGTACTGACGACAAATCATCACCAATCCTTCCTTCTGGACGAGCCGGTCGACCAAGTAGAGTTTCGTGAACCAAGCGAGAAGCAAGGCGCACGAAAATTTATCGTGCCCGAGGGAATGCCTCTTGAGAATCTTGAAAAGACGATTACGTTGGAAATGTGTGGACAGTATTTTCACGGGAGCAAGAGCTACCACACCGATAAGCAAGCATCGCTCGAGTTAGGTTTTCAGGAAGTGGTGGTAGGTGGTCGAATGACAATGGCATATATCGGCCATCTTCTGGAAACCAACTATGGCGAACGTTGGTTCAGTACGGGAAAGCTGGACGTAAAGTTCACTAACCCTTGTTGGCCAGATGACGTTATATCCATTCAAGGGATTGCGATGGGTCCCATCGACGAAGATCCCTCCCGTGAAGCCGTCTTTACCTGGATCGAAAAGGAAGACGGAACCATCGTCTTAATTGCCAACGCCAGCGTTGCGATGGCTTGACACAAGGCCTTACAGGAGTTCTCGGGTTAAGTACGGCAACGAGTCTCCCAGCTCTAAACTGGGCGCTTAGAACTCAACCGACCGGTGGAAGATGGCCGCGAACGAAACACTCGCGGTTTATCTATAAGTTTTTTCGAGCCCCTCGATCGCCACCCAGGAACCACTTAATGCGAATGATCCTCGGTGACATCGTATAGAACGCGCTCAAACTCTTGCAATACCGAAATCGTCTCATGATCGTAGAATGGAAGAATCTGAGTCGCGAGAATGACGCAAATATCGCTCGTCCGATCAATCCAAAAGTACGAATTAAAAATCCCTCCCCAAGAGGCGCTGCCGGGCTTTCTGCCGTTCGGCGTTCCATCCGGATGAAGTAAAAAGCCCAACCCCCAGCGGCCTGACGCACCGAAAGCCATGTCGATCGGATTACTCATATTGGGCATTTGCGTATCTGAAACACCGGCATCCAGTACGCCAATCTGATTGGTAAACATTTGATTCACCGTCGACCGACTCAGGACGCGTTGACCATCCAGTTCTCCACCGTTTAATAACGCCCTGAGCAATCGACTGTAGTCCTTAACGGTCGAGCTCAGTCCGCCGCCGCCATTGTAAAAACGCGTTGATTCATAACGGCCAGGTACCGCTTGGTCAGGTAGCTCCGTTAAGCCGGTCGGGCCGCGTCCGAATTGGGTCATGACACGATCCATTGTGACTTCCGGAATATCAAACGCCGTATCGATCATCTCGAGCGGACCAAAGACGTGCGAACCGAAGTACCCCATCAGGTTTTCTCCACTAACCGCTTCTAGAAGCAAACCGGCCCAATCAATACCTATACCGTATTCCCAGCGTTGGCCGGGGTCGAATGCAAGCGAAGCATCGAGCGCCGGTCTACCGGCAAACAACGACTCAACCAAACCACGCTGTAACGCTTCGAACGCATTGGCATTCCAAACCTCGTAGACGTAGCCGGACGTGTGGGTCAGAAGCTCACGCGCTGTCGGAACCGACCGTGCCGGACGAAGGCGTGGCGAACCATCGTCCGCAAATCCTTCGAGAACCTGAATAGATCGCAGTTCGGGTAGATAACGGTCAACGGGGACATCCAAATCGAGATCTCCAGCTTCCACCTGCTGCAGAACTGCGACGGTCGTCACCAGTTTGGTCATGGACGCAATATTGAAAAGCATGTCCGGTTTCATCGGTACGCCAGCGCGTGCCTCGCCTGATGCGTGTTCGAAGCGAATTTCACTGTGATCAGCGACGAGTGCAACAACGCCTCTCAAACGGCCACTCTCGGTCGATCGGTCAAGAACGTCCCTTAATTCTTCCGTCGCAATATCGGCATGGGTGCTGTTGGATAGCCCCATCGATCCGATCAACTTGGTCAGAAAACGCTTCACAACAGCACGCACCTTATTTTCGTTAAATAACCAAACCTCTGCCGGCCAATGACTACTGCGACTCCGCTTGTAAACCTGCCGCCGGGGACTTTTTTAGAAGGCTGCTAGACATGGCACGTAGTTGATGGGGCAGCGCCAGCATCGCAGGCGTCGACACCAAGGTGAGCAGGGTCGCAAAGGTGAGCCCAAACACGATGGCCTGAGCCAAGGGAACCCAAAAGCCGGACACCGAACTTCCGTAATACGCAGTGCGGTTTACAAAGTCGATCGACCAATTACTTGCCAACGGCAACAAGCTAAGAACCGTGGTGACCGCCGTTAAGGACACGGGACGCAGGCGATGCGCACCCGTTCGAACGATAAGCGAAATGTAGTCGAGATCCGGCTCTTCACGCCGCATACGGTTGTACGTGTCGATCAGAACGATGTTGTTATTAACGACAATCCCGGCCAGCGAAATGATGCCTATTCCAGTCAAAATAGCACTAAAGGGCGTTCCCGTGACCGCAAGCCCCAGAAGGACACCCGCGGTCGACATCACCACAGCAAACAAGATGAGCGACGCCTGATAGAAACTGTTGAACTGCGTCACCAGCAACACAAACATCAGTAGCACCGACATAATCATCGCTTTAATGATGAAATCCATGGATTGATTCTGTTCTTCATTGGCTCCGCGAAAATCAATACTCACTCTGGAATCAAACGCCTGAGCATCGAGCCATGCTTGGATTTCGTCGACTTTATTATCCGCTAGCACGCCGGGCATCACGTTGGCACGGATGTATTCAACAATCTTTCCGTCGATCCGCTGAATGGTGTCCACATTCGGAACGGCAGCTCGCGTCACGAAATTCGAAATTGGAACTCGCCCATTCTGCGTGGTGAGCGTTAGCTCATCGAGCGCCCTGAATCCCCGTTCACGGTTGGGATAACGGACACGAATATCCACCGCTTCATCTGCGCCATCGGGTCGATATTCGCCGACTTTTAGTCCATTCGTTACGAGTTGCACTGCGATACCAACGAGCGTCACATCGGCGCCATATAGCGCCGCCTGAGCTTTATCCACAGTCAGAGTCCACTCAATACCAGGGAGCGACCGCGTATCGGCAATGTCGCGCAAGCCACTTACTTCCGCATCAAGATATTCGCGGACACGGGTGACCACCGGTTCAAGAATTCCTCGATGATTCGATGAAAATTGAATTTGAACATCCTTACCGACGGGCGGACCCATCTCTAATTCTTGCACCTCGACGACGATCCCAGGAATTTGAGCGGTCCGTTGACGGATACGATCAATGATTTCGGCGCCCCTGAGCTCTCGATCTCTTTGCTCATGGAATTGCAAATACAACGAGCCCACGCTGTCCTGGGCCTCGCCCCCACCCGTCCAGCCATTGCCGAATCCGGTGGTTCCAGTGTTCATGTTGACTTCCAATATGCCTGGAATATCTAAAATGGTTTGTTCAACTTCACGAACGATTTGATACACCTCGTCGGCCGCAAGATTGCCGCGTGCTCGAACGCTAATGTGGGCAAACGTCGGATCATTTTCCGTAAAGAACGTCATACCCGTGCCCCGGACGTAAAAGAGTCCGAACGAAGTGATCAATGTAAGAATCGTAATCGCCGTCGTGACCACAGCGTACCGACTGGCCAATGTAAGCAACCGCGCGTACGCACCCGTAACACCAGCTAGCTGTGTTGGATCACCTGATTCAAGTTGTTTTAAGTCCTCAACTGCTCGTTGATTTTTCCGACTCGCTCGTCCCACGAGCGAACCAATCGTCGGACCGAAGACCAAAGCGTAAAGCAGCGACCCCGACAAAACCGCGAACACGGTGACGGGTAGATAGCGCATGAACTTTCCGGCGACGCCGGGCCAGAATATCAACGGTAGAAATGCAACCAAGGTGGTGGCCACGGACGCTGTCACGGGCCAAAACATGCGGTCAACGGCTAACGTATAGGCGTCCCGCCGATCAAACCCTTCCACAAGTTTTCGATCAGCGTATTCGGTGACAACGATCGCACCGTCAATGAGCATGCCAAGCCCGAGCAACATGCCGAACATGACCATGAAATTAAACGTATAGCCGAGCTGATGAATAAAGATGAGGGCAAATAGAAACGCGACCGGAATGCTAAGTCCGACAATAATCCCGCTTCTAAATCCCATCGCCGCGACCACCACAACCATGACGAGGAAGAGTGCCGTAACGATATTGCCTTGGAGCTCGGTCACTTGCGCCTGCGCGTTTGGCGCTTGGTCGTTGGTATAGAGCATGCGTACGTTAGCCGGCAATCGGGAACGATAGGTCTCGGTTACGGCTTTAACCTGTTGGACCGTATCGATGATGGACGCATTGGTTCGTTTCAATACATCAATCGTCATCGAAGGATTCCCGTCGACATGCGCGTAACGCACGCGGTCTTTAAAGGTTCGGCGCACCGATGCGACGTCGGCCAGCGTGATGACAGAATCGCGAGTCGATCGGACCGGTATGTTAAAAACATCGCCCGCGGACTCAATGACGCTCGGCACTTTGATAGACATCCGTCCTTCGCCCGTATCCAGTGAACCCGCCGGCACCAAACGATTGTTGCGCACGATCGTACTGATCAACTCTTCATTGGAGATTTGGTATACATCGAGCCGAGTCGGATCGATCACAATTTCTAGCAGTTCTTCTCGATGACCTTGTAGACGTCCTTCAAGCACGTCCGGAATCGCCTCAATGTCGTCACGTATTTCGCGCACCAAGTTGTAAACAGTCCGCTCAGCCACGTCGCTGCCAATCAAACTGACCTGGATGATGGGCATATCATCGGCAACAATTTCACGGACGTACGGCTCTTCTGCCGTCGTCGGGAATTCGGGCTTGGCACGATCGACGGCCTCCCGTACATCGAGAAGCGCCTCATCTAGATCATAATCAGCGACAAATTCGACCAACACCGTGCCACTTCCTTCGGAGGCAAATCCAGTCACCTCGTCAATACCTTCAACTGCACGCAGCTCGGTCTCCAAAGGCATTACCAAGAGACGTTCAGCGTCCTCCGGCGAAATCCCTTCGTGATAAACGTCGACCAAGAACATCGGCACCTCGACGTGCGGTTGCGATTCGACCGGAATCGACAAGCGCGCCGATAGCCCGGCAATAATGATGACCACCATCACCAGCAGCGTCGTTCTAGAACGATTAATCGCCGCGCGGATGAGCCTGCTGGTCATACGTCGTCGAGGACGTTGCGGCGGCCAACACCGATTGGTTTGGGTTCGGGCGTCGCGCTGTCGAAGGCCCTGGCGCCCGATCGCAATTCACGGGAAATTTCCATGTCTAACGAGGCGGGTATGTATTCTTCGAGGACAGGATCGGCATAGTCACCCGACGAAACCAACTCTTGCCCGACGGTAATGAGACGCGTAGTGCTCGGAAGGCCAGTTACCCATACACCGTCTTCATCGTCGTCAAACACATCGACCCGATGAAATTCGACAACATCGTCGTTACCCAGTGTCCGCACACCTATCGCACCTGTTTCATCAAGTGCAAACAACGATGGATTGATCTTGTGGGCAATAATCGTGGCCACTGGGATTACAACTTCTGTCGTAATCCCCGAACGCACGGTGTGGTCTCCATTTTCGACTTGGAATTCGACACGGTACATACGCGTCGTCGGGTCGGCTAGTTGGCCAACAAACGTAATCGGACCCATCACGGAGCTACCGTCGCTTAAAACACCCGTCGCCACGATGCCAGGATGGAGCTGATAGACGTCGCGTTCCGACACGCGCGCTGCAACAAGCATCGGATCAAGATCTATCACGGTGGCGCAACCGCCGCCCGGCACAAGGTAATCGCCTACTTCCGCGTGCGTCTCTTCGACAATACCGTCGAAGGGGGCGCGTATATAAATTTTCTCGAGGTCCAGGGAACTTGTTGTCAGCACAGCTTCGGCCGCGGCCAGCTTTGCCTTCGCTTTAGCGATCATGGTTCTCGATTGAAATCCCTCGACCTCAAGACGTTTGCTTCCTTCGTATTCGATTTTTGCCTCGTTGACAGCCTCCTCGGCGTGGGCCAAACGCGCCAGACGATCATCCGTTGATAGCTGACAGAGAAGGCTTCCCTCCTCTACATACGCGCCGCGTTCGACCGCGCGCTCAACGACACTACCCGTGGTTTCGGCCCGCACTTGGACCGTCCGCTTATGCTCCGTTCGACCCCTAAGACGCACGTTTCGGGTACGCAATGTGGATTCAATAACGCGCGCTTTCACACGAGTTCGAGACCGATCCTTGTTTATCTCAGCGTAACGAAGATTCTTTTCATTTAGCGTTGACGCAACGTCATTTTGTCTATCGTCCTGAAACAGCCCGGACCCGAGCCACAAAACACCGAGTAAAGCGATAACGCCAGCTGCTACATAAGTGTGCCGCATATCGTTCGTTGGCCAGTGAGATCTATCGACTCTAACATGTTTAACCATCGTCGATCCGAGTCCTACCCCGCATCGCAGATGAACAAAGGCCTCGGAGCCCGTTCTAACAGTCGCGTATACTCGCGGTCGTCATACAGTTCGAGACGCATTGAGGAGGGTGTTTTGACCAGTAATACCATACAAAGCATGGCGGAATTACGCGAGGTAATTGGGGAAGAGATCCCAGGGCTTCATGAAAAGAACATGGACCACGTGGATCACTTCGCACGGGAATTCATCGAGAAGAGTCCTTTTATCGTGTTGTCGACGGCGGACGAAGTCGGACGTATGGATGCTTCGCCCAAAGGAGACGCCCCGGGATTTGTTGAAGTATTGGACGAACGCACGCTGTTAATTCCTGATCGACCCGGCAATAAGCTCGCGTACGGTCACCAGAACATACTGTCGAATCCAAATGTCGGCATTTTGTTTATTGTCCCGAATACGCGGGAGACACTCCGAATCAATGGCCGAGCGGAACTTTCGTGTGAGCCAGATCTTTTGCAACAACTAGCAGCACGCGACAAACCTGCGACACTCGCCATCCGAGTCTTTGTCGACGAGTGCTTTTTTCACTGTGGAAAGGCCATGTTGAGATCCAAGTTGTGGGACAGCAATACGTGGCAAGAAAACTACCGCGTCTCGTTCGGTGAAATCTTTGCTGCTCGAAAGACCGTAGGACCTGATATCGCCCAATCGATCGACCAACACATCGAGGCCGACTATCGCGACAATCTCTAAGCGGTAATTCGAGACTACCTTGGTCCGCGCAACAGACCTACCCGACTATGAACGTGAGCACCTCTTAGACAAAAATCTCCCGCCTTTGGGCCCACATTGCTGGACGAAACACGCAAAGCCGCTGAAAGAAATGCGAGTCGCACTGATCACCACGGCTGGTATACATTTCCAAGACGACGAATCCTTCGACTTTACCGATTCGAGCTTCCGCCCTATTCCAGGTGAGGAAGACTCCAGCAATCTCATCATGTCGCACAGTTCCGCCAACTTTGATCGCATCGGATTTGCCGAAGACGTCAACCTGGTTTTTCCCATCGATCGATTCAAAGAACTAGCAAATGTCGGCACCATCGACTCGTTGGCGAGCGTTCATTACAGTTTTATGGGTGCTGGTCTTATGCCTGAAGCCTATGAGCAAAGCGCCGATCAGGTCGCCCACCTGCTGAAACAAGATCAAGTGGACGCTGTCTTCCTGACACCCGTATGACCGAACTGCACGCGCGCCGTGTGCGCAATCAGCTATTACTTAGAGCGGGCGGGCCTCATGACCACCGGTATTAGTCTAGTGCGGGAAAATGCCGAAAGTATGCGACCCCCGCGGTCGCTTTGGGTGAGTTTCTCGTTGGGCCGCCCGTTGGGCGTTCCTAACGACGCCCAATTCCAACACCGCGTCATTGCTGCATCATTGAATTTACTCGAGCGTGATCGAGGACCTATATTAGAAGACTATCCCGTTAATGCACCCAAAGTGAGTCGTGAGACTGTACCCGCTTGTCCCGTTTCATTTCCCAAAGCCAATAATGGCAGCAACTGGCAGTCACGCCTCGCGGGTGAACTTTCATCCCTGAAACCATGGTATGAACTGGGTAGGAGGCGCCGCGGAGGACGCACGCTTGCATGTGTATCGGACCTATCAATCGAAGAAAACCTCCACAAATTGGGCGAGTATCTGGACCTAAATCGTCTCCCAATCGACGAGCTGCATTGGTTCAAGCAGGCGATTGAGGATGCGAAGGTTTTTTATCTGGAAGCCATGACCGCACAACCTGGAAACCACGATCAAATGCAGGTCGACCAAACGTTATGGCGCGAAACTCAACTTGGCGCTGGGCTTTTCTTGTTCTACAAAGGGTTTCGAGCGCATCCGACGTTGCACCCATTCGCGAGGTTGATCCTACCGCGTACCGCTGTACGCGGAACTACCGGCTAGTGAAGGTATCTCTTCTTAAAAGAAGACATACGATCGAACCACGACGTTCTTGCGACATGGTGCGTCGTCGGACGCGGTTGGGTCCACGCAAGCCGTATGAAAAGACCAACGCGAGACGGAACCGTCGGTGACGGAGTCGTAACACTTGAGCATGGATACCTCGGTGGACTTCTGCTCGGGAAACCAGTACCAGTCGTGATCGGGTCGATAGGTGAAGCGTGTGGTCTCACCAACACGGTCGTCGTAGACGCGATAATTGGTGATGTACGGTTGATCCGCAAAAGAAGGCCACGCGCAGAGCACGAAGGGATTCTGGCGCACCGTCTCCATCGGCTTGGCGAGATTAATCGACATGAACCGTCGTGACATCTTCTGGTCGGCCTGGTCCTCCGTGTAGTGCTGCTCGCGTCCGAAGTTCCGCAAGTTTCTCGTGAGTAGCTCACGGCAGCGCACGCGTCCGCTGTTGTCGTTCAGGTCGTTGTGCACGAGATTGGCGTACCCTGCGTTTACGCCAGGGATCTTTTTGTCCTGATCCTCGGTGCGATCGCCCTCGTAGTCCTTATCAAACACATCGTGGTTGTATACGAGTGCGTCTGTCGCGTCCGGGAAAAATTCTAAGAGAAGCTTCTCGATCTCTGGGTAGAACACACGCTCCACCTCCGCTGCGTCATAGAAGTTCTCGCACTTAGACTCACAGTACGCCAAAGAGACACCAAGCTTGTCCATGCACGCTGGACTGTTGGGAGAAAGGCCTGGATGGTATTCCTCCATTCGCCGTGCATCTCGCAAAATCTGCGGAAAATAGAGACAGCGCCGCCCGTGATCTCGCTCGTTCTTGCGTAGTGCTTTCGCATCGGCCTCGCGCTCCGGATCTCGCCACAGTGCGTTCGACGAGACGATGGAATAAGACGGTTGCTCGTGGACCGTGTACCGCAGAGGAAGAGCCATTCCGCCATCCGGGGCTTCGATGTTGTTCGCTCGAATATATTCCAAGCACTCGGAATAATCCCGAAACCCTACACCCCATTTGGTTTCGATGGGACCGAGGGGTGCGTCGTCAAGCATGTCGATAACGGCCTGCCCTTCCCCTTCGGTGATCTGGGCAAGCGCGGCTTCCGTTGCTGCTGTGGTTCCTGCATCCCCGTCCCGATCAAACGACATGTAGGACAATCCCTCATTCGCTGCAAACGGCGGCGACTGCCCCTTCGTAAGCTCAAAGGGGGGCACATAGGCTGACGAAACCGCCTCTGTATCCGCCATAACTCGATCTGCACCGACCTTGACCCCGCTCATACGCTCATTCTCGGTTTAAAGCGTCCCATCGTGGCACACAGCGGTTGTCCTTGCCAGGCCCTGCATTTCGTCGTCCCACGAACTTACAGCACGGGAAAAGACCAGAAAAGTCGTTATAAAAGGATAGCCGCGACAAAGAAAACCCCAACGATGAGGGTACTTCCCACGCTCAACCAATCGACCTTGGTAGCTCTAACAACCATGTCACAAACCGTACTTCGGAGCGCTTAACGTGGGAAATACTTATTCGATCTAACTATATAAGCCTTGATATATGGTGTTACCAGATCTTAACGGCCCAGAATGTCGTGGGTAGTACAATCAACCAAAGACAAACACCTAACGAAACAGCGCGGCCGTTCAGTTTCCTAAGCGTCTGTCTCGTGATCTCTAATCCCATGAAGAATAGAGCCGCAACCAACATCATTCGACTCAACATCTTTATCCCCGTGAGCCACTCCACAGGCATGTTCGACATGCTGCCAATGATTGAGAACAGCACAAATAGGAGAACAAACCCTGGCAACCTCATCTTCGTCTCACGACGGTTCATTAAGATCCCTGCAGCGAGTATCAATGGGATCAACCATAGCGTGCGCACTAACTTAACCGTCGTTGCGACTTGCAACGCCTCGTCACCATAGATTGCCGCTGCACCAACCACGGAACTTGTGTCGTGGATGGCCAGAGCGACCCACACACCAAACTGGGTTTGCGAAAGCCCGAAGTAACCACCGATCTGTGGTAACACAAGGATCGCGATCGCATTAAGTAGAAACACGACGGCGAGGCACACTGCCACTGATTCTGACCGGGCACGAATAACCGGACCAAGTGTCGCAATTGCCGTGGCGCCACAAATCGCGGTTCCAGAAACAAGTAGCCGGGCTTGATCGGTATCGGTACGGAGAAATCGCCCCAGCAGCAATCCCAAACAAAGTGTTAAAAACACATAACCCACGATCAGTAGGGAATAATCTTGGCTAACGCTCCATAGAGTCTGGACATTCATAGTCAAACCGAGAGAAACAATCGCGCCTTGGAGGAGAAATTTACCTCCCTGCTTCGTAATCTTCGGTAACTTCGGAACAAATACGACGCTGATAACCGCACCGAGTAGTAGTGCAAAAGCTGGATGAGCGATAAGTAGCGCCAGACCAAATCCAACCAAGGTCATTAAGAGACGGGATTTATCGGTCAACGGCAAATCGGGTGCTTCGGTTAGGACGAGTAATTAGGTGTCGCGTATACCAGCAATGTCAAAGTCGTTTGTTTGGCAATCGACACCCTCAACGTGTCTCAACGAACGTCAATATATTCCCATCGGGATCTCTTATACCGAAACTCCTTGCGCCCGAGGGAATCTCGCCAAGATCTACATGAAACGTGGCATTCGCGTTCACAGCCCTTTTATGCAACTCGTCAAACTGCCGAGTGACGAAATTACATCTTCCGTTTCCGGCCAAAACCCCCATATCGCGTTCTAAACCGAGGTGTATACCAGCATTCCCGTTTCTCAACACAGCGTAATTTAGGGAGTTCTCTTCACCTGATTCCTCATTTAAGAAGCCCGCCGTAAACCCGAGAAAGTTGCAATACCAGCCCACCGATCGATGTACAGATTTCACGGTAAGAACCAGCTCTACGCTTTCCACGATGCGGCCCCTGATTAGCCGAGCTTTCCGAGGCCTAAGAACCTACGCCTCGGCCCCTTAATCCGTGACGCAACTTCGGGCGGCTCATTATCTGCCAGTAGCAAACTCGAAACTTTACTGATTGTGAAGTAAAAGACTCTGCAAGCTATATCCCGAAAAAAAGAGAGTTCAGTCATTTTCTACGTCCGAGTGGGTGAACGAAAAGCAGTTACGTCCAGCGTCGTGAATCCAAAAATCAACAGCTAACTGCGACGCCGATGGCCGGTCAAAGGTTGCGCAAAGCTGATAACTAGTCGGATCCAATTGCTCGTATTCATACGCCAATCCGGTCTCTGGATCGGAAGGCATACGGGAAAGTCGGCGACCATCCAACAGCTCACTCATCTTTAATGGTAGTTCGTCTCGAACTTCCCAATAATCATCGAAAGCCTCAGTCAGTTGAACCAAGTGCGCGACCCGAAGCCCGTCCAAACGCACCAAGCGCTGTTCGCTAGGCGAACCCGAGATCACGAAGCCAGCGATCAGGACCAAGGCAACTGCACAGGAGGAGGTCCATAACGAAAACCCGTTAACGTTCATCGTGCAAGCGCCTTATCGTCCGCCCTGATGGCCCACGCGTAGTACCCAAAGATCGCACCCGCAATGAGGCCTACCACCACTATTTTTAATAGGAACCGAATCGAAAGACCGCCAGACAGCAAGGTATATATCAGGACGATAACGTCACCAGTAATCACGCAGGCAGCGACAAACAACGTGATGTATGTCAGCCAACGCCGTACTGCCGATGTACGTTGTACAGGGTTCAAGACAAGACTCCGATTAGTGTAGTAGCTAACCGAAATAAACAACGGGTAAGCGACGATAAGCGCGGCCGTTGCGACGCGCATAAAATCCAGAGTCATCAGTTCTGACTGACCGAGCTGATCGGGAAAGGTCAAGTTGATGAACTGGAACAGTAGCGCACCAAAGTGGAATCCACTCACGTAAAGCGCTCCAAACGTAATTAGGTAGAGAAACGCGTCGCGGGCCAGTGGTTGTGGTTTCGGCGTAGGCACGGGAATGACAAAGTCCACGTCGGCAATCGATCTTAGTCCGTCAGCGATCTGCTCCATTGACCACTCAGCTTCGACAAGAGCCTGCTCTAATTCGGCTTTGCTCGCGCCTGCAAGCATTGCGGCCTCAATGAAGGTTGCGAGCTTAGCGTCTGGCATTTGAGATTTCGCTTGTCGTTACCTAACAGCCCGAGCCTCGCGCGATTGAACTGACCTTTTTCGGCTTGGGCAGCTGTAGAAGAACTCGAACATCCGTCCGCCTAAATCACGCGACTTTGTAATTTCACATTCTGCATACTTAATGCCCAGGTATTCTTTGGTTGCATTCTTATAGATTGTTGAAGTTCTTTCAGACGAACGCGACAAACCCAGCGAGAGTGTCGACACCAAAACATTAATGTATCCACCACAGTCGGTAATCAGCAACCGTTGTTTAGGTTGATCTTCAATCCCAAAACAATTCCCTTGAATTTGGTATTCACCATGGTCCCGAACATAAAAAGAATAGTCGATGGCTTTTACAAGACCGCAAGAACTTAGCACCAAGATCGCAGCGACAACAGCAAAACACTTTTTCACGTTCCAACTATAGCTAATCACAAGCCGTCGCAATTAGTTGATTGGTCGGGACGGCAAGATTCGAACTTGCGACCACTTGACCCCCAGTCAAGTGCGCTACCAGACTGCGCTACGCCCCGTACGAACGATTATACACCTCGAAAATCGTGTTACCGGGTACCACGCACCTCGACCAGCGCCCGATTCAAAGGGATTCGAAAACCGGGCTGATGGCCCACCCACCTTGATAGGTGAAGCGCCGAGGCCATCAATCCTCAATTAACTCTTGCGAAGGGCTGAAAGAATCGGCCAGGCATTCATGACTTCAAATTCTGGAATACATCTTCCAACTCAAAAATCATCTGCTTGACTAACAATCGAAACTGAGTTTGGTCCTCTTTTGCGTCGTCGCTCGAAAGACGTTGGCGCGCGCCCCCAATCGTAAATCCCTGATCATGTAACAGCGACCGAATCTGGCGAATCGTCAAGACGTCTAGCCGTTGGTAGTACCTTCGATTGCCGCGACGTTTTACCGGCTTAAGCTGTGAGAATTCCTGTTCCCAATATCGCAACACATGGGGTTTAACATCACACAAACGACTCACTTCGCCGATGGTGAAATATCGCTTTCCCGGAATCGGCGGTAGATCGCTAGTCTGACTCTGGTCCGGCATAAGCCTCAACTCGAGCTTTCAATTTCTGTCCTGGGTGAAACGTAACGACACGGCGTGCAGTAATAGGAATTTCTTCACCGGTCTTCGGGTTCCGACCTGGCCGCTCTCGCTTGTCACGGAGATCAAAATTCCCAAATCCGGAGATCTTTACCTGCTCGTTCCGCTCCAAAACCATCAGAATTTGATCGAAAAATAGTTCGACTATCTCTTTTGCTTCGCGTTTATTCAAACCAAGTTCTTCGAATAAACGATCCGCCATCTGTGCTTTCGTCAAGGCTCCCATCAGCTTCTCTCCGGCCTTCCCCGGTCGTCGAATCCCAGTTTCAACACTTCGATGACTAAAGCGTTCGCAACGACAGCAATAGTCGGACGTGTTATCGCAACCGAGCTCCGACTTCTTGCTCTAAGGCAACAACGGCTTTCTCCACTAAAGCACCGACGTCTGAATCGGTCAGCGTCTTCGCGGGATCTTGGAAGATTAACCCTACCGCTAGGCTTTTATCAATAGAATCAATGCCTTTGCCTTTATAGACGTCAAATAACCTGAACTCAACAAGAAGCTCACCTACCGTCTCTCGTATCAATTTTTCGACAGATTCACTGCTGACCGCTTGGTTTACGACCAAGGCTAAATCCCTCCGAATACTGGGGTATCGGGACACTTCGTTGTGCCGACGTTGCCGCTTCAGCAACAAGGGTTCGACATCGCATTCGAAAACAAATACGTCTCCGGCCACGTTAAGTTTTCTTTGGAGTTGAGGACTGATCCGCCCCACCGTCCCGACAACGTTATCGTCGACGTAAATATCTGCGCTTTGCCCTGGATGAAACTCCGACCGAGCCGACGCACCAAAACTGACCCTTCGACCACATGCTTCAACAAGACGCTCAACATCACCTTTGATATCAAAAAAGTCGACGTTCTTTGCCTGCTGCGTCCAATTTTCGGGATCCTTTAGTCCCCATAACGCGGCCGCAATGCGAAACCCTTGCTCTAGGTGATCGACGTCACCGTTGAAACATTGTCCATATTCGAACATTCGAATCGAAGTACTCTGCCTCGCAACATTGCTAACTAACGCGTCGATCAATCCAGGGATCAGGCTCGTCCTCATGACTGATTGTTCCTTGGACATAGGGTTCTCGATCACCAGGGCCTGAATATCTGGCGAGAAGAGATCGTGCCGCTCGGGACTGATGAAGCTATAAGTGATTACTTCGTTGTATCCCAAATGCACCATAAGATTGCGAAGATCCGCTGGATTGATGCGGTCACGTCGGGACGGCTTTAACCGCATCGCCGTGAGCGTCGTTCGAGTCGGTATAGCGTCGTAACCGTGTATACGACAAACCTCTTCGACCAAGTCCTCCTCGATCGAAATGTCAAAGCGGTGGCTTGGTGTTGTTATTTCCCAACCGTCAGGCACTTCCTTTGGCCTTAGTTCAAGGCGCTCCAGAATGCCAAATACTTCTTTGTCTTCGATTTTCTCGCCTAGTAGATGTTCCAGCCTCGCGCTCCGTAGCGTTAGCTCCTTCGCTTGGGGCAGAGAAGTTTTGTCAACGACCTCGATAACGGGGCCTGGATTACCACCAGCAATCTCAATGAGCAATGCCGTCGCACGTTCCATTGCTGCGCCCTGAAGCTCGCTATCCACT
>DCBA01000110.1 GCA_002313255.1 Gammaproteobacteria bacterium UBA1119 | reverse complement strand
TTTCGGCAATGTCGATGCGACGGAGTGATCCCAGATACTGTTCTCGTTGACGGCGTAAATGTATCGATAGGCCGCCGGTTTGCCCCGATAAATACGGTTATCGATATCCAGCAGGCGAACGTTTCCCTGGTCGTCGTTAACTGCCACCACCGCGTGGTACTCGCGAGTTTTGCGATCATAAACCACCACAATCCGTAACGCTTCCGCCGAGTACCCGAGGAGTCGCAAGATCATGTATTTCGCCGTTGCGTAATCTTCGCAGTCGCCGCCCTTCTGCAAAAATTCGAGCAACGTTGACCACTGTGCAAAGACCCCCTCGTCGCCCCAGGGCGTTGCGTCGCGGCTAGGTCGATCACGCCGGTAGTGGCGGTGTTGATTAATGTAGCGGTTGACGATTTCCAGTTGTTGCTTATGCGACAGCGCGCGTGAGCGGTCCACAATGACGTGCAGTGATCGAAGCCAGCGCTCGCATTGGCCCTTGTTCTCAAGGCATGCGCGAATAACGTTTGCTTCATCCGACGCGCGCTTTACGGTGGCGTACCAGGCCGGCCACTGTGAGGCTGGGGCTAGGTAGTCGGCATTATCGGAAAAGTCGTACGCGACGAGAGCCGGTGCAGCGAATAAACATAGGCATCGAATGAGACGCATGGCGATCATATTCAACTATCCAGATCGTCTCGACAATGTATGCGTTGTGGTTCATGCCTATCGGTTTTAGCATTTGGTTGGAAGCCAATATGACCACCCGATTTCTTTTTCTGTTTCTCACCTCCGCGCTCGGAGCATGCGCGACGGCCCCCATGGTGGATTACGTCGAGGTTGAACGCGACGACTTATTATCGGGCCGGGCGCTCTTCGGTGAGAAAGTGCTAGCGTCGGAGATGCCTGACGTCGACGTGTTGCAGATCAACGACGATATGCGTGCGTTTATTGCGGACGGCGTTAGTGACGCCAACACGAATGTATCCCGTCTGGGGCGCCTGCTTTCATCACTTGTCGATGACGGCTATTACGAAGCGGGTTATGAACCCAGTCTCAGCCAGACAGCGGAAGAAACGTTTGCGACGAAACGAGGTAACTGTCTGTCCTACACCAATTTATTTATTGCCATGGCGCGTGAAGCCGGGCTCATTGTTCATTTTCAGATCGCGAAGGTGCCACCGACCTACGATGCCGTGCGTGGGGTGCTTATTCGGAACAACCACGTCAATATTTTGGTTGAAGGTGGACAGTTTTATTATGGCGGTACGCGTGATGTGACCATCGACTTTAACCTTGAAGATCCGAGCGGATATCCGACAAAGCGTGTCAGCGACGGGTACGGTGTCGGGCTCTACTACAACAACGTCTCGGTCGAACGATGGAAGCAGGGCGAGTTGCGGGCGGCCTTTGCTTATCTCCTAAAAGCGTTTTACGCGGGTGGTGCTCAAAACGCTGATTTATGGGTGAATCTCGGCGTCTACTACCTGCAGGGCGACCATTATCGACAGGCTGTGGAGGCGTTTCGTGTCGCGCTTGCATTGGACTCGCGTAACCAATCGGCGATCGGAGGTCTTGGCCGTGCGTTCGAAGGCATGGGGGATGTCGATCAGGCGGCCGAGTACGACGCTCAGTTGAGTCGGCATCGGCGCCGCAACCCCTATTATCACTTTGCTCGGGCCCAGCTCGCGTTCGGCGACCAGCGTTATGACGAATCACTGGATATCTTGAAACGGGCCATTCGTTTACGCGACGACGATCACCGGTTTTATTATTTGCAAGGCATGACCTTTCGTGAACTCGGGGATCTGGCGGCGGCTCGAAGCAGTTGGACTCGGGCGCTTGAAGAATCAACGCTACATTGGCAAAAGCAGCGTTATGTGGAGATGTTGGCGGTCGTCAACGACTAAGCCATTTATCCTCCCAACCGATTTCGGTTTGCGATTCGGCGAAGTCCCAACGTTCGCCAAAGTGGTTCATGTAGACCACGTCTTTAACAGGTTTACGACGCACTGGACCGTGATAGTCGCTGGGATAACCGATCGGGAGCACGCAAAAAATGTCGTTGGTATCCGGGATTCCCAAGAGCTCTCGAAATTCTTGTTTGTGCGATAGCGGGAAGTTGAAAACCGATCCTGAAAGTCCTAAGCCTCTGGCTGCTAGCAGCAAGTTTTGTACGGCGGGAAATATGCTCCCTCCGGGTGTGGAGTGTCGTCCTTTCAGGCCACATGCGATAACAACGACGGGGGTTTCGCGGAAGTGTTGAACGAGATGTTCAACGCTTCGAAGCGAGAGCCGCTGTGAACGTGGCAAGGTGTCGATTTGTTCAGGATCGTCCGTGTAACGCGCCTGATATCGAAGCCATGGCGTTTGTGCCCACTCGTGCATTTGATCTTTAACGTCTTGATCCCGGACACAAATAAAGCGCCAATCCTGAGCATTTTGCCCGGATGGGGCTCGAATAGCCGCATCCATAAGTTGAAATAGTACGTCGTCGGGAACTGGATCGGGTTTGAACCGCCGCAACGCGCGCGCCGTATACATTGATTTAAAGAGGCTAGGGTCGTTTGTCATTCGGAAAGTATAAACGGTACACGTCGTAGCTTAGACTTGGTCTATGTCGCTCGTCTCGTGGACGCTTTCACAGACGCTGGCCAGTCAATTTCTGAGGGAAAAGTTGGTGAAACTTTATGTTTTCCAGGTCGCACCGAACCCGACCAAAGTACGTCTTTATGTCGCTGAAAAAAATGCGCTGGGGAACGCGCTGCCGGTTGATGAAGTTTCGGTCAATATTCCGGAAGGTGAAGCAAGAACTCCAGAATTCTTGAAGAAGAATCCACACGGAAGACTCCCAGTATTGGAGCTTGATGACGGACGCTGTTTTTCCGAATCACTCGCGATCATCGAGTACTTGGAGGATAAGTTTCCGGAACCGCCGATGTTGGGCAATACGCCGGAAGCTAGGATCGCGGCGCGTGAAATGGAGCGTTATATCGACGTCGGCGTCATGATGCCGATCGGTCAAGCTGTCCACGCGACACGGTCGCCCATCGGATTACCACCCAACCCCCCTGTCGCCGATGCCGCGAATCAACGCGCGGACGGTGCTTTGGGCTACATTGACGAAGTGATGTCGGACGGACGTCCATTCGTGATGGGTGAGCAACCCACGGTCGCCGATTGCACTCTGGCCGCGGCGCTTCAGTTTGGTCGTTATGGCCGACTATCGTGTGTTAGCGGACATGCACACGTTGCCGCGTGGGATGAGAATTACCGAAGTCGCGAGGCCGTTCGGGGAATTGTCATTGTCTAGATTCCGTGACCAGCGACTGCTGTACCGATTGCGAGGTGAACAGAGAATTACCTTACCGTAGAAAATTCTCTCCGAGAATTCGTCCCCTAATTCTTTGTTCGATTCGACTCCACTCTGAGCGGGGGATTTAGTGACGTGGCGGTTGATCACCCACGATCGATACTCGTTCGCCATATCGGGAGTTTGGCCAGTAATCCCAAACTGCATGGTGCTGCGTGCAACGGTTATCCCAGAAAGCGAGGCTGTTTGGTTCCCAATCGACACGACAATAAAGACGTGGGGTTGAGTCGATAAGACGGTAAAGCATTTCAAGTACGGCGTTTGATTCGCTTCGACCAAGACCCACAATGTGGGACGTAAAGCCTCGATTAACGTAGAGCAGCTTTTTACCTGAGTCGGGATGGGTCACGATGACAGGATGCTGCGACTTAGGGTAACCGCCTTCAGGCGGCGTCGATTTGTATGATCCGACGTATGGTCCCGCGCCGTCATGTTCAGCAACCAGAGGGTCGAGGAATTCTTTCATGGGATCCGAGAGCATTTGATAGGCGAGGTACATGTCGGCGAACAGTGTATCGCCGCCGCCACTTGCTGGCGTTTCGGTGATGTAGAGCATTGAACCGAGCGGCGGTACCGGGTCGCAGGTGACGTCAGTGTGCCATCCATCACCAGACGTATAGGCGGAATCCCGTGTGGTTTTAACGACCAGAATTTCTTCATCGCCGCCGTACGTCGGCTGCATGGGGTGGACGTGTAATTTACCCCAACGCCGCGCAAAGGCTTTGTGCTGGTCACGGTTGAGATGTTGATTAGGGAACACCAGTATCTTCCAGTCGATCCACGCTTGGTGGACATCGCGGGCTTGTTCGTTGGTCAGCGGTTGAGAAAGGTCGAGGCCCCTCACTTTAGCGCCTATGTGAGGTGTCAGCGTTTCGACTTCGAGCGTCTCATACGATTGATTAATCACCTCGAATTGGGCGTCGACGTTAGTTTTGCGAACGTTAAACATACGGCGATCTCCGGGGGTACTTATTAGTCTTAAGTCGCTGTGGCGAACGAGTAATCATACAATAGCGGTCTTCGCACCGCTGCCAACACAAAACATGAGCTACGACGACGACAATATTTTTGCAAAGATCTTGCGTGGCGAAGCGCCCGCGTGCATCGTCGAAGAAGACGCGATGACATTAACGTTCATGGATCTCATGCCGCAAAGCGAAGGGCATACGTTGATTATTCCGAAGGAGTTTGCGCAAGACATTTTGCACGTGTCTTCCGAAGCCTTGGGGCACGTTATTCGTCAGACTCAGCGTGTAGCGAAAGCCTTGGACGAAGCGTTTCACCCGGACGGTGTCATGGTTGCTCAACTCAATCGTGCCCCGGCTGGCCAGACCGTTTTCCATTTGCACTTCCACGTGATCCCGCGTTGGAGCGGGGAGGCAATGCCGTTCATGGCACGTGATATGGCGGACCCAATCGTCCTTGAAAGACACGCACAAAAGATACGTAAGTATCTGAAAAAATTAGATTAAAATATCTACCTACTCACTATATTTGGTAATTTCTTTTAGTGTTTAATCGTTATTGCTCACGTTTGTTCTTGATGCGGTTGACGTCGATTCGAAGACGTCCCGTGTCACATGGTATGCGTCGTACTGTCGTGCGAACGACGTTAATTCGGAATTAATTCGACGTGAACATTCGTAATGTCGCGATCATCGCGCACGTTGACCATGGCAAGACCACTTTGGTTGATCGTCTATTGCAACAGACGGTGATACCTGACCGGGTGGAATTGATGGAGCGGGCATTAGATAGCAACGAACTTGAAAGAGAACGCGGCATCACCATTCTCGCAAAAACCACGGCGGTGGAGCACCGAGATTGCCGGATCAATATTGTCGATACGCCGGGCCACGCTGATTTCGGTGGCGAAGTTGAACGGATCCTGTCAATGGTTGATTCCGTCTTGTTGGTGGTTGATGCGGTTGAAGGACCGATGCCGCAAACCCGATTCGTTACGGCGAAGGCATTCGCGGCGGGGTTAAACCCGATCCTCGTGGTCAACAAAATTGACCGGGATGGCGCGGCACCTGATCGTGTGGTGGACGGAGTTTTTGATCTTTTCGATCGACTTGGAGCGACCGAGCGACAACTTGATTTTCCGGTGATATTTACCTCCGCAACGGAAGGGACTGCCGGCCGCGAGTACGACAACCTAAGCGCCGACATGACGCCTCTGCTTGATATGTTGGTCGAGCATGTGCCCCCGCCTTCGGCCAATGCGGGGCCGTTCCAGATGCAGATCAGTACGCTTGACTACTCGTCATACGTTGGGGTGATAGGTATTGGCCGTGTGCGGCGTGGGTCCGCAACACCCGGCACTCGCGTTGCGGTCATCGATTCTGACGGAGGCCAACGGTCTGCGAAAATATTATCGATTCAGGCAAATCGTGGGTTGGAACGGATTGATCTCTTATCCGCGGATGCGGGCGATATCGTTTGCATTACCGGCATCCATAATGTGGGAGTGTCAGACACCATTTGCGATCCTGCGGCGGTGGAGGCCATGCCCGCTCTAGTGGTCGACGAGCCCACGCTAACGATGACGTTTCGCGTTAACAATTCGCCATTTGCCGGGCGGGACGGAATGTACCTTACCAGTCGTCAGATCCGCGACCGGCTTTATCGGGAGGCGTCTCACAACGTTGCACTGCGGGTGAGCGATACCAAGGACCCTGATCAATTTAGGGTGTCGGGTCGAGGCGAACTGCATTTATCGGTCCTGATTGAAACGATGAGACGCGAGGGATATGAACTGGCCGTGTCTCGACCCACGGTCATTACCCGACATCAAGCGGGTGTCACGTTGGAACCTTGGGAAGCGGTGTCTATCGATGTCGACGATGTGCATCAAGGCGCGGTCATGGAGTCGCTCGGCGAAAGAAAAGGCGAGTTGCTGGATGTTGTTAATGAGGGTAGCGGACGAGTGCGCTTGAGTTATCGCGTCGCGACCCGAGCCTTAATGGGATTTCGGTCGGAGTTTGCGCCTATGACCTCGGGGTTGGGTGTGATGACGTGCGCAGCGGCCGGTTACGATGCTGAGGTCGACGGTTTGACCACCGGGCGAAGTAACGGCGTGCTAATTTCGAACGCGGAAGGACGATCGGTTGGCTATGCATTGTTTAACTTGCAAAACCGAGGTCGATTGTTAATAGGCGCAGGGATCAGCGTCTATGAAGGGATGGTCGTTGGAATCCATAGTCGTTCCGGCGATCTAACGGTCAATCCGATGAAAGAGAAAAAACTCACCAACGTCCGGGCGGCCGGAACTGACGAAAACATATTATTGACGACTCCGATCACGCACTCGCTCGAACAGGCACTCGAATTCATCAACGACGATGAGCTGGTCGAAATAACGCCGGCTGCTATTCGGATACGAAAAAAACGTCTGACCGCGGCCGACCGACGCCGTCATGGAAGTAACCGAGATCGCAGCTAGCCCTCGGTCGCCTGCAGCAGGCCGCGAATGTAACCAAACGTGTACGCTTCCTCGCGATAACCTCCGCCCGGTACGTGGTCCGGCACAACCATGCCGTTGAAGCCCACCTCGCGAAGTGTACGTAGCACCGACAATAAATTGATGTAACCGTTATCAGGAAAAGTTTCGTGGAAGTCTGGGAGATGTCCAGAGGTATTGCGAAAGTGGACTTGGGTGATTCGATCGCTCATCTGGCGAATCGCGTCGTTGATATTCTCGCCTTGTCCATCTGGACCGAGCATTTCGGCCCACGTGCCAACGCAAAAAAGAACGCCGGCGTTCGGATGGTGTTCGATAAGGTCCATCGCATGGCTGAACGCGGCCGTGCTCCGGAAGATGCGCGCAATGCCTTGGTGCGACATGGGCGGATCGTTAGGGTGTAACTGCAAGCGAACATTAGCGGCTTCGGCGACGGGAAGTACGCGATCCATAAAGTACCTGTAGGTATCCCACATAAACGCATCGTCGTAACTCTGGGTAAAGCGTTTAGGCATTGCCTCGGCGACGCTTGCCCTGAATTCACGCGTTTCGCACCCGCGCGTTGTGGTGGTGCCTGTCTGGTAGCCGCCACCCGTATTCCAGGCGTATGTCGTGTGACGGATCCCTAGCGTTCCGAGATCGGTAACGAATTGACACAGGCGTTCGATGTCGCGGTCGCGTTCCGCCGTTGCCAAGGTGAACGAATCGGCTGAGTATAAGTCGTCGAGCATAATTTCATGGATCTCGAACCCCGCTGTTTCGACGCGTGATTTTAGTTCGCCAAGGGAGTCCAAATCGGCGCGGTCGACCAAGGTCCGTACTTCCATGGCCTCAATGCCAAGTCTGTGGAGAGCGTCGAAACGTTCGCTCGTTAGTTCTTCGGGACGTTGATGGCTGATCCCGAGTTTCATGATCGCATCGGGGTCGGGGTGGGTGGTCGATCACCGGACTTCGGCATTTCGTCCCATCGAGCCGACGATAGGTAGCTGAGGGCGGATTTCATGGCCTGTGCGTCTTGAAATCGCAGCAACGCCTCAATGCTCCAACCTCTGACATGGTGGTGCCAGTGGTAGAGATTGTCGCTGACTCGTTGCACCGTCTCTGGGTTGTTCGCACGCTCGCCCAGTCGCGCGATGGCAAACGTAGCGTTGCGTCTGGCGATGGCATCTTCGTCGACAAGCCCCGCTGACAGCGCGTCAAGAAATGTTTGTTCGATTTCAGCGTCGTGTGAAATGACGAGACCAAGCGCTTCAAGCGCGTAGCGTCGTATGTTGGGCTCAGCCTGGTATGCGTAGCTGACAAGGATTCCGGCGGCGGATGCCGCACGAGGTCCGATATCCCCCAGTATGTCAATAATGCGAACAGCGAGTGATGCATCGGCTCGATCAAGTTCGTCCAATAGCATCGGCACCGCGGCGGTACCTGACCGCGTCAAGCCGTATGCGGCCATCGTGCGTAGACCTATATTATCGGCGAAGAATGCTTCTTTGAGTGTGGATAAGCCGGCCGGTTGTGAGCCAAGCGTGTATGCCGCACCGAGCGCGATGCGGTCATCCTCGCTCCGTAGGTTTGTAGAGGAATCGGGCGAGACAATCTGTGCTGGAGCTGCTGGAGTTCCCTTGTGCCAGTTCCATAGGTATTCCCAGGCGGGTGCTTCCGGCGCGTCGGGTTCAATTTGCCACACTGTTCCCGTGTGGTTCCAGCTGGGTTCGCGTGGTTCTTCGTTGCGGGTGAATAGAAATTTCACCATGTGCCGTGGGTGTCCACTGATGTTTGCGCTGTAACGACCGTGGACAATATCGAAGTGAACGATTGAAACGGTTCCAGCATCACCAACCAGAGGGATTTTTTCAGATTCCCAGGTTGCATCCGCTTCCCGCATGGCATCGAATAATTCGGGGCGTTCTAAACGAAGCACCTGTTGCTTTTTTTCGTATAACTGCCGCGTGGCAAGTTGGCTCGCGGGGTCGTCGATTTGGTCACCCAGTTCTTCTTTCACATCCCGGCGGATCTTGCCAATGTGATGCTGATGTTCTTGCCGCAGCGCTTCGACTTGGCGTCTTGGAACGTAATGGCTGCGTGGAACGATACCTGTTGGACCCGACTCCATCGGCGTGTCCTGGGGGTAGTACAAAAGCATCACGTAGCGAGTTACCTGATTCCGTCGCAATCCATCGACCGCGTGGTGGGAGTGATTGTCGCCATCTTTGTGTAATGGCTGTGCGCTATCTGGGTAGGTATCGAGGTAGTGGTCGTGACGATGGAAGTGAAGGTAGTAGTCGGGACCGAGGATTGAGGTCAGTGCGCCAGCGATCACGGGTTCATCCAACATGATCCGAAGTTCGGGTACGCACGGTAGGAGGTTGTTATGGCCGTGCGGTCCGCCTTCATCCAGCGTTTCGAGCGCGTCGAACATGCGGGCATGATAATGGCGTGGAAGCCCCGACCTTAATGTCACGTAACCCTCAACGATGAAGCGTTGCATGGCTTCATCGTTGAGTAGGTAGGTGGCGTCCACTCTATTACTCGGCCGAGATTTGAATCTCTTTATCGGTAATAAACTCAAGCAACGCAGGCGAGCCGTCCCTGGTGGCGTTGAGTCCGCGTTGGATTGCCGCAGGAATGTCGCCAGGATCGGTGACTCGTTCGCCGAAGCCGCCAAAGGATTTAGCCATGTCCGCGTAATGGCCGCTGATGTCAGTTGAACCGTACTTTTCCTGGGCGACTTGCATGATGGGAATTTCAATCGCCATTGAGAAGTTGTTCATGAGCACCGAGAGAATCGGTATCCGCTCACGTGAGGCCGTCTCAAAATCCATTCCGGTGAAACCTATCGCCGCATCGCCCCAAACGTTGATACAGGTCTTGTCGGGATGCGCGAGTTTCGCTCCCATGGCAAGGCCAAGGCCGTAACCGAGTTGGGTGGTCTTGCCCCAGCCGATGTATGACAGCGGCGTTGTCGCCTCCCAAAATGGTGACAGTTGATCGCGAGGGCTGCCGGCATCGTGGGTAATGATCGTGTTGTCGATATCTACTGCATCATGAAGTTCCTTCAGCACGCGATAAGGGTTGATGGGGGCTTCGTTGTTAGTGCGTTTGGCTTCCCATTCGGCTAGCCACTCGCCCTTGATTTTGGCAATACGCGCGGCAAGCGCGCCTTCGCGATTGTTGGCGTGTGTCCGATCTCGATCGGCCATGGAGTCGACGAGTGCTTGCAACGAGAGCTTGGCGTCGCCGATGAGGGCGTGTTGGACTTCAATATCCTTATTGAGATCCATTGGATCGAGAGTGGCGTGGATGATGGTCTTGTCGCGGGGCATGGGTACGCCAAACCCGGTCAGCGCAAAGCTACAGCCGACGCCCAAAATAACGTCGGCTTCTGCGAGGTAGGTTTTGACCGTGCGAGGGTTGGCGCGTCCTCCTGAACCAAGCGAGAGTGGGTGTGTTTCGGGAAATGCGCTTTTCCCTTCAAGACTCGTGGTGACGGGGATTTGCCATGTTTCGGCGAGCGCGCGGAGCTCGTCCCATGCCTCGGCATAGTGCACGCCTTGGCCAGCGTAGATCACCGGCCTTTCGGCAGCGGCGAGTACGGCAGCAGCCTCGTCGACTGCAACTGGATCGGGTCCGGTTCGGGTGGCGAAGGACGGTGTGTAGACCCATTCCTCCGGAACATCTTCTCTGAAAAGGTCGACGGGAACTTCGACCAAAACCGGTCCAGGTCGTCCATTTCGTAGTTGCGAGAACGCGCGCCGCATTACTTCTGGGACCGCGCGACCCATGGTCAAGGGCTCCGCCCATTTGGTGACATGCTGCATGTTGAGGGTCGAATTAAAATTAGGGTAGTAGTTGGCGAGCCTTCGTGGATAGCCCGCGGGTAACACCAGGATAGGCACCGACTCCGAATACGCTTGCGCTATGCCGCCGAACGCGTTTTCGGAACCCGGTCCGTGTTGCATCGCAAAGACACCAATTTTTTTCCCCGACGACAATCTCGAATAGGCGTCTGCCATGTGCAACCCGATACGTTCTTGGCGGACGATGATCGTTCGGATATCGGCGACGGCGGCTGCCTCGATGATTGGGTTCACTGGATAACTGAAGAGTATTTCAACCCCCTCTTTCTTCAGCACATGGGCGATAGCGTCCGCAACTTTCACAGGTGATTCCCCCGGAGAAACCAACCACTCTGCTGGAAAACGAATGGCTTCGCAAATTCGATAGGTGCAGGTTTGCGAGCGAGGGAATTGCCATAGACGTTCCTATCGGTGGTGGTTGGAAGCAGGTTTATGTACGCGAGAAGAACGCCAACCAATGTTTGCTGGGGGATGGCGACCGGACTACTCTTCAGGCAACGTCAACGCACGGGTTGGAGGGCGTATGTCAATCGACGAATCGTTGCTGGTAAGGGGTGCGCCTGGGTCACCGTACACCCGAAAAATGCTCGCCGTCCTCCGCTACCGGCGTATTCCGTATCGCTTCTTTACAGGCGGTCTTTGGAGCGATGATCAGGATTTGCCGACAGCCAAGGTGGAGTTATTGCCCACCTTCTATTTGCCCGATGCAACGGGTGAGCTCGAAGCCGTGGTGGACTCGACCCCGATCATTCGGCGGCTAGAGAGCGAAATACCGGGTCGGCCGGTGATTCCCGAGGATCCGGTGTTACGGTTTCTTGATTACCTCCTTGAAGACTACGGTGATGAATGGCTGACTAAAGCCATGTTCCACTACCGATGGTATTACGAGCCGGATATTGAACAAGCCGGCGCGATACTGCCGCGTTGGCGTGCGTTGACGCGAAGTACGGAGGAAATCGAGCAACTTTC
>DCBA01000138.1:8939-26174 GCA_002313255.1 Gammaproteobacteria bacterium UBA1119 | reverse complement strand
AACGCCGAGTCATGGCTAGCGGCTGGCGCTGCTGCGGTGATCGTGACATCGACGATTTTTGTTGGTGGACGTCTTGATCGCGATCGCCTGGAGTCGATGGCAGATCAGGTCGGACGGGATCGGCTTGTTCTTGACCTTAGTTGCCGTGAGGAAAGCGGTAACTATGTTGCTATGACGAATCGATGGCGGACGCGCACCGATGTCACCATCGATGCGCATACTCTTGGTGAGTTGTCCCAATACTGTAGCGAATTCCTGATCCACGCCATCGACAAAGAGGGCCAAATCGCGGGCATCGATGGGCGATTATTGGCGTTATTAACCGACATTGCCCCCAGTCAGGTTACGTACGCTGGCGGGATTTCGAGCCTCATGGACCTGGACACTATTTTGAAAGTGGGCAAGGGTCGCGTTGATTTTACCGTTGGTAGTGCGCTGGACCTGTTCGGCGGCTCGGGGCTTTTGTATCGGGATCTTGTGCGCGATTGGTCCGCGGCGTGAAACAGACCTGTGTCTCAGTCCGGAAGTCCTAGCACGCGTTTGGCGATAATGTTCAGTTGGATCTCCTTTGTCCCACCGGCGATGGTCAAGGCTTTCTGACGTAGCCAAGCTTTGCCGATTTCCGACGTCTCGATCGATGATCCAGTTGTTCCCCAATCAAGTCCATGGGTGCCGGAAGCGTAGAGGAGCAGTTCGTCCCCTTCTTGGGTATGGAGTGCCCCGGTGAGTTTTACCGCAGAAGAAGCGAAACCGGGCGCGTGGGCACGCGTTTCTTCGATCACACGTTGCTGGGTAAGTCGTTGTGCGAGATCGTTTTGTTGGTATCGAATCAGCCGAGCGCGTATTCCCGGATCAGCGATACGACTCTCGACAACTTTCGCGTGACGCCGAATCTGTTCGGGCATTGTGCTGGCCTGAGAACGCCCACCCTGTGAGCCGGACGTGTTGATACCGGCGTGGGTAGATCGTTCAAATTGCAGTAAACGTTTTCCCACAGTCCAACCGTTATTAACGCCGCCAACAACGTCGCTAGCATGGGCGATCGCGTCTTCAAACAGCGTTTCGTTGAACGGTGAAGCGCCCGATATTAACCGTATGGGGCGTACCTGCACCCCGTCTTGTTGCATGTCGACGAGAATTAAACTGATCCCCTGGTGTTTCGGTTCGTCGGGGTCCGTTCGCGCCAACACAAAAATATAGTCGGCTTGCATGGCGTCCGATGTCCAAATCTTGCGGCCGTTAATCACATAGCGATCTCCATGCCGCGCAGCGCGCATTGAAAGACTTGCAAGATCCGAACCGGCACTGGGTTCTGAATAGCCCATTGCCCATCCGCCTTCGCCCCTTGCAATGCCCGGGAGCCAGCGTTCTCTTTGATCGTCGCTACCTAGTTCCAGTATTGTCGGGCCTATGTAGTTGACCCCACGGCCTGTGAGGGGTGGTCGTGCATTGATCCGTTTCAATTCGTCGATAAGAATTTTGTATTGGTCTGGCGAAAGCTCCGCTCCGCCGTATTCTTTGGGCCATGATGGGACGGTCCAACCACGACTCGCCATTCGCTCGAGCCACTTTTTGGATGCATCGTCGAGCTCGATTTTGGTGCTGCCCCAAGGCACCGGGCCCGGTTCACGGGCACCCGCTGGACAGTTTGCTTCTAGCCAATCGCGGGTTTCTTGTCGAAAATCGTCTAGGTTGGCCATCGCAACGCTGGAAACGGTAGGGCCTTAATTTTAACCCTGGAAACAGGGGCGATAGCCAGCCGTCTCTATTGGCATATCATGGAGACAGGAGGGACCCATTCTATGCCATTACAACTACGTTCGACCGTCCGCAAGGAAGGTCACTTAGAGCTATCGCTCGCCAAAGTCGATATGCCGAAACCGGGCGAGGACGATGTCGTCATCCGAGTCGAAGCGTCACCCATCAACCCGTCGGATCTCGGCCTACTGTTCGGTATGGCCGACATGGAAACCGCGACACTGTCGGGTGCGGGATCCGGTGCCGTCTTAACGGCAAGTATTCAGGAAGCCATGATGCGCCAGGTAGCTGCGCGAATAGATCAATCGCTACCCGTGGGCAACGAAGGAGCGGGCGTCGTGGTGAGCGCGGGTTCTTCGGAACGGGCTCAATTCCTGATGGGCAAAACGGTTGCAACGCTTGGTGGTGCCATGTACGCCCAGTATCGGATGACCCGTGCCGATCAATGCTTGCTGTTGCCGGACGGAACGACTGCTGTGGAGGGCGCGTCATGTTTCGTCAATCCACTGACTGTTTTGGGCATGGTCGGTACGATGCGTCTCGAGGGGCATACCGCGTTGGCGCACACGGCGGCGGCCTCCAATCTCGGACAGATGCTCGTCAAACTTTGCGTAAACGAAGATGTGCCGTTGGTTAACGTGGTTCGAAAACAAGAGCACGTTGAGTTGTTGAAGTCGTTGGGAGCTACCCACGTTTGCAACAGCGGTGAGCCGGATTTTATGGAGACGTTGATCGACGCATTAGCAGATACCGGCGCGACGCTAGGCTTTGACGCCACCGGAGGTGGTCCGTTACCGGGTCAATTGCTGACGGCGATGGAGGTTGCGGCGAATCGCGACGCTGGCGAGTTCAATCGTTACGGGTCGACGACGCACAAACAGGTGTACATCTACGGAGGCCTTGATCGAAATCCAACGGTATTGAATCGAAGTTTCGGCATGGCCTGGGGTTTGGGGGGATGGTTGTTACCCTATTTCTTGCAGCGAGTTGGGGCCGAAGAAGCGGAGGCGTTACGGCAGCGGGTGGCGTCTGAAATAACCACCACGTTTGCTAGTTCGTACACGGAAATTGTGTCCCTAGAGGAGGCATTATCACCAGAGGCGGTCGCTCGGTATGGGATGCAAGCCACGGGTGAGAAATTCTTGATCAATCCCAACAAAGACCTGGACGGATAGCGGTCTTGTCGAGAAGTCAGGCGAATTCGTAACAGGAGTCCTCAATGAAAATCGCGTTACCCCATAGTCCATACAATCGTATCGATTTATTTGAAGCGGCAGGCTTCGAGGTCGTTGAAGGCTCGACACGCAGTACCGAAGAAATGATTGATTTGTTGGGCGATGCCGATGGAGCACAAGTTGGTACGCTGCCGCTGACGTCGCGTGAGGTCCTTGAAGCGTGCCCAAAACTCAAGGTCGTAAGTCGTATGGGGGTTGGTGTGGATTCTATAGATCTTGAGGCAGCGACCGAGCTTGGTGTCCTCGCGTGTAACGTTCCCGGCGTGAATACCACGGAAGTGGCAGATCATGCGGTGGCGATGCTCCTAGGGCTCACGCGTCGGCTCGTTGATGCCACGAACACGACCCGTGCAGGTCAGTGGAGCGAAAATCGAAGACTCACGGGCGAATACCAGCGCTCGGTTCGAAGAATCGCCGGCCATACCATCGGCATCATTGGTTTCGGCAATATTGGTAGGGCTTTTGCGACCCGCATTCGTGGCTTTGGCCCGGCCTCAATCACTGCGTATGACCCGTATGTGCCCCAATCCACGGCGGATCTATACGGCGTTCGAATGGTCGATTTCGGTGAGTTGTTGAGTTCGGCTGATTTCATCACGATTCACTGCTCGTCGACGGAGGAGACACGGCACATAATTGATTCGAACGCGCTCGGGCGCATGAAATCCACGGCGTTGCTAGTGAATACTTCGAGAGGGCCTGTCGTCAACGGGGCCGCGTTGGCGAATGCGTTGAGCGAGGGACAAATCGAAGCCGCAGCGCTTGATGTCACGGAGATCGAGCCGATCGATGCGCAAGATCCGCTCCTTGGTTTGCCAAACATGATGGTGACCCCGCACATCGCCGGATTTTCTCCGACCTTTCTTGAGGAATGTCCAATCATGCAAGCTGAAAACATCGTTCGGGTGTTGACCGGTCATCCGCCCCATGGACTTGCGAACCCCGAGGTCATCAAAACAATCGCGGTGATGAGGTCTGTGGATCCGGGACGGTGGGATGGCGTGCCGGAATTCTCCACGGCGTTGGCGGTATGACCATGGGAAAGGTGACGATCATTACCGGCGCTGGCACAGGGATTGGTAAATACACTGCGTTGGCATTGCTTGATGAAGGATATTCGGTCGTATTGGCGGGCCGGCGAGGTGAACTGCTGGACGCCGTTGCCGACGAGTCTGGTGCGGGAGAACGGATCATCGCGGTGCCAACGGACGTGGGTGACCCGCAATCGGTTGAGCACCTTTTCGAGACGACTCGTACGACGTTCGGTCGGTTGGACTTGTTGTTCAACAATGCCGGTTCGGGAGCACCGGCCATTCCGTTGGAGGAGCTCACTCTGGATCAATGGGAGCGAGTTGTTAGAGTTAATTTGACAGGCACCTTTTTGTGCACACAAGCTGCTTTCCGAATCATGAAGGCCCAAGACCCCAAGGGTGGTCGCATTATCAACAACGGCTCGATTTCGGCGCATGTACCTCGGCCTAACTCAGCCCCCTATACGTCAACGAAACATGCGATCACTGGGTTAACAAAATCGACGGCATTGGACGGCCGCAGCCATGACATCGTCTGTAGTCAGATTGATATTGGCAATGCCCTCACGGACATGACTGCCCGGATGGGTAAAGGCGTGACGCAAGCTGATGGAACGGTGAAACCGGAACCGACGATGGACGTCGATAGCGTCGTGCGGGCCGTTGTTTACATGGATAGCTTGCCGTTGGACGCAAGCGTGCAGTCGATTACTGTTCTTGCTTCCAAAATGCCATTCGTGGGCCGCGGTTAGCGCAGTTAACCATTTTTCATTAGACGTTGTTTCTGACGTTGCCAGTCGCGTTCTTTTTCCGTCGATCGTTTGTCGTGCTGTTTCTTGCCTTTCCCGAGCGCGATCTCGCATTTAACGCGTGGTCCTTTCCAGTAGAGGGCTGTTGCGATACAGGTACTTCCCTTCGCCTGGGTCGCTCGAAAAATTTCAGCGATTTCTTTCGCGTTTAGGAGCAGTTTCCGTGTCCTCTGCGGATCTGTGGTTATGTGCGTTGATGCACTCGAGAGCGGTGTGATCTGCGATCCCAGCAACCAGGCTTCACCGTCACGAACGAAGACATAGCTATCGGAAAGCTGCGCCTGATTGGCACGTATACTCTTTACCTCCCAGCCCTCGAGCACCACGCCGGCTTCAAAAGTTTTTTCTAGGTGGTAATCAAATTTAGCCCGCCGATTGAGGGCGATGGTGCTCGATCCTCCTCCTTTTTCGTGTTTGGCCATGACCAGATTATAGGCGAGGTCGTGGACGGCTATGAAATAGCCGAATGGATTGGTAACTGGCAACGAATCATTGAGCGGGACAGAATGTACCTTGCCCGTTAACAAAGAGATGTGCATGTGACGCCAGACGAATCCAAACATGGCATGTGGTCCAGCCGTTGGTTGTTTGTGCTGGCGGCCGCAGGATCCGCAGTCGGGCTGGGCAATATCTGGAAGTTTCCGTACATCGCCGGTGAAAATGGTGGCGGCGTCTTTGTGGTCGCCTACCTTTTCTGCGTTGCTCTTGTGGGTGTTCCGGTCATGATGGCTGAGGTGCTCATGGGTCGGCAGGGTCGCCAAAGTCCTATCAACTCCATGCGAGCGTTGGTGCAACAGAGCGATGGTTCGAAAGCCTGGTCGCTGATCGGTTGGGCCGGGGTCGCGGCCGGTTTCCTCATCCTGTCGTTCTATTCTGTAATTGCTGGATGGGGTCTTTACTACATCGGGCAACTCGCCAGCGGCAGTTTCACTGGTGTGGATGGGGCCACGGCTACGCAAGCGTTAGCAGCATTACATAGCAATCCCATTCTCATGGCCGTATTCCACACGGTCTTCATGGGTCTCACGGTCTTCATTGTTGCCCGAGGGGTCGTAAGTGGCCTCGAGCGTGCGATTCGTTGGCTGATGCCGCTGTTATTCATTTTGTTGATCGTGTTGCTGGGTTATGGCATTGCGTCAGGCGGGTTTGCGGAAGGTTTTGATTTTATGTTTGGGTTGAGGTGGGAGGCGTTATCCGTGGACGGTTTGTTGGTGGCCCTCGGTCACGCCTTTTTCACTTTGAGTATTGGAATGGGTGCGATCATGGCGTACGGGGCTTACGTTCCAAGCTCGGTCTCCATTACTCGAACCGTGATCACCATCGCAGTTCTAGACACCGTGGTGGCTTTGATAGCGGGCCTCGCTATTTTTTCGATTGTCTTTGCCAACGGACTGGAACCGGGGAGTGGACCCGGACTCATGTTTGTTACGGTCCCGCTAGCGTTCGGACAGATGCCGCTCGGTGCGCTGTTCGGGGGCATTTTCTTTATCTTGGTGAGCTTCGCAGCGATTACCTCGGCCATCTCATTGACTGAACCGGCCATCGCGTTTCTTGTCGAGGAATACAACGTGGAACGGTCCCGGGTTGCGGTAAGCCTTGGAGCTGCGTGTTGGTTATTGGGCTTGGCATCGGTCTTTTCGTTTAATGTCTGGTCAGACGTCTACGTGGTCGGAGAAAAAACGGTGTTCGATTCGATCGACTACCTCACTGCGAACATCATGTTACCGCTCGGCGGTTTGTTTATTGCACTTTTTGCCGGCTACGTTCTACCCAAAGCCACCGTCATGTCGCAGTTGGGTATTTCGTCGAAATCCGCCGTGGCGATATGGACGGCCTCGTCGAGAGTAATAGCCCCGCTAGGGGTTCTAATTGTATTTCTCTATACGATCTGGCCTACCGATTAATCGACCCCCTGCCAGTTGAGGACGGTCGAACGCAGTGTGTTACTGCCGTACAGCGCAAAAGCGTTGCAGGCGCTCGTTAACGATGTTGATTGCTACAGTGAGTTTGTCCCGGGGTGCAAAAGTTCCAGCGTTATTGACGAGGGCAATGATTTCGTGGTCGCTCGCCTCGAGCTTTCGGGAAGAGGATTTACCGAAAGTTTAGTGACCCGTAATGATCAAAGTGAGAGCGGAATCATTGTCCTTTCTTTGGTGAGTGGACCCTTTGAGAGTTTCAATGGGCGGTGGAGCTTTACAGACCTTGGGGTCGGTTGCCGCGTAGGCCTAGAAGTATCGTTTCGACTAAAAAGTCCAATGATTGATAGTTTGCTAGGGCCATTCTTCGCGAAGATTATCGACGGATTGGTGGATTCTTTTTCCAAACGTGCCCGTGACGTGTTAACGGACGAAGACTCGAATTAGATCGGAGCCGCGTCCTCTAAAAAATCATGGGAACGATAGGAAAACTGGGTTACTTGCGGTAAATGTTCACCGACACCAACAACGAAGCTCATTCCGTGCCGGTCGTGCTATCGCCAGACTTTGCTGTGGAGGGCGCCATGTCGCCGCTGAAGTGGGTCAAGACGTCGTTTTCAAAAAATAGCGACATGCGCGTGGATTCGGTGAATTGACCCGGCACTTCTATCGTAAAGACATAGTCCCAACGATCGGGATCGAAGGTATTAATCATCACCGGTCGGCCCATAACGTAGGCTACCTGGGTGCGGGTCATACCCGGTTTCAGTTTGTCGATCATCGACTGGTTGAGGATGTTGCCCTGCTGGACAGCGACCTTGTGGACACGTGGCATCGAGATCGAGCAACCGACAATCGCGCAAACGAACACGAGCCAATAAAAGCGTTTCAGGAACATATCCACGGACTGTTTCGACGAATTAGCGCGAACGTTAATGCATCAAAGGACAAGGTTAAAGACCGAATCGATTTAGTTTAGTTCGAGTAGATGGACAAGCCCGAACGATTAGTTGCGCGCGTCGGCAAGCAACGTTCTTGCAAAATCTTTTGTTTCGTCGGTAATTTTTCGACCGCCCAACATGCGGGCGAGCTCGTCGACGCGCCCGGCGTCCGAGAGCATTTCAATGGAAGTGTCTTGATGCTTCGATTTTTCGACCTTCATATGGGCGTTGGCCAGCGCTGCTACTTGGGGAGCGTGAGTTACACAAACAACCTGGGTATGTGATGCGAGTTTTTGCAGCATCCTGCCTACGACATCGGCGGTCGTACCGCCAACGCCGATGTCGGCTTCGTCAAGGATCAAGCATGGCAGTTGGGAACGCTGGGCCGCCACCACCTGTATCGCCAAACTGATACGGGCGAGTTCGCCTCCGGAGGCGATGTCCCGGAGCCGGCCGGGTGGGTTTGGGTGATTGGTCGCCACTAAATACTCGACGGTTTCGAGTCCGGCATCGGATTCCGCGTCGACAAAGTCAAGGGTAAGGCGGACTCCGGGCAGGCTAAGTGTATCGAGGGTACCGCAAACGTCCCGTTGGAACGGGACGGCGTGTTTCCTTCGGGCGGAGGAAAGTATCGAAGCCCGTTTCCGAAACATTTTTTCGTGATCGACCACTTCCTGCGAGAGAGTATTTAACCGCTGCTGATTGACGGATAATGCGCCGAGTTCGACCTCCAATTCTTTTTGACGAGTCTCCAATTCGTTTGCTTTAACACGGTGTTTGCGCGACACATCATGGATAGCCATGAGGCGCTGTTCTAGATCGGCGAGCCCTTGCTCGTCGATCTCTAGTGTTTCTGAATATACGCGCAATTCGTTTTGTGCTTCGAGCAACTGGATTTCCGATGAATTAAGGAGTTCGCGGGCAGTTACTAGGGCTTTGTGGTCATCGTCAATTTCGTGTAGATCGCGGTTCCACTGACCGGTGTCGGGCAACAGGCAGTCTCGGATGGATTCGTCGATTTTGGAGATCCGTAATCTAATATCTTTGGCCTGTACGAGACGCTTGTAGGAGGCATCGAGCTGCTCGACCTCACCTTCGCTGAGTCCGAGAGATTTGAGTTCCCCGATTTGGTATTGAAGTAAATCCGAACGTTCCGTTATTGTTTGGGTGTTTAGCTGAAGGGTTTCCAGTTCCGCCTTAGCGGTACGCCAAAGTGAAAAGGCGTTGCTGACGGTTTCTCGAATCGTATTGTTGGCGCCGTAATCGTCAAGCCAGGCCAGCTGTGTGCGCCGATCAAGTAAGCGCTGGTGCTGATGCTGACCGTGTATTTCAATTAATGGAGAACAGAATTCCGCAAGGACACTCAGATTCACGGGTGAGGTGTTGATGTACGCTTGGGACCGTCCATCCCCTCGCACCACCCTCCGAACGAGGCAACGTTGGGGCGCAATGGCATCGAGGAGATCGAGTTGAGCTAGATACGACTGCGCGATCTCATTACCTTCGATGGAAAATTCCGCGCTAACCTCGCAGCGTTCAGTACCTGCGCGGATGACCCGCTTTGTCGACCGCGCTCCTAAGACCAAATCGAGGGCTCCGAGTAGGATCGATTTGCCCGCGCCCGATTCGCCCGTTAACACCGTCATGCCCGAATCGAAGCTGATCTCTAGATTTTCGACTAGGACAAAGTTGTGGATGTTGAGTTGCGTCAGCACGTCGCAATCGGCAGTTTCTACTGTGCTAGAGTAGCCGACGTTCCCTTGGATTTACATTAATCTTCGGTAGTCATGACACGTGCAGAAAAACACCAACGATTGAACGATGGAACCCGGGACACGTTCGCGATTGCGGATCGCGAGCAACATCTTTTTAAACTTCTTGTAGAAGAATATCTTGAACAAGGCACGCCGGTTGGTTCAAAGACGTTGTCGGAAACGACCGAGATCGCGGTCAGTCCGGCGACCGTACGCAATATCATGTCGGACCTTGAAATGCGCGGACTGGTCCGCTCTCCACACACTTCTGCTGGAAAGGTGCCGACGCACCGAGGGCTTCGATTGTTTGTTGATAGCCTGATTTCGGTACAGCCACTCGAAGCGGCATCGGTGCAGTACCTACGAGAACGACTCAATACACGCATGTCTCCAAACGAACTTGTGGAATCGGCATCAAATATCCTTTCCCAAGTTTCGCACCTCGCCGGCTTAGTCACGATGCCGCGTCCCGAGCAGGTCGAACTTAGGCAGGTCGAGTTTCTGCCGCTCTCAGGCAATAGAGTGTTGGCGATCTTGGTGGTAAATGAGCGGGAAGTGCAGAACCGCGTAGTAGATACTGACCGCGAGTATTCGGATGTTGAATTGACTCAAGCCGCGAACTTTATCAATCGTCAGTTTGGTGGCCGTTCGCTGATGTCCATTCGTAACGGCGTTCTAGAAAGCATGAGCGATGATAAGCAGCGGGTGGATGAACTCATGCAGACGGCGCTCGATATGGCGTCGAAAACCTTCGTACGAGACGACGAACACGATTACGTGGTATCTGGTGAACGCAATTTGATGAGTTTTCTCAGTTCTTCAGAGGAAGTTCAGGGCTTACTCGATGCCTTCAAAGAGAAGAACGCGATCGTGCATTTGCTGGATCGTTGTTTGGAGACAGATGGTGTCCAGCTGTTCATCGGAGAGGAGTCTGGCTATCGGCCGCTCGATGAATACAGTCTTATAACGGCGCCATATGAGGTGAACGGCGAGATTGCCGGAGTGCTTGGCGTGATCGGACCCACCCGGATGTCCTATCAAAAGGTGATTCCATTGGTGGACTTGACCGCTCGTCTTTTAGGCTCTGCACTGGATTACGGAAGGCATTGATTTTTCGGTCAGTCGACCGCATATGACGTTTTCGATAACGGTGAAAAGACGGGTATGGCAGAAGAAAAAGACTCAAACGTAGGGTCCGGTGAAGATTCTCCGGTTTCACAATCCGACGAAAACCCTTCGGACTCTGCGGTAGATCCCAACGCATCGTCCGACGAGGTCAAAACTTGTGAACTCGACGACGAAGCTACCGCAGATGAATCTGCAGAGACTTCGCCAGAGATAGCGCTCGAAGAGGTTCGGGAACAGTTGGCCGATGCAGAAGATCGAGCCTTAAGAGCTGTGGCGGAGGCCGACAACATCCGGAAACGTGCCGATAAGGCAGTTGAGAACGCGCATAAATATGCACTCGAGAGTTTGACCGAGAAGCTTTTACCCGTGCTCGATAGCTTTGAAAAAGCGGTGGAGACGGCTGCGGATGATGACCAAGAAAGTGACGGGTCAGTTCATGCCACGCTAGAAGGTGTTGAACTTTCATTCCGCCTTTTTATCGATGTGCTGGAGAAAGCTGGAATAAAGTCGATCGATCCGACTGGCGAACCGTTTGATCCCGAGTATCACGAAGCGATGAGTGTGCTCGAAAACCCGGACGCAGAACCCGGATCCGTCCTGGAAGTCGTTCAAAAGGGTTACACACTCAATAACCGGCTTGTGCGTCCGGCCCGTGTGTTGGTGGCGAAAGGCATGTCGGAGCCAAAAACGGCACTCTGAGCCCTTGAAACTTCGGGAATTGGACCCAATATGTCAGGTTGATAGAAAGCGTGAGCGTTATGCTGAGAAAGCGGCGCCAGTAATAGGTTAAACATGGCAAAAATTATAGGAATCGACCTCGGGACGACAAATTCGTGCGTAGCCGTAGTAGATGGCACCGATGCCCGAGTGATCGAGAATGTCGAAGGGGACCGGACCACGCCGTCTACTGTGGCGTATTCGGATAAAGGAGAAGTGCTCGTTGGACAAAGTGCGAAACGACAGGCCGTGACCAACCCCGACCACACGTTGTTTGCTGTTAAACGGTTGATCGGACGCAAGTTCGACGACGAAGTGGTGCAGCGGGACATCAAGATGGTCCCTTATCAAATTGTTAAAGCAAGCAATGGTGATGCTTGGGTGCAGGCGAAAGACGAACAACTTGCGCCGCCGCAGGTGTCCGCGGAAGTTCTCAAGAAAATGAAAAAGACTGCTGAAGATTTTCTGGGTGATTCGGTCTCCGAAGCGGTGATCACCGTGCCGGCATACTTCAATGATTCACAACGACAGGCCACCAAAGACGCCGGCAAGATTGCCGGGCTTGAAGTTCGCCGAATCATTAATGAACCAACCGCGGCTGCACTCGCATATGGGATGGATAAGCGGCGTGGGGATTCGAAGATCGCGGTATACGATCTTGGCGGCGGGACGTTTGATGTTTCGGTGATAGAGATTGCCGAAATTGACGGTGAAACTCAGTTTGAAGTGCTTTCAACGAACGGCGACACGTTCCTGGGAGGCGAAGATTTCGACCTTACGTTGATCGACTACCTAGCCGATGAATTTAAAGAACAAAATGGGATAGACCTGCATAGTGATCCGTTAGCTTTACAACGACTAAAAGAAGCAGCGGAGAAAGCCAAGATCGAACTTTCGACCAGTCAGGAAACTGAGGTCAATCTGCCGTACATCACGGCGGACAACACCGGTCCGAAACACCTCGTGGTTAAAGTCACAAGGGCTAAATTGGAGGCGTTGGTCGAAAATCTAGTCGAGAGGACCATCGGACCCTGCCGGACGGCCATTGACGATGCGGGTTTGAGGGTTGGGGATATTGATGACGTCATCTTGGTCGGCGGACAGACCCGTATGCCATTGGTTCAAGAAAAAGTCAGTGGATATTTTGGGAAAGAACCGAGAAAGGACGTCAACCCGGATGAAGCCGTTGCCATGGGAGCGGCAATCCAAGGAGCCGTGCTATCCGGCGACGTCAAAGATGTACTGCTGCTTGATGTAACGCCGTTATCGTTGGGTATCGAAACGCTGGGAGGAGTCATGAGCACGCTCATCGACAAAAACACCACCATTCCCGGGAAGAAGCAACAGATCTTCTCGACCGCAGATGACAATCAAACTGCGGTAACGATCCACGTATTACAAGGGGAAAGGAAACAAGTTGCCCAGAATAAGTCCCTGGGTAGATTCGACCTTTCGGACATTCCGCCAGCTCCTCGCGGCATACCGCAGATTGAAGTCAGCTTCGATATAGATGCAAACGGCATACTGAACGTATCGGCCAAAGATACGGCAACGAGCAAAGAGCAATCGATTGTCATCAAGGCGTCGGGGGGCCTCTCCGATGAAGAGATCGATGACATGGTGAGGGACGCTGAAGCACATACGGAAGAGGATGCGAAATTCGAGGAATTGGTCAATTTGCGAAATCAGGCCAACGGACTTTCACACGCGGCGCGCAAGATGCTCACTGATGCCGCGGATCAGGTATCGGACGAAGAGAAAGAGGCCATTGAATCTGCAACGACATCATTGGACGAAGCCAGTAAGACCGATGACAAAGAGCGGATCGAAGCGGCGATACAAGTGTTGTCCGAAGCTACGAGTGGTCTAGCGCAAAAGATGTATGCGAATGAAACGGCAGCCGCGGCAACGGAAGGTGATGACGATGGCGCAGGTTCGCCGGAAACAGACGATGTTGTCGATGCCGAGTACGAAGAAGTTAAGGACGACGAAAAGTAATTGAAAGGGTAGTCTTCAACCTTCGGGGGCCGCTGGTCTCAGCTGGGCGCGGTCAGGGGAATCATGGCTAAACGCGATTACTACGAAGTGCTTGGGGTAGACCGAGGCACGGGCGATAGCGATATCAAGAAAGCGTATCGCCGTCTAGCAATGAAATATCATCCCGATCGAAATCCAGATGCTAAGGATGCCGATGTTCGTTTCAAGGAGGCATCGGAAGCGTACGAGGTCCTTTCTGACTCCGAAAAACGTCAAGCCTATGATCAGTTTGGTCATGCCGGCGTCGAAGGGCGCAACGGCGGTATGGGTGGTGGATTTGACGGGAATTTAGGCGATGTTTTTGGCGATGTCTTCGGCGACATCTTTGGTGGGGCTCAAGGTAGGCGGGGAAGAACGGCTGCGCAAACGGGTGCTGACTTACGCTATCTCCTAGACCTCGATCTAGAACAAGCGGTGGCTGGTGATTCCGTGGAAATCCGAGTATCGGTGATGTCCGCGTGTGGTGATTGTGGAGGCTCGGGAGCGGCCCCGGGTTCGGCGCCTAGTACTTGTCCCGAATGTTCAGGGGCGGGTCAAGTGAGAATTGCTCGTGGTTTTTTCGCCGTCCAGCAGACGTGTCCAAGGTGTGGTGGTGTCGGCAAAGTGATTGCCGATCCTTGCCGGGTGTGTGGTGGCGGTGGTCGTGTGGAACAGCAGAAGACTCTCCGCGTTGAAGTGCCTCGGGGCGTCGACAATGATGATCGAATTCGACTCTCTGGCGAAGGCGAGGCAGGTCCAAACGGTGGACCTGCTGGTGATTTATACGTCCAGATAAATGTTAGGGATCACGCGATATTCGAACGTGAGGGTAGTCATTTGCACTGCCAAGTCCCTATCTCGTTTACCCAAGCGGCGTTAGGTGGCGAGTTAGAGGTTCCGACGCTGGACGGCAAAGTGAAGCTTCGGGTTCCTGCGGAAACCCAGACCGGTAAACTGTTTCGATTGCGTGGGAAGGGCGTGCATCCCGTTCGTGGTGGTGCGACTGGAGATCTACTGTGCCGGGTAGTCATTGAAACCCCCGTGCGCTTATCCGAACAACAAGTGACGCTATTGAAAGAGCTTCACCAAAGCCTTGCTAACGATGGAGGCGAGCATTCGCCGAAGGAGATGTCCTGGTTTCGGGCGGTGCGCGATTTTGTAGAGCGGATGACGGGTACCTGAGTATGTCGATTGACGTCGCAATTAACGGTGCCGCGGGGCGCATGGGTCGGATGTTGACGCAAGCTATCGACGACGAAAAAGATCTATCGCTTGTGGTAGCACTTGAACGTTCGGATTCCGAATTTTTGGGGCAAGACGCGGGGTTGGTTGCCGGGGTTGGCGCAATCGGTGTTCCAGTGGTAACGAATACCCATGGATCGACTTTTGACGTGCTGGTCGATTTTAGTATTCCTGCAGCAACGCTCGGACTTCTTGACGCGGGTGTCGCGGATAGTTTCGGGATGGTTATTGGGACGACTGGGTTCGATGCCTCCGGACTGCGCGACATCCAGGTTGCCGCCGGGTCGATACCCATTGTGATGGCTCCCAATATGAGTATTGGAGTCAACGTTGCGTTTCGTTTGATCGAAACCGCGGCCGAGATTCTGGGTGATTCCGTCGATATTGAAATATACGAAATGCACCATCGCCATAAGATTGATGCGCCGTCGGGAACCGCCGTTCGGATGGGCGAAATTGTCGCGACGACGCTCGGGCGCGATCTTGAAAAGGACGCGATATACGGACGGGTTGGCGACACCGGTGAGCGTGCGCAACCAACTATTGGATTTCATTCTGCCCGTGGCGGAGATGTTGTCGGAGAACATACGGTGACCTTTGCAGGAACGGGTGAGCGCATCGAGATTACACACCGAGCACAAAGTCGGTCGAACTTCGCGGCAGGCGCTATTCGGGCCGTTCGATTTGTTGCTAATAAGATCGCGATGAAAGAAAGGGGTCTTTTTGGCATGGAGAACGTGCTCGGACTCTGAACCATTTTTTGCGGTGACGACACTATGATCCGCGCAATTATTCCCGTTTGCCGCTAGAATTCTGGCGCTCGATTTCGGGTCGGGCGATACGAAGCTATGGCGGGAGGGCGGAAGTCTTTCCCGCCTTTTTATAGGAAGCAAGTGAAGCCCGCCATACTGGTACTTGAAGACGGTAGCGTTTTTCGCGGGCGCTCCATTGGTATTCCTGGCACGGCAACTGGAGAAGTCGTCTTCAATACGGCGATGACCGGTTATCAAGAAATTCTTACCGACCCGTCTTATGCCCGCCAAATTATTACCCTCACGTATCCCCATATCGGAAATACCGGAACGAATGAGGAGGACATGGAGTCCGACCGCGTATGGGCAGACGGCCTGGTGATACGCGATCTCCCGGTCGAGGTAAGTAGTTGGAGGGCTAGTCAATCGCTTACTGATTTTCTGCGAGATAAAGAGGTCGTCGCTATCGACGGGATCGATACGCGCAGACTAACTCGAATTCTTCGGCGGAAGGGTTCTTTAGCCGGTTGTTTAATGGCATGCGAAGAAGTCTCTGAGGATGACGCTCTCGCTCAGGCAAATGCATTTCCGGGATTAGCTGGGATGGATTTAGCGAAAGTGGTGAGTCGTCAGGATGTCGTGAGTTGGAGGGGTGGCAGTTGGCGTTTAGGCGAGGGTTATGCCGAATCAGAGCCTTTTGTCCATAAGGTCGTTGCCTATGACTTTGGTATAAAACACGCAATTTCACGTCTTTTGTCCGATCGAGGATGCGACGTGACGCTGGTACCAGCAACGACGTCTGCCGAAACTGTGATGGCAATGCATCCCGACGGAGTTTTTCTATCCAACGGTCCGGGCGATCCCGACCCTTGCGATTACGCGATTACCGCTATAAGAAAATTCTTAGAGACAGGACTTCCGTTGTTTGGGATTTGCCTCGGCTGTCAGTTACTGGCTTTGGCGAGCGACGCAAGGACAGTCAAGATGACCCATGGCCATCACGGTGCAAATCATCCAGTTCAGGATTTATCGACGGGTCGCGTCATCATCACCAGCCAGAACCACGGTTTTGCCGTAGACGGGGACTCTTTGCCTCAAAATCTAGAGGTTACGCACGTGTCGCTCTTCGACGGTTCTCTCCAAGGGTTAGCCAGAACGGACAAACCGGCGTTCGGTTTTCAAGGCCACCCGGAAGCTAGCCCAGGACCGCAGGACTGTGCCTATCTTTTCGATCGATTTGTCCAAATGATGTCTGATTACAAGAACGAGGGCGCCGATGCCTAAGCGCGAGGATATAGAGACCGTGCTTATCATCGGCGCTGGCCCAATCGTCATCGGGCAGGCTTGCGAATTTGATTATTCCGGTGCGCAGGCATGCAAAGCTCTTCGCAGCGAGGGATATCGGGTCGTGTTGGTCAATTCGAATCCGGCGACGATAATGACGGATCCTACGATGGCAGATGCGACCTACATAGAGCCGGTGGAGTGGAAAACTGTTGCTGAGATCATTGTTCGGGAAAAACCGGAGGCGTTGTTACCTACGATGGGCGGCCAGACCGGACTCAATTGTGCGCTTGATCTCGTTCGTGAAGGAGTCCTTGACGCCCACAATGTTGAACTCATTGGTGCCAGTCATGATGCGATTGACAAAGCGGAAGATAGAGAGCGTTTTGATCACGCCATGCGGCGGATTGGGTTAGAAACTCCCCGTTCCGCGATCGCACATAGTTTGGAAGAAGCGCTTCAGGTCCAGAGCCAGCTTGGATTCCCCTGCATCATTAGACCTTCCTTTACTCTGGGTGGGAGTGGCGGCGGGATTGCATACAACCGCGAGGAATTTATCGAGATATGTTCGGGGGGCTTAGATCTTTCGCCAACCAGCGAGTTATTGATCGATGAATCGCTATTGGGATGGAAAGAATTTGAGATGGAGGTT
>DCBA01000138.1:0-8631 GCA_002313255.1 Gammaproteobacteria bacterium UBA1119 | reverse complement strand
AGAATTTGAGATGGAGGTTGTACGTGATCGTGCCGACAACTGCATCATCGTTTGTTCAATCGAAAATGTTGATCCGATGGGAATCCACACCGGAGATTCGATCACGGTGGCACCTGCACAAACACTGACCGACAAGGAATACCAATTGATGCGTAGCGCATCAATCGCTGTGTTACGGGAAATCGGTGTTGATACGGGGGGTTCAAACGTTCAATTCGCGCTCGACCCGGATTCAGGTCGCATGCTCGTTATTGAAATGAACCCGCGAGTATCGCGATCGTCGGCTCTTGCATCGAAAGCAACGGGATTTCCTATCGCCAAGGTCGCGGCTAAGTTAGCGGTCGGGTATACCCTGGACGAGCTGATTAACGATATCACCGGAGCAACGCCTGCTTCGTTTGAACCTTCGATTGATTACGTGGTGACTAAGGTACCGCGTTTTACTTTTGAGAAATTCAGTCAAGCTGAAAATCGACTAACGACCCAGATGAAATCCGTCGGCGAAGTTATGGCGATCGGGCGTACTTTCAAAGAATCTTTCCAGAAAGCTTTGAGAGGCCTCGAGACCGGAGTGATGGGCTTAGATCCGATCCTCTCCCCGAATGACGACGAACGGGCATCGATCCTTGCTCACGAATTACGACAGGCTGGAGCGGAGCGGATTTGGTTTGTCGCAGATGCTTTCCGCGAGGGAATGACCATCGGAGAAATTGCGGAAGCCACGAGCATCGACAAGTGGTTTCTGGCCCAAATTGAAGACCTTGTTCGAACGGAGAAGTCGCTTAACGGTCAGGATTTGAGAAATCTTACAGAAGCCCACGTCCGCCTATTGAAGAGAGATGGTTTTTCTGACGTCCGCCTAGCGTCGATATGTAGATGCTCGGAGGAAGAATTTAGGGAATATCGTAAGTCACTTGGTGTCAGCCCAGTTTTTAAACGAGTTGATACTTGCGCCGCTGAATTCGAGGCTGCGACTGCCTACATGTATTCGACTTACGAAGAAGAGTGTGAGGCGCAACCGACGAAAGAGCGAAAAATCATGGTTTTGGGCGGCGGTCCGAACCGGATCGGTCAGGGCATCGAGTTTGATTATTGCTGTGTCCACGCGGCCACGGCATTGCGTGAAGACGGATACGAAACGATTATGGTGAATTGTAATCCGGAGACCGTTTCGACTGACTATGACACGTCAGACCGTCTCTACTTTGAGCCAGTGACTTTGGAGGACGTACTTGCCATCGTTGACGTAGAGAAACCTCACGGTGTCATTGTCCAATTTGGAGGTCAGACCCCTCTCAAGTTAGTTGATCAGCTCGAGGCCGCGGGCGTTCCAATTCTCGGGACGAGTGCGGATGCGATAGATCGAGCTGAAAATCGGGAACGGTTTCAGGCAATGATCGATAAAGTTGCATTGAGGCAACCGTCGAACCGTACCGTCATTGAACCAGTTAGCGCAGCGCGAGCTGCAAATGAGATCGGCTATCCGATTGTTGTCCGACCGTCGTACGTCCTAGGTGGCCGTGCTATGGAGATCGTATACGGTCCGCAAGATCTCCAACGATATATGGAATCTGCGTTTCAAGTATCTAATGCATCACCCGTGCTACTTGATCGATTCTTGGATCAAGCCGTGGAGGTCGACGTAGACGCCGTATGTGATGGGGAACGAGTGGTGATTGGTGCCATCATGCAACATATTGAACAGGCGGGCGTGCACTCCGGCGATTCGGCTTGCTCACTACCCCCATATCGTCTCGATTCCGATATTCAATGCGAAATACGAGATCAGGTGGAATCACTGGCACTGGAACTGGGCGTTGTTGGTTTAATGAATGTTCAATTGGCGGTTCAAGATGAAAAAGTCTATGTACTAGAAGTCAACCCAAGGGCATCACGTACTGTGCCATTTGTTTCGAAATCGATTGGGGTCTCGCTCGCCAAAATCGCGGCTCGTTGTATGGTTGGCGAAAGCCTGGAAGCCCAAGGATTTACAGAAGAAATTGTCCCTGTCCACTACTCCGTTAAGGAGTCTGTGTTCCCGTTTACCAAATTCCCTGGGGTCGATCCGATACTCGGACCAGAAATGAAATCGACTGGAGAAGTCATGGGGATTGGTGACTCGTTCGGCGAGGCTTTCGCTAAGGCTACGTTAGCTGCGGGAGAAATTTTGCCTAAGGGCGGGTTGGCTTTCATAAGCGTTAAGAAATCAGATCGGCCGTATGTAGCTGAGGTCGGTAGGCAATTAACGGCTTTGGGCTTTGAGATTGCCGCTACAAGGGGAACTGCAAAAATTCTAAGGGATTCTGGCGTAAGTACTGCAGTAGTCAACAAAGTTACGGAAGGTCGACCAGACGTAACAGACCTTATAAAGAATGACCCACCAACATTGATTGTTAATACTACAGAAGGCCGCCAGGCGATTCTTGACTCGGCGGTTATTAGGCGTCTCGCGCTACGTCATAAAGTGTGCTACACCACGACTCTTGCGGGCGGCGAAGCTTTCTGTATTGCGATGCGACATGGGAACAGTAATCGGGTTCGAAGCCTTCAGGAAATACATCGAGGATCGCAAGCGTGACTACGCCCATGACCGTGGAGGGTGCTGCGAAACTGAGAGGAGAATTGACGCATCTCAAACGCGTTGTGCGGCCGTCTGTGACTCTCTCGATTGCCGAGGCTCGAGAGCATGGCGATTTGCGTGAGAATGCTGAATATCATGCAGCTAAAGAGCAACAGGGTTTTACGGAAGGGCGAATACAAGAGATTGAAGCCAAGCTCAGTGATGCTCAAGTTATCGACATAACAAAGATCAGCCCAAGCGGAAAAGTTGTATTTGGCTGCACCGTGACGTTGGTAGAACAAGGTATTCATCAGGAAGTGAGATACAAAATTGTCGGAGAAGATGAAGCTGACATTAAAGAAGATAAGATCTCGGTGTTATCTCCGATGGCGAGGGCGATGGTGGGTAAAAGTCTCGGCGATACCGTGGTCGTAAAATCACCCGATGGTGAGCGCGAATACGAAGTCGATACTGTTGAACATCTTTGAAGCCAGGTTTTTGTGTAGTTAATGCCCAAAACGCGTGATGTTTGATAGAGCGGGGCAAGTTTGCTCGTTAGGGCGATACACCACAAAGACCTTCCCTATTTGCTGAACCAACTTTGCGCATAGCAGTTGTGCGACCTCGTTGGCGAGTTCGCGTCGAAATTTTCTATCTTCGACGTTCAACCGTATTTTGATCAATTCATGATCTGAGATGGCGCGTTTCAATTCGGCAATGACGCTTGTTGATAATCCTGCGTTACCAATGCTTACGATTGGATCGAGATGATGTGCAATAGCCTTTAGTACTTTTGTATCCATGATCTGCATATGTTGGTGAAAATTGCGTGTCGAAGTCGCGGGGACGAACCGACATGGTTTTTATCTGGCCGAGAATAATCTATCACTTGTAAAGTCTCATTCCGCCCAAATATTGCTTGATAGCCGGAGCCACTTACCTGGTGTAGTCTATCGAGCCCGGAAAGTGGTGTCCTGGTACCGCGTGCTAGGAGGATAAGTCTTTGAACGATATGGGAAAAAATATCCTGCTTTGGCTAATTATCGCCGCTGTCCTACTGACCGTGTTTAATAATTTTAGCGGGGTGAGTGAGCCACAGGAAATCAGCTACTCCGACTTTATCGAACAGGTAAACCGTAACGAGATTCGCCAGGTCGAATTCGATGGTAAGCATGAATACCTAACGGTGATTCGGAAGGATACTTCTCGTTTTAAGGTCATTATCCCGGCGCCGGACCCGAGACTATTAGACGATTTGATGGAACACGACGTCGAGATCGTGGGGAAAGAAGCCGAAACCGAAGGATTTTGGGCTCAGCTACTGATCGCAAGCTTTCCTATCCTGATCATTATCGCCGTCTTCATGCTTTTTATGAGGCAAATGCAGGGTGGAGTTGGGGGCCGAGGCGGTCCCTTGGCGTTTGGCAAAAGTAAAGCCCGTTTGCTGTCTGAAGATCAGATCAAGACTACGTTTGATGATGTTGCAGGCGTGGACGAAGCTAAGGAAGAAGTCCAGGAGCTCGTTGAATTTCTCATGGACCCCGGTAAGTTTCAGCGGTTGGGTGGTCGTATTCCTCGTGGCACGCTCATGATTGGCGCGCCGGGAACCGGAAAGACCCTGCTTGCTAAGGCAATAGCCGGCGAAGCAAAAGTTCCCTTTTTTACGATATCCGGCTCGGACTTTGTCGAGATGTTTGTCGGTGTCGGTGCCTCTCGCGTACGCGATATGTTTGAACAGGGCAAGAAACAAGCTCCGTGCATCATTTTTATTGATGAAATCGACGCGGTGGGCCGCCATCGGGGAGCGGGCTTGGGTGGCGGTCACGATGAGCGCGAACAAACCCTCAATCAACTGTTGGTCGAGATGGATGGATTTGAACCTAATAATGGCGTCATCGTCATTGCTGCGACGAATAGGCCAGATGTCCTTGACCCAGCTTTGTTGAGGCCCGGACGTTTTGATCGACAGGTCGTTGTCTCCTTGCCGGATATTCGAGGGCGAGAACAAATATTAAATGTTCACATGCGGAAAGTTCCGATTTCAGATGACGTTGAACCGTCGATTTTGGCACGCGGAACCCCGGGATTTTCTGGCGCCGACCTCGAAAATATTGTTAATGAAGCCGCACTTTTTGCTGCCCGTGGCGGTAAACGGTTGGTTGAAATGGAGGAATTCGAAAAGGCTAAAGATAAAGTCATGATGGGCGCGGAACGTAAGTCGATGGTGATGTCCGAGAAAGAAAAACTGAATACGGCGTATCACGAGTCTGGACATGCGATAGTTGGATATACAGTCCCCGATCACGATCAACTTTACAAAATTACCATCGTTCCTCGAGGTAGAGCACTCGGTGTCACCATGTTTTTGCCAGAGGAGGATCGTTATAGCCACAGTCGGCGGTCGGTAGAGTCCCAAATTTGCTCTTTACTGGGCGGCCGTATTGCGGAGGAATTGATAAGTGGTGCGGATGGGGTGACCACTGGAGCATCCAACGATATAGAGCGAGCTACTCAGCTCGCGCGTAATATGGTTACTAAATGGGGGCTATCGGAAAGGATGGGCCCAGTGAAATATGACGATGAGGAAGGAGAGGTGTTTCTGGGCATGTCCGCTGGTACGCAATCGAAAACGATTTCTTCGCAGACCGCCAGGGAAATTGACGAAGAGGTCAGAAAAATTATCGATGGTTGCTATAAAAGAGCGAAAAAGATTCTGCAAGACAACGTAGAGAAACTCCACGTAATGGCCGATGCCTTGATGGAATACGAGACGTTATCGACGGCTCAAGTCGGTGACATAATGGCGGGTGCAAAGCCTAGAGCACCCGATGAAGGCGTTATTACATCGGAAACCAATAACGACAAAAACAGTCAAGAAGGTTCCGTCGGCGATCCTCTAGAGGAAACTTAAGCTACCCACCAAACGAAGCCGATTGTTTGCTGAATCTCAATCAGAACGTACGAGTGGGAAATGTCTCTGAGGTTTGCTTGATCCGGAGCTCCTACCTGGTTCCCTTCTTGAACGGGAGGCGTTTTGAGTAAGCAGTATTTCGGAACCGATGGCATTCGCGGACGCGTTGGCGACGACCTTATTAACCCTGATTTCTTTTTGAAATTGGGGCGGTCTGTCGGCAGGACTCTCTCTGCAAAGGGACGAAGGCCGCTTGTAATTCTTGGGAAGGACACAAGAAATTCTGGTTACATGCTGGAGTCTGCGTTGGAGGCTGGGTTGTCGTCCGCAGGAGTTGATGTGGCGCTGCTGGGTCCTATTCCTACTCCCGCAGTTGCGTACATGACGCGCACGATGCGTGGTGATCTCGGGATTGTCATAAGCGCTTCCCACAATCCTTTTGAAGATAACGGGCTTAAGTTTTTCGACAGTGAAGCGAACAAGCTTAGTGACGCGATGGAGCTATCGATTGAAAGACAGCTTAATACGCCGCTGCCTCCTGTTATTGCGTCGAATTTGGGCCACGTCTTTCGCATCGATGATGCGCGCGGTCGATATATCGAGTTTTGTAAAGAAACCGTTGATTCGCGGATACGACTTGATGGACTAAAGGTTGTTTTGGACTGTGCGAATGGCGCTGCGTATGCCGTAGCTCCCCGCGTGTACCGTGAACTAGACGCCGATGTCATTGGGATTTCGGTTGATCCCGATGGTTCGAATATCAATAAAAATTGCGGATCAACGTATCCAGAGCTTCTGCGGGAAAAAGTTTTGGAGTTAAGTGCCGATGTAGGAATCGCGCTCGATGGAGATGGCGATCGCGTAATAATGGTTGACTCGGAGGGAGAAATTGTCGACGGCGACGAACTGCTATATGTGATCGCCCTCTCGATGCGGATGCGGAATCGATTTTGTGGAGGTGTTGTTGGAACTGAAATGTCCAACGGCGGGCTCCAGCAAGCGTTTGAGGGTCTGGGTATTCCGTTCGAGAGAGCAAAGGTCGGCGATCGTTATGTGGTAGAGCTAATGCGTGACAAAGGTTGGGTGCTGGGCGGTGAAAGTTCCGGACATATCATTTGTCTCGATTGGGCGACAACTGGCGATGGGATCGTTTCTGCTCTCCAGGTGCTTGTCGCGATGGTCTCGCTGAATCGTTCTTTGTCAGATCTTAAAAGGGGCATGACGAAATTACCGCAAGAAATGATGAACGTTGCTATGGAAGATCCGGGTGGTGTGGTGAATCATCCTAACGTTGTCAATGCAATTCGTGACGTCGAGGGAAAGCTAGGGGGAGTTGGCCGGGTATTGGTTCGCCCGTCCGGTACGGAGCCACTGTTGAGGGTTATGGTTGAGGGGAAGAATCCTATGGACGTCCGCCGATATGCGGAGAGGATCGCAGATGTAGCGCTTACCTCGGTGGATACGCGGGCTGGAACTTTGCGTTCACAATAAGGAACGTGCTTGCTACTATCCTGGGCCCTTTGCGACTGGTGGAAGAGCGGTGCGTGCCCCGATGGTTGCTGCCAATTGGAAGATGAATGGTTCCAGGGCTATTTGTCGCGAATTCCTGCAGCACTTTGATGCGGACGGTTCACTTGACGTCGTGCTTTTCCCTCCTTTTCTTTATACGTCGATATTGACCGAAGGTTTTGCAGAGCGTTCGATTTCAGTCGGTGTGCAGAATGTGTGTAACGTTAGTAGCGGTGCGTACACTGGAGAAATCAGTGCAGAAATGGCCGTGGATTCGGGTGCTACGTACGGATTAGTTGGACACTCTGAAAGACGTAATTTGTTTGGTGAATCTGACGTGCTAGTTGCTGAAAAATTTATTGCGTGCCAGCGTGCGGGGCTTACTCCGCTATTGTGCGTCGGTGAATCTCTCGAAGAGAGACTGGAAGGTAGGGCGGAATCTGTCGTGGCAGGACAGATCGATGTCATTCTAAAAAGCGTGGGAAATAAGGCATTCGCGAACGCGGTTATTGCTTATGAACCGGTTTGGGCAATAGGTACAGGAGAAACGGCGAGACCGGATCAAGCCCAATCAATGCACGCGTTTATCAGAGCTTTTCTGACGAAATCCGATGCAACGACTGCGAAAAATACCAGGGTTTTGTACGGCGGTAGTGTGAACGCGAATACTGCAGCTGAATTGTTTGCAGAGGGGGATATCGACGGAGGTCTGGTGGGAGGAGCATCGCTTGAATTCAAGGAATTCGCAAAAATCTGTAAATCGGTATCGCGTTGAATATTGACACACTCGAAACGGTTTTATTAATACTACTTATCGTGGATGCGGTAGCGCTCGCCGTGTTAGTACTTTTGCAGCAAGGCAAAGGTGCGGATATAGGTGCGGCTTTCGGTAGCGGCTCAGCCAACACCCTTTTTGGAGCTCAGGGCACAACCTCGTTTATTACAAAGGCGACAGCTTGGTTGGCGATTGGGTTTTTCTTTATCGCGTTCGGGCTCGCGTATGCCGCCAGAGAAAAGGCTAATACCATTAGAGGGATTGGGATGCCGGATTCCCAAGTAGAAGATCGATCCTTGGAGCCAGGACGTGATTTCCCTACAGGTGGCGAAAGTGAGGAATCGCAAGAATACGCGGATCCGGGCGATGAATTTCCATCGCTAGCGCCTCAATCGACCGATGCAGAATCCGACGTTCCGGATCCATTATAAATGCGCCGAAGTGGTGGAATTGGTAGACACGCTACCTTGAGGGGGTAGTGGGCTTATGCCCGTGGAGGTTCGAGTCCTCTCTTCGGCACCATTCGTACTGATTAGCCCTGTTACTACGTCAATAGCGGCAGTCACCTAGTTCATCGTCAATGGCATAAAAGTGCCTACTGTTTTGTCTACTCTGAAGCCTGAACGAACCTCAAGAGCCATGACAGGTCTCGGCCAGAGGCGTAGGTACCAGTACAGAAGTACTTGGATGACGCGATGGGAACGTTTGTACAAGAGGTGCCTAAGTAGTTTTACTGGTGCCCCTTCTCTTTTTTGATCATCTTTTCAATCATGTGCTCTTTGTATCCTGATCCATAAACCTCAAAAGCGTGAGCGAATAAACTAATATCCCAACTGTTCTGTACCATCATTCGCAAGCAGTCTTTTAGTCGAAGCG
>DCBA01000085.1:2414-15730 GCA_002313255.1 Gammaproteobacteria bacterium UBA1119 | reverse complement strand
TCCGCGTTTGCGGCACCTGAAACGATTAGATCTTGGACGGAGAACGGCGCGACCTCGGCAAATAATTTACGTCACGGCGGTGCAAAAGCAATTGAACGAATCCCCGTTCATCCCCGACATGCGCGCCGATTACCTCCACGAATTTACAATGCACTAGTCGCCGATTCAAAGCTCTTGGATGTCGAAGGAATTGCCAATACGCTAGAACACACGATGCCGGGTTTGTCCGTTCGCCATGAACTTCATCTAAATTCCCGACCGGCGCTTCTGGTCTGCGGGCGATTCGAAACCGCATTCCAACCGCATCGCGAATTCGCTGAGAAAAAAATGCCCCATCTCACTGTCCGAGAAACGGACACCGGGCATGCCGTCAATATGCAAGGAGCGGACATTTTTAATGCCGCCATCGAAACGTTCGTGCAGTCCACAAGCTGACCGAAAACGCTACATAGTCGATGCTCTGGTCGAGGAACGGGCCATCGAGCTAGTCAAACGACCGCTTCTTCGGTATTTCGTCGTCAACGACATGCCCGACGGGATCACGCGGTTCCACTGATCGGGTAGACGTCTTTAGACTCGGCGTCACCACAACTTGCAACAATTTGCATAGGAATCGAAGCAGAACGAACCCGAATCTCCTCCTCGCCCAGGTTTGTACGGAAACGGACCCGGTCATCACGAATATCCAAAAGCGCTTCGACCCTTCCGGCAACTTGCATTTCAGCGAACTGGGCCTCGGGCGGAAACGCTGATCGACCGCGCACATGGGATCGCGATACGTCTCCCGATTCGATAGTGGTAACAAATGCATCGACCTCATCAACGTCTACTCGGCCGTAGAGAATCCCCTGCGGTAACGCCAGGACATTGGGCGCAAATCGATGGCCTCCAAGGTGGGTCGTTTGCCAGACGCGCGCACCGACGAGTTCCTGCAAGCGCGCAAATGTAGGCAATCCATATCTAGCACAGCAAAGATCACGCTGACCATTGGTACAAACGAAGTAAACGTTCTCTCGCACCGGTGCGAGATCAGATGTGAGGACGTCGACCTCCCAGAGGGCGTCGTATGCGGACGCTTCGATCCGGCCCAGCGTGGTATTTCGAGCGATAAACAAAGTCGTTGTGCCCATGTCAAAGTCTGGCCGACGAATAAATTGTGGACGGGCTTTCAAGCCCCTCTCGGCACACGTTTTGAGGCTATCCTCAAGCCATCGATTGGTTTCGTCTTCCAGACCGTTATCCTCGACCGCCCGCGATTTCCACGCCGGTTTGTATTCGAGCAGTAGCCATATATCGACAGGTTCAGCCGTTCCTAACATCGGTTCGCCCTGCGTACGACTGAGTTCTGAACAATATTCGCGATCGCCTTCCATAGTCCGATTCTACTCTGTTGATCCCCCGCTCGTCGGCGCAGTTGCTCGTTCAATGACGTGATCGTCACCATCGAGAAGGGAACTCGATCACTTCGTTGCCAACCGAAACTGAGCCTGACACACTCGGGCGCATGAAGGACCGAGCTAGTACCGTCGGAGCGCTGCGCGTCAGCGGTTACGAAACACTCCCGGTCAAGATTGAAATACGTAGAAACCTGATCAAGAAATTAAGGGCAAGTGACCCGCTGTTTCCAGGCGTCATCGGGTACGACGATAGCGTCCTACCGCAAATCACCAACGCCCTTCTCGGGGGTCAGGACCTCATAATCCTAGGCGAGCGGGGGCAAGCTAAATCCCGCTTAGTACGGAGTTTGGTAACACTTCTTGACGAATTCGTTCCTGTTTTAGAAGGCGCGGAAATCCCCGAGAATCCCTACGATCCAATCACGGAAACAGGAAAACGGATCGTCGCCGAAGAGGGCAACGACGCGGCTATCACCTGGCTCCATCGCGACGAGCGTTTTGGCGAGAAACTCGCGACTCCCGACATCACCATCGCCGACTTGATTGGGGAAATTGATCCCATCAAAGTAGCTGAGGGGCGCTACCTTGCAGACGCAATGACGATCCACTTTGGCTTAATTCCTCGAGTCAACCGAGGGATCTTTGCGATTAACGAACTGCCCGATCTAACTGAACGAATTCAGGTCGGGATGTTGAATGTTCTCGAAGAGCGTGACGTACAAATTCGAGGTTTTCGCGTCCGCTTGCCGCTGGATGTCTTCCTCGTCGCGACAGCTAATCCCGAGGACTATACCAATCGCGGTCGCATTATCACGCCGCTCAAAGATCGATACGGAGCCCAGGTCCGTACGCATTATCCCCAGGAGATCGAGCAAGAGATCTCCATCATGGAACAGGAATATACGGAGCTAGATCTGGACGGCCACAAGCTGTACGTCCCTGCGTATATGAAGGAAATCATCGCCGAGGTCACCCACCAGGCGCGTCTTTCACCGGATATTAACCAACGGTCCGGTGTGTCCGTCAGAGCATCGGTTGCCAACTACGAAGCTCTACTCGCAAACGCTTTTCGACGCGCACTGCGTCTGGGAGAAAAGAACGTCGTACCGCGGCTATCCGATTTACCGTTTATCGTTCCTTCTCTGCATGGGAAAGTCGAGTTTGAAGCGATGGAAGAGGGCCAGGAAGATAAGATTACCGAGCGAATTTTCGTGGCCGCCGTAAAAAAAGTGTTCGACCGGTATATCGATGTCGATGCCGTTGAAACCATTGCGTTGGCGTTCAACGAGGGCTTGACCGTCGAAATCGGCGAAGCGGCAACAGCCGCGGACTACACCGCAATCGTCAAGCGCGTCGCCGGTCTTAGGGAAGCGGTGAAAGACCTGACGACGGTAAGAGCCGAAATGCCTGCTGCAGTCGAGTTCGTACTTGAGGGTTTGCACCTGCACGAGTTACTCAACAAATACACCGTCGGTCACACGGCCTCCTTCTCGGGCTAGCGAGACATGCACCGTTTTGCCACACGTTTTCGCTACGGCTCGTGGGACGGTTCACAACAAGCCCCCTTGTCTGCCGACGATGTCCTCGGCGCGATCGCCGAGGACCTGATGGAATACGGCGACCTAAAGTGGGCAATGCGTAACCTATTGTCCCGCGGCATGACGATGCCAGACGGCGGCTATATCCATGGGTTACGCGACATGCTGAAACAGCTGCGCGAACAAAAGCGTGAACGTCTGCAACAGTTTGACCTGTCGAGCGTGATGCAAGACATCGAGCAAAAGCTCGCTGAAATCCTGTCTATGGAACAGAACACCATCGATGAATGGCTAGATCAAGACAGTGAAACGTTCGCCAACGATGTATTGCGGAAAATTGCCGAGCGTAGCCAAGAAACGCTGGATGAACTCCCTGACGATTCCGCGGGAAGGATGAAGGCGCTAGAAAAGTATGAATTCCTAAACCCAGATGCCCAACGTAAATATCTCGACCTCTTAAACGAACTACGTAAAGCGATGACGCAAACACTCTTCAAGAACGTCGAAAACATGGTCAAGAACCTTTCGGATGGCGATATCACGCGACTGAAAGACATGGTTCAAGCCATGAACGAAATGTTCGTCAAGAAAATTGCCGGCGAGGATCCAGGGTTCGAAGACTTCATGGACAAATTCGGCGACATGTTTGGTGACACCCCTCCTAAAACGCTTGACGAACTGCTCGAACAGATGCGTCGCCAGATGGCTGCGTCGCAGTCGTTAATGAATTCTTTGACGCCCGATCAACAACAACAGTTGCAATCGTTGATGTCGGATCGGTTGGGTGATCCGCAGCTCGAATCCGCCCTAAGAAAACTAGCGCAAGAAATGGATTTCCTTGATCCACAAGGATCCCGATATCGCTTCGATGGTAAGGAACAAGTCGATCTCGAAGCTGCCATGGAACTCATGGATGAGATGCACCAGATCGACGACCTCATCGCCCAGGTACAAGCGGCCGAACGCGGCGGCGACCCGGACCATATCGACAGCGATCTGGTGCAATCACTTCTGGGTGATGAGGCCGTCGAGTCGATCGATGACCTCAAGAAATTGCTCGATACTCTCGAAGAAGCAGGCTACGTGCGACCTACCGGCGACGATAAGTGGGAGCTAACCCCTCGTGGGTCGCGCATGATCGGGCAACGCGCGCTTGGCGAAATCTATGCGCGACTCCGGCGACAAAGCTTGGGTAACCATGCCATCCCCGAAGAAGGCCGCTTCGGTGAACGACTGGAGCAGACCAAAGCCCATGAATTCGGTGACCCATTTCATTTGCACCTGCCAAGGACGATTCGCAACGCCATTGATCGCGACGGTCCACACACGCCCGTCCGCCTACGCCACCAAGATTTTGAAATTTATCGTTCCGAACAAGTCACCTCCACGGCAACCGCCATGCTCGTCGACCTGTCGTGGTCGATGGCTTTGCGCGGTTCATTTCAATCTGCAAAGAAAGTGGCGCTCGCGCTGCATAACCTCATCACGTCGCAATATCCTCGCGATTCTTTCTACATCATCGGTTTTGCCGCTTACGCTAGAGAGCTAAAAGCCCACGATCTGCCCTTTCTTCAATGGGACGAGTATTTACTCGGGACGAACATGCAACACGCGCTGCTATTGGCAGAACGATTGTTGGCAAAACACGACGCCTCCACCAAACAAGTCATCATGATCTCCGACGGCGAACCGACCGCCCATCTGGAAAAGGGGCAAGCACAATTTGCCTATCCACCCACAGCCGCGACCATCCGCGAAACTTACAAAGCGGTCAAACGTTGCACTCAAAAAGGCATCGCCATCAACACCTTCATGCTTGACGCCAACCAATACCTAAAGGAATTCATGGACGACATCGCCCGCATCAATGGAGGCCGTGTGTTCTACACATCGCCGGAAAAATTAGGCGAATACATTCTCGTCGATTACGTCCAGCATAAACGCAAAAAGCTCGGCGGCCGCTGAGATCATCACCCCGCGGAGGTTCGATTCGACTTCGAATCACCGGTCAATAGGAACGCGGGAGTTCCAGTACATGCTCCGTCACGTAGTTAAGAATCATCTCCTGGGATATGGGTGCAATTCGCATTAAACGCGCTTCGCGCCAGTAGCGTTCAACATGGAACTCACGCGCGTATCCAAAGCCGCCGTGCGTTTGTACTGCTTGATCCGCGGCCTGAAATGCGGCATCTGCCGCCAACCACTTGGCCATGTTTGCCTCGGCGCCACAGGGTTCGCCGTGGTCGATTAACCAAGACGCCTTCCTAATCATCAGCTCCGCTGCATCAAGTCGCATCTGTGCCTCGCCCAATGGGAAGGACACCCCTTGGTTCTGACCAATCGGTCGGCCAAATACTTCACGTTCATTGGCGTAACCCACCGCTCGGCGCATCGCCGCACGACCAATACCCAGTGCCTCTGCCGCGACGAGGATACGCTCGGCATTGAGGCCATCCAGCAAATACCGAAATCCCTTACCTTCTTCACCAACGCGGTCCGTCTGATGCACGGGAAGATCGTCGTAAACAACCTCGCAAGATGCGACCGCGTTCCGGCCAACTTTGTCGATCGGCGAGATGGTAACTTCAGGACGTTGCAGTTCGGCCAGCAACAACGTCATCCCCTCCGTTCGCTTGGCAACCGCTTCTCTCGACTCAGTGCGCACCAACAGCAAGACACGCTCCGAATCCAATGCCTTGGTGGTCCACACTTTGCGTCCTTTAACCAAGTATTGATCGCCGTCTAACCGTGCCGTGGTTTTAATCGACGAGGTATCGGTACCGGCATCGGGTTCAGTCACGCCAAAAGCGACGTGAAGGTCGCCTGTCGCGACTCGAGGTAAATACTTTTGCTTCATGTCCTCGGATCCGTACTTGACCACCGGATGCATGCCAAAGATCGATAAGTGAATGCTACTTGCACCGTTCATGGCGGCACCCGACGCCGCAACTTCTTCTAATACGATCGATGCTTCGGTAATGCCACGGCCGGAACCACCGTATTGCTCAGGGATCGCAATACCGATCCAACCAGCTTCCGCGAGGGCATTGTAGAAGTCCCATGGGAACAAGTGCCCGTTGTCGCATTTCGACCAATATTCATCGGGAAAGTCCGCACAAATCTTACCAATGGCATCGCGGATGAGTTGGTGTTCTTCAGTCGTTTCAAAGTCCATGCACCGAGGTTAGCATGGCCAAAGAACGCTGACAGGGCAGTCGAAAACATTGTCTGGAAAGTATTTTGAAGAGTTGGAAGTCGGTCTAACGTTTGAGCACGAACCCGGCCGGACGGTGACTGAAACCGACAATCTCCTGTTCACTGCGTTAACGCAGAATCCTCAACCCCTTCATCTCGACGCTGAATTTGCCCGCCAATCCATACACGGCAGGATTTTAGTCAACAGCATTTTCACGCTCGGACTCGTCGTTGGTCTGTCCGTGGCCGACACGACCCTCGGTACCACCCTCGGAAACCTCGGATTCGATCGAACGACATTTCCGCACCCGGTTTTTATCGGCGACACTGTGCGTGTCGCTTCAAAAGTGACCGATCGGCGTGCCAGCCGCACCAAACCGGACAGAGGCATTGTCACTTTCGAACACACCGGCACCAATCAACGCGGTGAAATCGTCTGCACCTGCAGCCGAGGAGCGATGATGATGCGAAAGCAACCATGACAGCCGAAGCCCGTGCACGTCTGCGGCGCTCGATGCACTTTGTCCCCGGGGCAAACGAGAAAATGTTGCTCAAATCACTCTCGAGTCAGGCGGACAGCCTCGTTCTTGATCTCGAAGACGCTGTTATCCCTGAACATAAAATTCGAACCCGCCGAACCATCGCTGAATGGCTTCGCGATATCGACTTTGGCGACAAAGAGGTTACGGTACGGATTAATCCGCTAGATACGCCCTGGGGCTTCGATGACCTCAAAGAGACCATGCAAAACCCACCTGACGCGTACGTGGTGCCCAAACCTAGCCACGTCAACGACCTAGATCTCATCGATACCGAGTTGACTCAACTTGAACGGTTTTATGGGCACCCTCGACGCAGCGTCAGTTTGATTCTGATTGCCACAGAGACTCCTGAAGGGGCGCTCAACCTTCCAACTTTCGGTGCTTGTCCCCGAATCGTGGCAATGTCCTGGGGTGCTGAAGATTTATCCGCGGCGCTGGGGGCTCCACGCAATCGAAACGACCACGCTGACTACCTCGGCGTGTACGAGTATTGTCGACAGCAGACTCTGCTTTGCGCCGTCGCAACCAGGGTTCAACCTATCGACTCCGTCTACGTTGACCTTGCGAATCAACAAGCATTTGAACGCGAGTGCCACGAAGGCGCGGCACTTGGATTCACGGGAAAAATTACGATCCATCCGGACCAAATACCCTTCGTCAATTCAGCGTTTACACCCAACGATGCAGATGTTGACGCGGCGCAACGATTACTGAAAGCCTTCGAAGAGGCTAAAGCCGAAGGTAAATTAGCGTTTCGATTCGAAGGCCAAATGGTCGACGCGCCTCACGTCAATCGAGCGCGGTCTTTGCTGCGACGAGCCTGCCAAGCCGGAGGAATCCAATAATGCTGGAATTGAACACGGATCGGATGCGTGCCGAGATAACCGACGGGATCGGCTGGATGACATTCAACAATCCTGCCCGACACAACGCACTCTCACTCGAGATGTGGCAAGCGATAGGAGAAATCGTCGCGCATTTCGAAGGAGACAAAGACGTACGAGTTATCGTCATGACGGGCGCTGGCGGTAAGGCTTTTGTCTCCGGCGCGGATATCAGCGAATTTGACAAACAACGCGCGAATTCAAAACAAAAAGAGGAGTACGCGCGTATTTCTGCATCCGGTGGTCGTGCGCTGGCAACGGTGACCAAACCCCTTATTGCCATGGTAGAAGGCTACTGCATAGGCGGCGGTCTCGCGACTGCACTCGCCGCAGACATACGTTTTGCAAGCCCCGATTCGTCCTTTGGCATTCCCGCAGCAAAACTCGGCCTTGGCTACGAGTACGCTGGACTGGCGAAACTGGCGCGCGTCGTTGGGCCCGCGCGCGCACGCGATATTCTATTTTCCGCCAGGTTTCTCGGTGCCGAAGAGGCTCAACGCGCCGGCCTCGTGCAATTTATTTCTCCCCGTGACCGGATCCGAAACGACGTGATTGCCTACGCGACCCAAATCGCTACTAATGCACCGCTGACGGTAGCAGCCGCCAAGGCGGCTATTAACGCGTACGAACGAGGCGGTGAGATCGATGACGTCGAGGCGGTCGAAGTACTGGTGAGCGCATGTTTCGACTCCGACGACTACAAAGAGGGCCGCCGCGCATTCGCCGAAAAGCGAACGCCCGAGTTCACTGGACACTGACCTACGACACGCGCAAATACTAGTGAAGCACGTTCGAGAAATATCTTTAATTCAACACCCGGTACATTGAAGTACAAGAGAGCGCGTATGGACGAAGACATCGTTACTGCAGGAATCATCGTTATCGGCAACGAAATTTTGTCCGGTCGAACTCAGGACACAAACTTACAGTTCATCGCGAAACATCTCGTGGGTATGGGTGTGTCCATTCGAGAGGCCCAGGTTGTACCAGACGTTAAGTCAGTCATCGTCACCACGGTCAATGATTACCGTTCACGTTTCAACTACGTGTTGACAACCGGTGGCATCGGACCGACCCACGATGACATTACAACCGACTGCATTGCGGCCGCGTTTAACGTTGATGTCGTCGTGAACGCCGACATCGAGAAACGTATCAGAAGCCGCCCTGCCCCAGACGCCGTCCTGGCATCCCGCCTGCGTATGGCGCGCGTTCCAGAAGGTGCAACGCTAATCGACAATCCAACCGGCGGACCACAAGGCTTCTCACTCGACAACGTTTACGTGATGGCCGGGATTCCGCTGGTTATGCAAGCAATGTTGTCAACAATCGTACTTAGTGGCGGCGCAATCGTACGCTCTAGATCCGTTACGGCCCATCTGGGGGAGAGCGAAATCGCCGACGACCTCAGTGCTATTCAAGAGGCGTACCCGCGGATCGATCTCGGTAGTTACCCCTTCTATCGGAACGACATTTACGGCACCAGCCTAGTAATGCGTAGCACCGACGAATCCGCATTGGATTCCGCGCTGGAAGAACTGTGCGCAGTCATCACGAAACGCGGCCAAACCCCCCTCGACATCGAGCGCGGCTGAACGCGGGTCCAATCCCATTCTATGCGGGTATGGTCTAGCATTACTCTGTTCCTCCTCATCCAGTGTGCGGGATCCGTACGTGCCAACGATTGCCCGCCGGATTTGCGCCAAGCTAACCACCCCGCAAACCCTGACCTGGATTTGGGTCGTCGGGATCAGCCCTTGCCTCTTTTTATGTGGCGTTACCGTTCGTTATCAGGCGAGCTATACCTTGTCGGATCCGTCCATGCCTTAAACGTAACGCTACGACCGCTCCCCGATCAGCTCGAAAACGCGTTCGAACAATCGACCCACCTTGCTGTGGAAGTCGATGTAACGCAGACGAACGTTTACGAACCGGCTTGGGTAAGCAAGCATCTTTTGCTGCCCAACAATAGCGGGTTGATTAGCTTGCTTAATGAGACCAGGCGAGACCGTCTAGCCTGCATCCTTGAACAAACGAGTATCGACTACGTGTCGATTGGTCGGTTGAAACCGGCACTCGCAGCGATGCAAATTTCACGAGCCCGTCTATCCAACCTCGGTTATCAAGCTAAATGGGGAATGGAACAACAATTCCTGCACCGTGCTGATCATCGCGAGGTACTGGAACTTGAAAGTCCCGAGGAACAACTGCTCCTCATCGCGAGCCCTACGCTCGAGGTACAACTTGAGATGTTTGACGAAAGTCTCATAGGACACAAAGAATTCAACGCTGAACTCGTTTCTCTAATGTCCGCCTGGCTAGCCGGCGACGACGAGGCCCTCGCCCAATTATTTGGCGATCGTGAACGCCATTCCTCAGATTACCGCGAATTCCAATACCGCCTCGTCAACCAACGCAACGTTGGTTTTGCGCAAAAAATCGAAACCTTCCTCGCATCACCCGGTACATACTTCGTACTTGTCGGGGCAGCCCATCTCGGTGGATCGGACGGGGTGGTACGACTGCTGGACGCGCGTGGTCACAAAGGGCATCGTGTCTTCTCTGGGGATCGAATCGATCCGTGACATTTAGTCTCTTGGGGGAATCAATGGATCTAAGTGGAAAAAGTGCGATTGTTCTCGGCGGCACTTCGGGGATCGGGTTGTCCGCGGTACAGCAACTCGAACAGGCAGGAGCGGCGGTGGTTGCCGGAAGCCGATCGTCCACACACATCGAACAAGCCGCCAGTACTACCGGAGCGAGCGTGACCTATCGAGAAATCGATGTGCTTGATCGAGCTGCCTTGTCAGGCTTATTCGAAGCCACGGCCCCGTTCGACATCCTCGTCAACTGCGCCACGGGTGGCGAACGCGCCTCCGGGCCATTTCTTGAAATGGACTTAGACGGATTCCAAGGATCTTTTCGCAAACTGTGGGGCTACGTTAACTCGGTGCGGTTAGCCGCCGAACACATGGCTGTCGCGGGGGCCATCGTTTTGGTGAGCGGCTCCCCAGCCCGGAAGTCCAACCCAGGTTCATCGGCGATCTCGACGGTTGGCAACGCCGTCGAAGGATTCGTTCGTGCTATCGCCCCCGAGATCGCCCCGCGACGTATCAACGTTGTTGCTCCCGGATTAATCGATACCCCCATGTTCCCCATGCAGGGAGAGGGGCGCGATCGTTTTTTTGAGAAAGCGACCGCGAATACTTTGATTCCACGAGCCGGGACGGCTGAAGAAGTCGCATCAGCCATTCTCTTTCTGCTTCAGAACGACTACATGACGGGTTCTACAATCGATGTCGAGGGAGGTGCACTGCTTCCGTAGAGAATCGGAAAAATCTTGCAACGACTCTCGGGAGCAACTGCGCGCGGCTATCGTTTTGGTAGCAACGCCTCGATGACTAGCTCCAGTCTGGCGGGATCGTCGTACTTGAAATGTGCCATGCGCTCATAGATCTCCGCAGCTGCTAGGTGAAAACCGTTCGGAAGGCCTGCGGCATCGAAGGTCGCTGCGATCTCTCGCATTTCACCCGCAAAGCGCCATGCTTTCGGGCTTGTTCCAAGCGCACTTCTTTCGCTCGAATTACGCATTCCTTTTTGCGAAATATCCCATTCGGCCAATAGTGTTTCGGTCACGCCGTTGTCCTCTGCCAGCGCGCGAATCGCTAACACCAATGCCGAGGATCCTTTGGTATAGGCGGCATAGCACATCTTCACTGCCGATGCGGCCCCTGCGCCGCCACTGATCGCTCGGGCCGTTACCAACGAATCGGCAAACAATACGACAACATCTTTCGCCATCGCACCAGAAAGGTAAAAACGTGTGGCCCCCGCTCGCCACGCGGGTGGACCAACGATCCCCCCATCCACAAAATTGTTATCAAAGAGTTCGCCAATGGCTGTCGCCGTCTCGGGCGAAACCGCGTTTCCATCGACGTAAATACCGTCATACCCGGTTGCTTGGACTTCGTGGGCAACATCCAACGCAGCCTCCGGTGGGCAAATAGACAACACTACATCGACCCGGCTCATCGCCTCTTCGAGAGTCTCGACGAGCGTTATCTGAACCTCGCGAGCTCGATCGATTGTCGCTCGACTGCGCCCACTGGCAACGCCAATGACTTCGTGACCAACGCTGCTCACGGCGGCTGCTATAGACGCCCCCATGGCGCCGGGATGAAGAATCAATACCCTCATTTTCGGTAATCAAGCGGCGGTTCGCGATCACCTAACAACGGTTGGTAGTCGAAATCAACGCCACGATTCTTAACGAATTCTGCTCGGGCAGATCGGATCAAACTGGGATCTCGGAAGAGCTCGTCACCGCTCAAGGCGATCACCTTTGCCGCTAACATCATTCCCTTGTGCCCAATACTCATTCCACTCGCGGCAACCGCCTGCCAACTATGAGATGGCGTTCCGGGAACCCAAGTCGCTGTTGAAAAACCGGCCGTCGGCACCGACCAGCTGACATCGCCAACATCCGTCGATCCCATTTTCTGACGAAACCGGAACGGCTGAATTTCGCGCTGGCTGCCAATTTTAAGAGACGGTCCGATAAGCGATGTGTATAGCGTATCCGCAAACTTTCGTTCCGATCCACTGTATTCGATTCCCCCAAGCGTGCGCATATGTCGATCCAACACGCGGGCAAGAACGTCGTTGCGTAAAACCGGATAATTCCCATGCATCACTTCGTAATTCATCTGAGTGCCTGTGCCGAGAGCAGCACCACGAGCCGCTGCAACGACACGTTCAAACAATAGCACCACCTGTTCCGGCTTTGGGTGACGCACGTAGTAATAGGATTCAGCGAACTCGGGAACTATGTTCGGCGCGGCGCCACCGTCCGTGATGATGTAATGGATACGAGCCTGCGACGGTACATGCTCCCGCATCATATTAACCATGTGATTCATGGCTTCGACTCCGTCTAATGCCGACCGCCCGCGCTCCGGCGAACCAGCCGCATGCGAAGCGACACCATGAAATTCAAAGCGACCCGACTTATTCGCTGTCGTACTTTCCGGAGAGGCATTATTGCGATCGCCTGGGTGCCAATGCAGTACTACGTCAACGTCGTCAAACAAGCCCGCTCGTGTCATGTAGACCTTTCCGGATCCACCTTCTTCGGCGGGGGTCCCGTATACCCGCACGGTTCCCGACCGCCCCTCCGTCTGAAGCGATTTCGCAAGCCCTACGGCAGCAGCAACAGACGCGGCGCCGAAAAGGTTATGTCCACATGCATGGCCGGCCGCTTTCTCGACAACGGCTTCCCGCTCGGGAACCGCTGCTTGCGACATCCCCGGCAACGCGTCGAACTCTGCAAGAATCCCAATTACAGGGCTTCCACGACCCGCCGACGCCACAAATGCGGTCGGCAATCCGGCACTTTGACGTTCAATCGAAAACCCGTTAGATGTTAGATAGTCACCTAACACCATCGAACTCGCATTCTCTAGGTAACCGAGTTCCGCTGCATACCAAAGCGCGTCAGCGACTTCGACCACCGCTGGTCTCTGACCATCAAGGATTTCCTCGATTGTCGTCAACTCGGCATACGAGATAGCACCTGCCATCCATACCGACATCACTAGCCCAAGTCGCCAATTGCGCAATGTTATTCTCCCTCCGATCCCGGTCGTGACCGATGCCCTACCCGGAATCGCGCCGTAACGAATCGCTTCAGCCCGTCCCACCCGCGCGTTCTTCGCGGGATAGCCACTAACATACCAAAATCACGGAATAGCCGATGCCCCT
>DCBA01000085.1:0-2077 GCA_002313255.1 Gammaproteobacteria bacterium UBA1119 | reverse complement strand
ACCTAACGATCCGTTGACACAACCAACGCTAAAGCGATTCGGGTAAATCAGCGTTATGATCAGATTAACAAGTGGATTAGGTTTATGACGTTGGAAAAACTAACCGAGCAACAACGTGCGAGCTGGCACGTCGACGGTTATCTGAAGCTCGAACAAATACTCAGCAACGATGAGGTCACGTTCTTCAGCAACGAACTCGATCGTATCCGACAAGAACCCGGCTGGGAGCCCGTGCGGGATCCAACAATGCCCATCGGTCACTACGGTTGGCTTCCGCACGCAGACGATCTTGACCCAGACGGTTTCATGGACCGACGCGATCTGCTGCCTTACGGATCGGCATTTGTCGATCTACTCGACCGTAATCCTGTGTTCGATCTTGTCGTCGATATCATGGGGCCGAATATTCTTCTCAGCATGACCCAGGCGATTGTTCGGGCGTCGACAGACAAATTTCCGGGATACACACATACGGATGGCGGTGAGGGACTGCGTCGCATCCGAGTTACTGAAACCAGTCTGCCACTGGCAATGAAAGCAATGTATTTACTGACGGATGTAGAAGAACCCGACTCAGGCAATCTGACCGTTTTTCCTGGGAGCCATATGCGTCCTTTCCCTTTTGACGCAAACCCTCCGGTCACCCCCTATTCTCCAGGGGCAGCTCAGTTAACCGGCAAAGCCGGCGACTGCTTTCTCTTTCCACATGCGTTGTGGCATGGTCCTTCTCGGAATCGCTCTGATAAGCCACGAAAAACCCTGCTGTATAACTATTGCCAGCTTTTCCTTCGCCAATACGATTTCGAGGTGACGCCCCAAATCAAAAACCGATGCACCCCGCGGCAACTCCGGTTAATCGGGGATCTTGGTTACGACTTTCGTCCGGGCTCCTACTTTTATGTCCCCCTCGATCAGTCCGAGATTATTTGCAACGGTTAACAAAATCGATCTGTGCGCTAACCACATAAGTCGGCGGCTTTATTGGAAATACTGACGCCCCGACGGCCGAGACGCATGGGATTCCGGTCGTGTCCATTCGTACAGTAGCCGAGTGAAATACCCGTGGCAGGGTCCGCCCAAGCAATTTGACCACCGGCCCCGCCGTGACCAAAAGCGAGCTCCGAATTCAAATGTCCGAATCCTCGAAAATTTCGCGCGTCATCACCGGCTACCACGATCCCCATCGCTCGATTGACGGGCCGATCAAACAGCATGTCACGGTAGTCCCCACTAATCACCGTTCGAGCCATCGAAAGAGTTTCGTCTTGCCAAACGACCGGTCCGTCTACCCGACCGCCGTGCATCAACCCTTGATAGAACAGTGCCAGAGCTGCCGCTGTCATGATGCCGCCTCCTCCGGGGACTCCCACCGCACGGATATCAGGGCGATCGAAACTTAGGATGGCGTCCTCAGTAACCTCCGTGACGGGAGGTTCGGGCATACCCAATTTCGCGTAATCCTCACTAGTCATCACGTCTCCCACATGCATCTGGGGAGCCACCCGGTAATTTTCTGCATCAGGTAACCCGACATAACAATCTGCAAGATCTAACGGTTCAATAATCTTCCGCCGAACGAAAGTTGGAAAATCGATCCCACTTTTTCGTTCGATGATCTCTGCTATTACCCACATCGATGAGGTCGGGTGGTATTCGAAGCGTTCCCCAGGTGCCGAATTGAGTCGCCACGTAGAAAAGCGCGAAAGTCGCACATTTCGATCATTCCAATCCGTTGGTCGAAACGGAGCATGGGGAAACCCTGCCGTATGCAAAAAAAGTTGGTCTACCGTAATGGTTTCTTTACCGTTCGTACCGAATTCAGGAACGATGTCTGCCACCGTCTCGCCCGGATCAAGATCTCCCGATTCCATGAGCAACCATGCGGCCGCTGAGGTAAACGCTTTGGTTGACGAAAAAACGCAGTAAAGAGTTTCGTTGGTGGCTTCACCAAATGTTTCGAAATACGCGAGGCTACCGTGGCGAGCAATCGCGATCTGGACTGATGGCAGAATGCCTTCCGCTACTTCACGCTGGGCGCGTTCCCGCAAAAGCTCTAATTTCTGTGGATCAATCCCTA
>DCBA01000056.1 GCA_002313255.1 Gammaproteobacteria bacterium UBA1119 | reverse complement strand
GTGAGGCAAAGTAGTTCGTATAGGACCTGCTCGGTATGCTCGCCCAACATGGGCGGTCGGCGCGTCGCCGGCCGGCCTTGTCCCCGCAACAAAACCGGGATCCCCGTGTAATAGCGCGTTTCTGCTGATGGATGCGAAACCGCCGGAAAAAAACCCGATGCATGGGCGCGCTCATCGGCTGCCATATCGTCCCCCGTAACGACCCTCGAACAAGGCACCTCAGCGGTTCGCATGCTCTCTTCAACCTCGTCTAGGCGCTTGGTCTTTGCCCATTCACTGAAGCGAACATCAAGCTCACTAGCCGCAGCAAGCCGGCCGGCCGCAGTCGCGTACGTTGCGTCTTCCATCCACGGTTCATTCAACGTACTTCGCAAGCGAGCCCATTGCGCGTCGTCTTCAACGGCGAACGCGACCCAGCGATCCTCGTCTTGGACCTGGTAACAACCATGGGGTGCCATGTCGATGCTGGTATTACCCAGCGGCCGAATTTCGCCGTCTTCGTAAAACTGCTGCAAGAAACGATCGCCAATCAGATACGCGGCGGTCTCAAACTGTGCCGCCTCGATAAAACACCCCAGCCCATTGCTATCGCGATTGATCAATGCGGCAAGCATCGGCACCAAAGCTTGTTTACCGGCCATGTGATCAGGATGGTTGAGGTTCGTGCCCACAGGATACGGATCGTCCGGATGCGACCACTGTGACGTGACTCCGGAAAATGTCTGCAGGTTGGGGCCGTACGTCTGAAAACCATCGTACAGGCCTTGGCCTAGTCCTTGACTACTTAGATACACGACGTCACCGCGTGCGGCACTCGCTCCCTCGTAGTCGAGGCCCCAACGGCCCACAACCCCGCCCCGCATATTTTCCATGACAACGTCGCAATGCCCGGCCAAATCGCGAATTAGGTTCTTGCCTCTCTCGTGTGTCATATCAACGGCGACGCTACGCGTGCCCAGATTCAACTGGTTGAAGGTCGGGCAGTTGTTAACATCCATGTAGCCGTTCAGACCCATCTGCCGGAGAAAATCGACGCGCGTCGCCGACTCCACCTTGATCACGTCTGCACCAAAAAGACCAAGCAACGATGCAGCCTCCGGAACAACGGCGCCGACACCTAACTGCAGCACCCGCGTCCCAACCAGCGGTCTGGCGGGATCCATTCCGTCGACGCACGGCACCGCTTCGGGGCGAGGCGCTTTGGCGATCTCAAGCACTTCGAGATTGGCGTTACCGAGGGCAGGCGCCGGCACGACGATGGACTTATCGTTCGATTCCCCGATCCGAATCGGGGACCGCATAAGTTCAAGCGTGCCGAACTCAGGATCGTCAATTGAAGTAAACAACTCTCTGCCTACAACATGAGGATCCTCGCGAAATGCATTCAGTGAATAAACAGGGGTTATGGTGAGACCCAGAGACTGGCCCCGCCGAAACATGTCATCCACACGCATCGTACGAGTAATCTCGGAACACACCATATAGAGTGCATCGGCGTTTTCCATGCGAAAGGTTGGATCTGCCCAAGGACCATTAACAATGTCCTCTGGACAACCGAGGACTTCGACAAACGCGTTCCACTGGCCAGGGGTCACCGCCAGTGCTCGTACATAACCGTCTAGCGCTTCGTAAATCGGTAAGGCCGCAGCGCCGACGCGGGCCGTGACAACACCCTGACCAGCAGCGTGCATACCGTATGAATGCAACGGCCGGGTCCAGGGTGTAATTGCGGCGACCGCCGCCTCCTCAAATGGAATTTCGTAACGCATCAACCCGCCGCCACGCCGGTACGCAAGGGTACCCATGAGCGCCATGGTCGCGGCATAAATCGATGTCCCGTCCAACGCTAGCCACGAAGGAGCATTGCATGGCGCTTGATGCGGCCAACCGCTCGATGCCAGTCCTCCACTGGCCGCAAAACTGACGATGGATGACGTCCCCAGTCGACGCCGGTCGGTGATGGTCACGACCGTAGGTAAGGTCTCATCAGCGACGCACGAAGCGAGTTCGGAATCGCTACTCTTGATGAGTACATCGGATCGTTCGACCAGCCGATCGAGCAGATTCCTGTCGTTGCTGTTCGACGCATCGATCACGACGCTCTTTTTATTCGTGTTGCGAGAGAGGAAGGCAATGCTCCCCCTTGCCGAATCACCGGCTCCCGGCACCCGGGGGTTCCTTTGCCTCGTCGTCGACCCTTGCGGAGGCTCCACCAGGTACACGTCAGCGCCAAGGCCAGCCAACACCAAGCCAGCGTATTCGGTCAGCGGGTGGGCTATTTCGACAACCCGATACCCGCGCAACAGCGCAGCGCCCATCGCTATATCTCTTGGTTAGTTATTCAATGCGATGCCGTAAACGTTGGCAGCGGTGCGGAACAATATGTTTTCCTGCGTCTGCCGATCCTGATCACCCAAACACGCTTCAACATGGTCTCTAACGCCCGGATAAAGACATGTCGGATGAGGAAAATCGGTCTCAAACATGATGTTTCCATTCCCAAGAACTTCCACGGTGTGCGCGATACTTGTTTTCTCAAACCAAAAGGACGCATAGATTTGCCTCTTGAAATATTCCATTGGGCGGAGCTCAAGACCACCGCGATCCACGAGATTTTCGTCCATCTGGTACTCGCAGGATTCAAGCATGAACGGCAGCCACCCCACTCCACTTTCCACCGAAACAAAATTCAGCGAGGGGAAACGATCCAATAACCCGCTGAAAATCAAATTGGTGAGGCAACGCATATTGTTCATAAACATCATCGTTGACACGGCAGCAAGCGAACGATTGTTTCCAAGTCCTTTCCACGGAGACACCGAGGTGCCAGACCCAATGTGAAAATTCACCGGCAACCCACGTTCTTGGGCCGTGCTCCAGAGTGGATCCCAAAAACTGTCATGCAGGTAGGGAAGCTGCCATTGTTCGGGAGCGTCGGTCATGGTGAAACCCGTCAGCGACAGTTCATCGTGACATCTTTCGAGCTCCCGTACCGCCAACTCCAGATCCCAAAACGGTAACAGAGCCTGAGGGTATAACCGTCCTTTGCCATCGGATTGCAAATCGGCGACGGCATCGTTGTATGCCGTGACGCAGAAATTACGGACGTCCGGATCTTTCACCTGCATGATCCGGCTGCCCGCGAATCCCAGGATATTTGGATATAGGATCTGTACCTCAAGGCCCAGTTCGTCCATCGATGCGAGCCTCGCTTCTGGAAGAGTCGCCGCATCGGTCATGGCCTCGAAGTTATCGAGCGAAAACGTTCCGTACGTCTTGGCTCCTTGCTTATCGATAACGCAAAACCCCGGCGGACCGAGAGTTAAATCCTCGACAACCCATTGTTGTTTTCCATCCGCATTCACGGCAACGCGCGGCGCGACATCGCGTAACTTGGCAGGCGCTCGCCGCAACCACAGATCCTTCGGCTCAGTAAAATGGGTATCAATATCAATAATGGGGATCTCGGCAAGCGCTGTACTCATCAGGTTCTCCTTTGTCGGTCAATCATATTGAGTTTCGCCAATCGCATCGACTCTGCCATCTAAGGTACATTAACGCCTATGAATCTCGCAAAACCCGCCATCGACGTGGGTCTGTTCGTCGATGGTGACTGCAGCGCTGTGCTCAATCACTGGTCGCAAACCGTCGGTACCTCCTTCGACGAAATGCTGCCAACCGGTGGTGGCGTCCGACAACACCGACACGTGCTTGGCAATTCCGTGATCAAGATCAACCATTCCCGTGAAACCCTGGATCCCTCGCCGCCATCAGGGTACCGCGAGCTGCTCATCGCCGACGCAAAGGTCACGACCAAAACGGACGTCACCGATCCTCTGGGCAACGTCGTTACGTTGGTACCACCCGGCGACGTCACGCAACTTCGACTGCGCGTGGCGACGCCCGATGTTACCGGACTACTCCGCTTCTACCGCGAAGTCCTCGAGCTTGAGCCAGTCTCCAGCACAGTGCTTAGTTGCGGCGACTCGCAAATCGAGGTTGTTCCAGGACCTCGACCGACACCTTCCGGACTCCGTGGCCAAGGTTTTCGCTACATCACGGTTCAAGTCCATGACGTCGTCACCGAACATCGTTCGATTCTGAATCGAGGGGGGACAGAAGGTGCCGCTCCCGTGCGGCTTGGCGACGTCGCCTACGTCTCGTTCATTAAGGATCCTAACGACAACTGGATCGAAATCTCTCAACGAAAATCACTCACCGGGACACTCAATTGACGACTTGGCGCTTAATACGATCAGCGGTCTTACTTGTCCTGATGCACGTTTCAGTGTCCATCCATGCGACCGAAGGCGTCGTGGTGCTGGGTAGTTTCACGAACAGTGATAACGCGGAACGCCAGC
>DCBA01000065.1:6101-37428 GCA_002313255.1 Gammaproteobacteria bacterium UBA1119 | reverse complement strand
CGTAACCATCGGCCGTTCCTGACTCAGGATTCCGGACATCACCCGGTTCACCACTTCCACAACACTCTCGCTCGGTACGGGTATGTCCGGGTCGATCCTCCGAAGCTCGTCATCTAGATCTTCATAGAACGGATGCCGAACGAGACCTTGCATAGCCCCTGGTACATCGACCAGGTAATTGGACAAGATGGAATCCGAAGGCAGGTTGCTTTGTACGACAATCTGTCCGGCAAACGGCATACTCGTGCCGGAAAAGTAATAGGTCTGAACAAGCGGGTGTGTGACGAAACTAGCCTGGGCACCACCAGTACAGTCTCCGTGACCAAATATAATCACGGGAAGATCGAAATCACGTACAAACCGCGTTATCCGATCATTAATTGCAGCCATCGAAAATAATGATCCAGCGCCCTCTTTGGTCTGCATTCCACCTGAAGTAATGAAACACACGACCGGTAGGCTTTGTTCCGCACAGGTCACCAACAATTTGCAGAACTTTTCCGCGCTTGCCATATCGAATGCACCCGCCTGGAAGTCTGGATTGGAGATCACCGTCCCGACGCGAAGGCCGCCGTTTTCGTTTCTAAACGTCCCTACCCCTGCAATCACGCCACACGGAGGAGAATCTTGGTCCAACGCAGATTCAATAGAAATCCTTAATCCTGGAAATTGGCACGGATCGGTACTCAACGAATCTCTGTGATGTTCCTCAAAGTCGTCGAAGAACTGTTCGACAAAGGCTTTATACCCTACCCCGCGTCTGGCTTTAAACTGCAGCAACGCGTTTTGAATCAGGAGATCACGATAAGCAATGTTCAAGCGATTCCAGAAATCTTTTTTTCGACCGATATTACGTGGCGAAATCCGTCCGTCGTAACGTCGGCCCTCTCGTACCGCTTGAACGTGCGAAACCAACAACCGTTCAAAGAAAAAAGTGACAACGACAACGAGTGTGTCCGATACGTGCGGGAAGGCGGTCTTCTTCCACTCTTCAACCGCACGGAAAAAGTCGCTCGACTTTGGCGTATGCAAAACTCTGAGATACCAGTCAAAAAATTGCTGTTGTTGGAGTGCAGCATCCGTCGTTATACCTTGGTTCACTCCAGAACTTCGCATCTCGCGCTCAGCACGCTCAAGCGTACGTTCGATAAGTGCCCGCACCGAGTCTTGAGCTAACGCCTTACTGCGTTCAGCTTCCTCAGCGATCGAGTCCAGGCTCTCCAGAACTTGATCGTAGACAGAGTCAAAAAGGAGCATATTCTCGATTTCGGTCACGAAGTCGTCTCGAAGCTCACTTTCTAGAAGAACGTCCAGGACTGTGCGGTCGCTATCCGCGAATGGAGCTCCTTCTACCCTGGACGGAGCGATATGGTCATTGAAGCGCTCTTGAACGACACGCCGATTAGCAACGATGTAGGAAGTTTCACGTCGACCGAGCTCATTATCGTTTCTGGGCGTAGCTTCGACGACCCGGTCAATGGGTCCCTCCGTCATGGCTAAATTGAGCTCCGTCGACAATTGACTCCGCAATTGCGAGTCCGATCGAGCACTAAGATTTTGCATCGCTAGGAGTTTTTTTCCTTCGTGGGTAAAACGCTCTCTTAACGTTGATCCTACGTCGCGATCGCGCCGCATAGCGCCGACTAATGCGACTGGATCTAAAATCTCACCAACTCGGATCAAATGCCGAGTGTCCTCGTAATCTTCAATATACCGCTTGAGCGTTCGTAAATTCCCCGATGCCTCAGATTTCCATCGGTTGTAGAGATACATTCCAACCGACGCCAACAAATGATTCCGAGCATCCTCGTAATTCTTCCTTGGCTCACCGAGGAAAAACTGCTGAACCCTGGTGCGCTCTTCATGAACCGCACGTTTTTTCTCGGTGTACCCTTTCCAAGCCCGGTTCAGGGTATCGTCGTAAATGAGCTTGTCGGGATCTTGCACCCATCGTAGGAAAATCCGGCGTCTTTCACGGTCTGAGCGGGCGACAAGTTCTCCTTCCGGAAGCTCGCTCTGTGCCAAACGCCCATATTGTTGCCGGGTGGTTGCCTTAATGCGCCGCCGCACTCTCAAATAGCGCAAATAGCGGAACGTAACTCCAAACACATTTAGATATTCGGTCGGATTCCTCGAGAGTTTCAGCGAGGCGCTTGCCTGAACCTTCTGGAGACGCTCCGACGGCTCTAGATAGCGCAGTAGACTTCGACGATAGTGATCAAGAATGTAAGGGTTTTCCGCCACGAAAGTTTTGGTCGATTGTTCAACAGCCAAAATCCCACTGACGATTGCCAGCCGTAGATTTTCGAGGCGGTGTCCATCGTCCCCCGGCGCGTAATCGATGATTCCATCGATATTGCCCTGCTGCATGAGTTCATACGGCGAAACGCCGACGTGTTTAGCGCACTCCTGCCAGGATAAATTCAGCCGTCGCGCGATGCTCGCTAAGCTCTTTGGTTGGATGGTGCTGAACACTCCGTCGCGCACCGAAAGGATGATGTTGCTAGCTGCGAGTGGAATGGCACCACCCGAGTAACCCAGCCCAAAAATAATTCCAACATTGGGCACATCCACATTGGACATTTCGGCAATCAAACGGGAAATACTATGTGCCTGGTTACCGCGATTCGCTTCTGCGTCCGACGCCGCACCTGGCGTGTCCATGAGACTAACAATCGGCATCGCACGCTTAGAGCATTTCTCCACAAATGCAACTGCCGCGAGATGGTGCTGCGGCATCCACGTACCATTCTGGATCGAGCGGTCTTGCGCTATAAAACCGATTAAACGCTCCTCCCCGTCGAAATCCATAGCGACGGTCGCACAATAAAAGGGGCCATCGCTCTCTTCTTCGATGATCGAACCCAGCGCCTGAATGACTGAAGGTGCCGGCGGTCGCCCCTGCTTCTCGGCCGGCTCGACAACCGTCTCGATGTACGTATCGATGTCCATGGCGTCGAGTGCGCTGAGCTTCCGCGCGATCGAAGATCGGGACACCAAACCCCGCATACCACCGTACACATCGGCTTCTATTGTGGGAAGGCGGGAGAAGTCTTGCGCCAGATTCTCAGCGATCAGAAATAGGCGATCACCCGCGACGACGTTACTGTCCATTCAGTCCCTGGCTGCACGCTGGATGCTTATGAGGTGATGCAGAATCAAGACGGCTACTGTAATGTATTTGCCAACAAATCCGCAAACTTGTGCTCCTTTCTTTAAGCAATATGTCTCCTCTCACCATCGCCGTTTTGACCATCTCCGACTCCCGGACACCTGATGACGATACGTCGGGGGACCTCCTGGTGGAGCGGCTTACTGGCAACGGTCATCTACTCGCTAGTCGCGCCCTAATCCCAGACAACGTGTACCAGATTCGAGCAACCGTATCGAACTGGATTGCTGACGATACCACCGACGTCGTGTTAACGACGGGCGGAACCGGATTTACCGGCAGAGACAGTACTCCCGAAGCGCTTCTCCCCTTGTTTGATAAGACCATTGAGGGATTTGGAGAATTGTTCCGACAAATTTCATACGAGGAAATCGGAAGCTCCACGATCCAGTCCCGCGCCGTTGCTGGACTATCCAATGCTACGCTGATTTTTGCCGTCCCGGGATCGACCAACGCTTGCGCAACGGCCTGGGACCACATATTGGAAGATCAACTCGATTCGACCTTTAAACCCTGCAACTTCGCAGAATTGATTTCACGTTTTAACGAACGCTAACTAAGGAAGTCCGATGGAGGTTTTTATTCTTGGTGCTAAGCGCACGCCCATTGGTAGTTTTCAAGGATCGCTGGCAGGTCATAGCGTCGTAGAACTCGGGAGCCACGCTATCTCAGCCGCGGTTGAAGATTCTGGAATCACCCCTGTAGACATCGACGAAATTCTGATGGGTTGTGTGGTCAGTGCCGGGGCCAAACAAGCCCCCGCGCGTCAAGCAATGCGCATGGCGGCAATTCCGGACTCCAGCGGAGCAACCACGATCAATAAGGTTTGTGGTTCCGGGATGAAGGCGACGATGTTGGCACACGACCTTATTGTGGCGGGTACCGCCGAGTGTGTCGTAGCTGGCGGAATGGAAAGCATGACCAATGCCCCGTATCTCTTGGCGAAAGCTCGAGGAGGCTTTCGGATGGGTCACGGCGAGATTGTAGATTCGATGTTTACAGACGGCCTCGAAGATGCCGAGAGCGGTGGCTCCATGGGCAGTTTTGCTCAGGACACCGCCGATGAATATCAGCTATCCCGAGATGCGATGGACGAATTCGCAATCAGCTCTGTAAAGAAAGCACTGGCCGCAATGGACTCCGGCGTGTTAGCAACAGAAATTATGCCAATGGAAGCCGGCCACGAAGACGAGCAACCTCGGCGTTCAAAAATTGACCGCATACCCACGCTCCGGCCTGCATTTAAGAAAGACGGAACCATCACAGCTGCTAACGCCAGTTCTATATCGGACGGCGCATCGGCGCTCGTTGTCGCCAGCGAATCAGCAACGACATCCTTGAGTGGCCGCCCATTGGCACGCATCAGAGGTCATGCGACTTATTCGATGCATCCGTCCAAATTTACTATTGCTCCGGTAGGAGCCATCAAAACGCTCCTGGACAAGGTTGGTTGGAGCAAAGACGACGTGGATCTGTTTGAAATAAACGAAGCATTCGCCATGGTGACGATGTTGGCAATTCGCGAACTCGGCCTCGACCCGTCCAAAGTAAACATCTACGGCGGCGCTTGCGCCCAGGGTCATCCGATCGGTTCAACGGGTAGCCGTTTGATTGTCACTCTCGCCCATGCGCTTCGGACAACGGGAGGTCAACGAGGGGTAGCGGCTCTATGCATCGGCGGCGGCGAAGCAACCGCCGTCGCGATTGAGACGACCTGAAAGGCCATGCATCCAGTACTCAGAGAACATACAATGGGCACGTTGTAACCACCCTCGGGTAGATCAACTAACCAATTGACGCCTTTACCGGTTATCGCAGGATTCGGTGGTATCAACCCAGCGGGACGGGTGTCGTTTCATCACGCGTACCGACGCACCGTGATCGACGTACTCGGCGAACATGACGCAGCCGAAACCTATCGTAGTCTCGCCGGGATCATGAAAGTGGAAGGCGATGCTAGCGACCACGCCGTTCGCAAATACATTCGGAACAACACATTGGTACGCCGCATCGGCCTCTTCGATCCCGAAGAGATTCTTTTTCACCGTTCGGCTACGCTGACCGGACCGTCGGGGAACGAGCTCACATTCGTAATACCAGTACGCCAGCTACCTGACCGCGTTCCGGAAAACTGGAGCGTCAAAGAACTGTCGGACGATACGGCCGAGGTCTCGATTGATAATCGAACCGAAGTGCTACTGCCAGATCGTCGAGCATCACGGGTCACCTCTGCGGGTCAGGTGCCGACTGGATTCGATCCCGGAGCGCTTTACCCATCGAGAAATCATCCGCGGGGACTCCAACTGACGGTTTACGGCGCGTCCGATGCAGTTCACTCGATAGGCATCGATTGGAAGACATTGCGTCGCCTAGTACCTCCCGATGCTTTCGCCGTGTATTCGGGCAGCGCGATGGGGCAACTAGACCAAAACGGTCTTGGCGGCATGCTTCAAGCACCCATGATGGGAAAACGCCCGACCTCCAAGCAAGCAGCGCTCGGGCTTTGCGAAATGCCTACGGATTTTATCAACGCGTACATCCTAGGCAGCGTGGGCTCTACTGGTGCCGTCATCGGGGCCTGTGCGACGTTCCTCTACAACCTCAAACAAGGGATCGACGATATCCGTAGTGGTCATCGACGCGTGGCGTTGGTTGGGGGGGCCGAAGCGCCCATTACTCCAGAGATTATTGAGGGTTATCGAATCATGGGGGCGCTTACCGAAGACGAAGCCCTCATGACACTCGACGGAACTAACGAAGTCGATAACCGGAGAGCATGTCGGCCCTTTTCAGTTAACGCTGGGTTCACACTCGCCGAGGCTGCCGTCTATGTTGTCCTGATGGATGACGAACTCGCGCTCGAACTTGGCGCTGAAATTTATGGCTCGGTACCCGACGTCTTTGTCAACGCCGATGGATTCAAGAAATCCATCCCCAGTCCAGGAATAGGTAATTACGTAACCATGGCCAAAGCGATGGCAACTGCGCGATCTCTGATTGGTGATGACGGTTTGCGAGAACGTTCGTACATCCACGCCCATGGAACGGGTACTCCGCAAAATCGAGTGACCGAGTCCGAAATCATGAACGAATTAGCAAAAACCTTCGGCATAACAAATTGGCCCGTCGCTGCGGTCAAGGCATACCTCGGTCACACGCTTGCACCGGCGTCAGGCGATCAACTAACCAGCGCACTGGGAACGTGGAAATATGGTTTCATCCCAGGAATCGCGACCATTGACCACATCGCCGATGACGTACACGCGAGTCATTTGACGATCGGGTCGGGTCACATCGAGCGCCCCCCCGAATCACTTGACGTGGCTTTCATTAATTCGAAAGGGTTTGGTGGTAACAACGCGACCGGACTAGCGTTATCTCCCACTTTAACTTTAAAAATGTTGGAAAAACGGCACGGTCGTGACGAACTGCTGGCCCACGCCCGCCGCAACGAATCGGTCCGAGAAAAGGCTCGCGACTACGATCAACAGGCGTGTCACGGAGAAGCCACACCTATCTACCAATTTGGAGAAGGAGTTCTCGAAGGCGAGGATCTAGACTTCAACGATGCGACAATCCAAATTCCTGGATTTGAGCAACCGATCGAACTAAACATGCCCAATCCCTTTGCGGACATGACTGATTAGACGTATCAATTAATTCAGATCACTTGACGGCACATTCCGAATATCTTTGATACGGTCGCCGATACGCTCGGCGATGGCACTTGAGGGAGCGTTGTCTAATGCACTGTTCAGCTCACGTAACACCATATCTCGATCACCAAAATGCATCCATACGTCTGCCCGCTCAATGTAGAGTCCATAGTGTTCGGGAACCAGCATCAGCTGATAATCCGAGAGTTCAAGCGCCCTTAAGTAATCGCCAGACGACTGCAAAATCGACCGTACATTGTTAAGCATTCGAAGCACGATATCGATCGGGCTAGCAACCGCGAATGCCTGCTTGGGGTCTAGATTGTTGTCGGTCAACCATTCCCTCGAAGCTTCGATCGAGGTGACTTTCAGTTCAAATGGATCCACCAAATCACCAGCGACCGTAAGCAAGAAACGTCTTGGAAAATTAATCCCCTCCGTTGGCAGCCCCAGCCGATGAGCGACACCTGCGATAACCATGGCAAGAGAGACGGGAATCCCGCGCTTCGAATGCAACACGGTGTCCAGACGGCTATTGCCAACGGCGTAATAGTTTCGACTCGCCCCTTGAAAGCCCAACCGTCGCAGTTCATCGCAAATGTGGCCAGCACCTCCCGACCCAATCTCTACCGCAAGCCGATCCAATTCGTGACGTGCCCAATTTACGTCAGCGTCCTTATCGATGATACAGGCAACTATCAAAGCACCCTCGACAGCATCTTGCGGACGGTCAATAAACGAAGCTAGCTCGGGCGCGAATGGTAGGTTAATCAATCGAACAACAATCCTGTCGTTTTAATAAAGATCATAGGAGCCTACGCTCGCCGCCAACAGTAAGCATCCGAGGTTTACGCTTTCGCTCCATGCTCGCGAGTCGATAAAAAGTGGACGTCAGGCCATCGTTCTTGAACTAACTCGAGGTTAGCCCTAGACCTGGCGAGAAACGTGAGGAATCCGCCACCATCGAGGGCCAGTTGATCTGAGTTCTTCGCGCGAAATTCAGTGAGTTTGCTCTCGTCCTCACAAATGACCCACCGTGCTGTATATACGGAACTCTGATCGTATAGGCAGTCCGCGCGGTATTCTTCTCGCAACCGGTACGCCACCAAATCGAACTGCAACGAACCTACAGCGCCAACAACGATGTCATTTCCCGACAGAGGCATAAAGGCTTGCGTCGCCCCTTCTTCAGAAAGCTCGCGAATCCCCTTTTCTAGCTGCTTCGACTTTAATGGATCCCGCACCCTAACTCGACGAAACAGCTCTGGAGCAAAATTGGGGATCCCCTGAAAAACGATCGGTTCCCCCTCGCTGAATGAGTCGCCAATCTGAATCGACCCGTGGTTGTGGAGACCAATAATGTCTCCGGCGTATGCTTCGGCAACTTTTACGCGATCGCCCGCCATAAATGTGACGGCGTCCGTGATCTTTGTTTCGCGTCCTAATCGCACATGGTTCATGCGCATGCCGTGCTGGTAGCGACCGGAGCAAACCCGCATAAATGCAATTCGATCTCGATGACGAGGGTCCATGTTGGCCTGAATCTTGAATACAAATCCCGTGAACTTGTCCTCCGACGGTTCGACCGTGCGCGTGTCAGCCGGGCGGGGGCCAGGCGTTGGGCCAATATCGATGAACATGTCCAACATATCTCGAACGCCGTAGTTGCCAAGCGCCGTACCAAAGAATACCGGCGAGCGTCGTCCATCCAAGAAATCCTGTAAATCGAATTCGTGACTTGCGCCCTTGACCAACTCTATTTGTTCCGCGAACGGTTCGTACTCATCACCGAGCCAGTCCTTTGCCGCTGTTGAGTTCAACCCCGGTATGGTGGCGTATTCGTGGACCCGATCCCCATGCCCCCTTTCGTAGCAGTCAAAACGATCTTCGAGGAGGTGGTAACACCCCCGAAAATCGCGGCCCATTCCCACCGGCCAGGTAATCGGTGCGCACTCAATCTGCAGTACATCCTCAATCTCGTCCATCAGTTCGATCGGATCGCGGATCGCACGATCGAGCTTATTAATAAAGGTGAGTATCGGTGTGTCGCGTAAACGACAAACCTCTAATAGTTTAATGGTTCGGGGCTCAACCCCTTTGGCTCCATCGATCACCATCAGTGCCGAATCAACCGCGGTAAGCGTGCGATACGTATCTTCCGAAAAGTCCGAGTGTCCGGGTGTATCTAGGAGATTGACGATTCTGTCGCCGTAATTGAACTGCATCACAGACGTCGTCACTGAAATGCCGCGCTCCTGTTCCATTGCCATCCAGTCTGAACGGGCATGCCGATCCGACTTGCGTGATTTGATGGTGCCGGCCATCTGAATGGCGTCACCTAGTAACAATAGCTTCTCAGTTACCGTGGTTTTGCCCGCGTCCGGGTGCGAGATGATGGCGAACGTTCTACGCCGGTAATGACCGTCTTGACTGTTCATCGCGACGTGGAAAAGACGCTCTGCGAAAAGGATCGACGTGGCTTGTCGGATGCTCTGAACATGACGTTCAAGTTTTATTCGCCATCAAGCGACAATGCGAGTACAAGTCCGTCCTCTCGTCCCTCAAGCGCCGGATAATAACCCTTTCGAATTCCGATCTGGCGAAACCCAACCGAATCGTATAGCTCCCGCGCGACCGCGTTCAACGGGCGAACTTCTAAGAACATTGTTTTGGCTCGTTTAGCTTTTGCACGATCAATCAAATAATCAACGATATCGCGTCCAAAACCACATCCCTGAGATTGCTTCTTCACGCATATATTCAACAAATAGGCCTCATTAGCACTTACATGCAGAATTCCATATCCCATGATCTCGTCCGGCTCTTCACGACCCAGAAGCTCTCCAATCCAACATTCGTAAGAAGCCGTCAAGCAGTCGTCAAACGTTCTTCGCAACCACGGAAATTCATAGGATTCAGTCTCGATCTTCACGACGGTATCGAGATCAAGACGGCCCATCGCGCGAAACCTTATCGCACCAAGACTCGGATCTGCTGCCATAGCTCGTACTTCGCCGATCCGTCGCGCGGCGCCCCATCTAGCGCAATGACCTGTTGCTTCGACAAATTTTCCGGAGCCATTAGTCGCACCAAGCCTCGACCCACCGCCAAAACAACATCCTCGGGTCCAATCTGCAACCTACAGAACGCGTTAAACGCATTAATGGCGTCATCCCACGAAGTTTCAGATCCTTCGACCTGTGGCCAAACGAAGACAAATTCGTCTGCCTTAACAGATTTGAAACCGTTTATCGCCCTGGCAATATCAAGTATCAACGACATGTCGGAAAATGCCTCCTCCGCCACCAGGCCCAACACTCGTTCGAGTCGAAACCCTCGAATGGTGAAACGAGGTCCCACCGTGGATCCGCTCGATAACGGCATCGCCTCGTTTCCCAACGGCGGAATTTTGGGGTCTCCCCCGACCAGCACAGCGCAACTTTCTGCAGTATTCCCAACCGTTTGCTTGGGCACCCAAACATCAATACCCAAACCACGGAGGTATTCCAAGGGCACTGCAACCATTAGACGAGATCCGAAATGAGAGCGGCAATTGTAACGCACGATCGAAGCTACGACCCGAACGTCGGTAGCGCAAACCGCGTAAACAAGCGCGGTTCACTTTTCGCGGGAGTCTTTACACCCCCCTAAAGAATTAACGTTGTGGTGCCTGCTTTGGACGCCTCGAGATGACGATGTGCTTACTACCCTTGAAGTTGTCTTGACCGCTGACGCCGGCCGGAATCTGTTCGATTTTCTTGCCAGACGCGAGAAACGCATCGATGTCACGTTGAATTGCCTCGCGTGATTTATTAATCGAAGCCGCCGTCGGCGCTTTACTATTTCGAGCCAAAATAAGTGTCCCTTTCCTACCCCAAGCGATCGAAACTAACAGGATACGGGCAAGTATTCATCTTCTAAATTCATCCTCGCAACGTGCAGCCATAATGAAATCGTTGTAGTGCAAGCCTCTAACAACATGTGTCCACCAGCTGACTTGAACAGACCCCCACTCCAAAACAATGCGCGGATGGTGGTCTTCAGCCTCGGCAAGCGCTGCAACTTGATTCGTGAACGCAAGAGCTTGGGTGAAATCGTCAAACCGGTATAGACGACGCAACATAGGCACTTCTGACTCAGTGCCAATTTCCCAATTCGGTAGACTTTCTAACAAGTCGATGCTTTCCCGAGGATCCATGCGGGGATTGCCGGGACGGCAAACCGTACACTTTTCTGCGGCTAGTTTGATCGCGGCACCCTGATGCTTTGGACCATTAAACGAACGCCCTCGGGCGGTTTTTTTGTCGCGGCACTAACGACTAGCGAAACCGTAAAATTGAGAATCATTCCCACGGCACCTATCCCTTCCGGAGAAATTCCAAACAGCCAATTAGCAGGGATATTCTCGGCCAAGGGCTCGATGAATATACCCTTGAAATAAACAATGTACCCCATCGTAAACAAGAGCCCAGTCAGCATCCCCGCGATCGCTCCTTCTCGATTCACCCGCATACTGAATATCCCGAGAAGAATTGCCGGAAACAGCGAGGCCGCTGCTAGACCGAAGGCAAGCGCCACCACCTGGGCCACAAATCCCGGTGGGTTGTAACCCAAATACCCCGCCAAAAGAATCGCAACACCCGCACTAATTCGCCCGACACGCAATTCCGCACGATCCGAAAGGTTCCGTGCAAACACACTCTTTGCGAGGTCGTGGGATACCGCAGCGGAAATGACCAATAACAACCCGGCCGCAGTCGATAGCGCGGCGGCGATTCCTCCTGCGGCCACGAACGCGATAACCCAATCTGGTAACCCTGCAATCTCTGGATTGGCTAGAACAATGATGTCCCGATCAATGGTCAACTCATTACCTTTCCAACCCATCGCTTTTGCGCGAGGTGCAAAATCGGGATCCGTATCGTTGTAATACTGGACTTTACCGTCGCCGTTGAGATCGTTGACCCGCAACAATCCCGTATCCTCCCACGTTCGAAACCACCCCGGGCGCTCGGCATACACCATGTTTGCGTTTTCACCACCCACTGGGGCTTGCTGTATCGTCGTCGTCAGGTTCAGGCGCGCAAGCGCGCCTACGGAGGGTGCGGTGGTATAGAGAACCGCAATAAAAAGAAGCGCCCACGCCGCTGACGCACGAGCGTCTCGCACCTTCGGCACCGTGAAGAATCGAACCAACACGTGCGGCAGCCCAGCCGTCCCAACCATGAGCGCCAACGTAATAAAGAACACGTCGACCGTGCTTTTTGTACCGGACGTATACTCAGCGAAGCCAAGATCCGTGACAATCTGATCTAACTTTTCTAACAAACTTATACCGGGCGCGACTTCACTACCAAATGCTAGCTGAGGAATCGGATTGCCCGTGACTTGGAACGAGATGAATACCGCCGGCAGCGTGTAGGCAAATATCAGTACACAGTATTGTGCGACCTGGGTGTAGGTAATGCCTTTCATGCCGCCAAGCACTGCATACAAGAACACAATCCCCATGCCAACGATAAGTCCCAATTCGATCGGGATACTTAGAAATCGGGAAAAGACAATGCCCACACCACGCATTTGTCCCGCAACGTAGGTAAACGAAATGACAATCAAACAGATCACAGCCACGACTCGAGCCGTTTGTGAATAGTACCGATCCCCAATGAACTCGGGGACCGTAAACTTACCGAACTTACGTAGATAGGGGGCTAACAGGAGGGCTAAGAGTACGTATCCGCCCGTCCAACCCATCAAGTACACCGATCCGTCGTATCCGAGAAATGCAATCAATCCCGCCATTGACAGAAACGATGCCGCGGACATCCAATCCGCCGCTGTCGCCATGCCATTTACAATGGGGTGTACGTTCTTTCCCGCAACATAGAAGTCGCTTGTGCTTCGGGCTTTGGACTTAAATGCAATCGCAATGTAGAGCGCAAACGTTGCTCCAACGACAATGTAGGTCAGTGTCTGAAGGTCCATCAGTCCTCGTCCACATCGTGTTTTTTGTCAATCGTTGCCATGCGGTGGGCGTAAAAGAAAATCAATACCAGAAATACGTAGATGCTCCCTTGCTGAGCGAACCAGAAGCCAAGCTTGAATCCTGCGAATTGAATCCGATTTAATTCGTCAACCAAGAGCACGCCAAAACCGTAGGAACACGTAAACCATACGATCAGACAGATCCCTATGAGGCGAAGGTTATCGCGCCAATAACTATTTGAGTTCATAATATTTAGCGGCTGATGGCACCCCTACCCGCGCGTCGGCGGATTCTAACCACAATCCTCTCTCCAAACAGTATCGCAAGAGCAAGGCCGTATATAAAAACATCCAGAAAGCTGGCCTTAGCAGCCCACAGGACATGCAACAACGCCGCCATCGCTGCTGGATAGATCAGAGTGTGTAACTTCCTCCAACGGAGTCCCAGACGACGTTGCCAATTTCGCGTCGACGTAACAGCAAGCGGGATCAACAACATCAGAGCTGCCATGCCCGCCGTGATATACGTCCTTTCTGAAAAATCCTCTAGCCAAGCAGAAATACTAAACTCAGCAAGCAGCGTGAAGTACGCCGTAAAGTGGATACAAGCATACACAAACGTCCACAAACCGACCGTTCGACGAAGCGTCACTATCCTCGGGCGCTTGAAGATCCGAGCGACGGTTGAGATCGACAACGTAACTAGCAGTAACCGGATGGTCCAAGTCCCCAAGAGGACAACGATCGCCTCGGCTGGATCGGCGCCGAAGACGCTCCCAGGCGATCGAATTTCAATTGCTACATCCCAACCCATCAACATTAATGGAATGGCGCAAGCCGCAAATACAATCGATTTCAATAATTCAGGCGCAAATTCATGCCCGCATATAGACCAGCCACTTCATCGTAACCGTTGTACATGCGGGTTGAGACTTTTCGATTGCCGTTGAACAACGAACTGGGGAGACGGCGTTCACTGCCTTGGCTCCACCGTGGGTGATGGACGGTCGGATTGACGTTCGCAAAAAACCCGTATTCGTTCGACGCTGTGAGATTCCACGTCGTACGAGGTCTCGTCTCGGTTAATTCAATGCGAACGATCGATTTGATGCTCTTAAATCCATACTTCCATGGCACCACCAGTCTCAGCGGAGCGCCGTTTTGGTTAGGTAATACCTGTCCGTACATGCCGACAGCCATAATTGCCAACGGATGGTATGCCTCATCAAGTCGTAAACCCTCGACGTAGGGGTATTTGATCGAGCTAAAATAAGATCGCTGTCCCGGCATTTCTTCGGGGCGATAGAGCGTCGTAAACGCGACGTACTTCGCCGATCCCAACGGATTAAACCGCTCAAGTAGCGTTTTAAGTGGAAAGCCGATCCATGGGATGACCATCGACCACGCTTCTACACAGCGAAGCCGATAGATTCGTTCTTCAAGGTCAACACCCGTCAATAAATCTTCAATATCGTACGTTCCCGGCTTGCCCACAAGTCCAGCCACCTCGACTTTCCAAGGTTCCGTGGTGAGACGGCTGCCCAACTCAGCCGGATCATTTTTGTCGGTCCCAAACTCATAGAAATTGTTAAAACTCGTTGCATAGCCCCGAGGCGTAACTGTGTCCTCAGACGGTGGCGCAGGAGCAAACCCCTTTGAATCCATCCATCCCGTGTGAAGTGCGACCGCTGGAACCGACGAAGCTAGACCCGCTGCGCCAATGACATGCATAAATCGGCGGCGAGTTTGATAAACCCTCTCTGGTGTGATTTCCGATGGCCTTACGTCAGCAGGAGTTTTTATGACGAAGCTCAAAAAGGTCTCCCGTTGCGTCTAGTTATTGCGTACCCACCGAAAGAGTGCGACGCATGGTCCCGAGAGAGCATAAGCGGTCCCGGCAAGTAACAGTACCAGAGGCGGGTCAACGAGTACGACAGCAAATCCCATAACCACAACAACGAATGTAATAAAGGGTACGCGTCCTTTCAATCCAAACCGTTTGGGCGAAAAGTATGTGAAATTAGAGACCATCAACAGCCCAGCGAGAAGAGTGATAAGGGTCATAAATGCAATCGCCAGTATCGACGGTTCGAGTGCATCACCACTGGAGCCGACCCAAGCTGCACTGGCGACGAGGCCGGCGGCGGCTGGGCTAGGCAATCCTGTAAACGAGTTTAAGTCGCCCGATGTATTAAACCGGGCCAGGCGTAGCGCCGCAGAAGCCATATAAATAAACGTTACAACCCAACCGAATTGGCCGAGTGCCGCAAGGCCCCATTCGAACACTACCAACGCCGGTGCAACGCCGAATGCAACCATGTCCGAAAGACTATCGTACTGCGCGCCAAAAGGACTTTCCGTACGGGTCCAACGAGCAACGCGCCCATCTAGAGTGTCTAGCACGGCCGCTACGTATATCGCGAGTGCTGCCGCGATAAAGCGGCCATTCATTCCAGCAACTATCGCGTAAAAGCCCGAAAAAAGGGCTCCCGTTGTAATCAAATTGGGAAGCAGTAGAATCCCGCGGCGACGGCGATCCTCGCCACTGCCAGCATCATCTACCGCTTCAAGTTTAAGATCTTCATCCGACATCGTTAATCAATTCTTGGTCTTATCTACCAATTTATTCTCTTCGATCCAGGGCATCATGGCTCGGAGACGAGCACCCACTACCTCAATTTCATGCGCCTGGCTCATGCGCCTCATTGCCTTCATGGTCGGCGCGCCGGCCTGATTTTCACTAACAAATTCACGCGCAAAACTCCCGTTTTGAATCTCTTCAAGAATACGACGCATTTCCTTTTTCGTCTCCTCGTTAACGATGCGACTGCCCCGGGTAAGACCCCCGTATTCAGCCGTATTGGAAACGGTGTACCACATATTTGAAATGCCACCTTCGTAAAAGAAATCCACAATGAGTTTTAGCTCGTGAAGGCACTCGAAATAAGCCATTTCCGGAGCGTAACCGGCTTCTGTTAACGTTTCGAATCCTGCCTGCACCAACGCCGCCACACCGCCACAGAGCACAGCCTGTTCGCCAAAGAGATCTGTTTCCGTTTCCTCTTGAAACGTCGTTTCAATAACCCCCGCCCGGCCACCACCATTGGCGGACGCATACGAGAGCGCAATTTCTTTGGCTCGGCCTGAAGCATCCTGGCTTACCGCTATCAGCGACGGAACGCCACCACCCTCAACATACGTCGACCGAACCGTGTGACCGGGCCCTTTCGGCGCAATCATAATGACGTCGAGGTCCTCGCGAGGCTCGATCAATCCGAAGTGAATGTTAAAACCATGGGCAAATGCCATGCATGCCCCTTGCTTGAGGTTTGGGGCAATTTCGTCGACATAGAGTTGCTGCTGCTTTTCGTCCGGAGCTAGTACCATCACCAAATCGGCATCTGCTATCGCGTCGGCTACCCTAACGACGGCAAAACCAGCTTCCGTTGCTTTAGTGGCAGAGCCCGAACCATCGCGAAGACCAATCGCAACGTTGGAAACACCACTATCGCGAAGATTGTTAGCGTGAGCGTGACCCTGCGAGCCGTACCCCACAACGACAACGCGCATGTTCTGAATAATCGAGAGGTCCGCGTCCTTATCGTAATAAACTTGCATATATTTTTCCTTTCTAGCCTGCCTTTAGCGTCGCGATCAGAGGCTTAAAATTCTGTCACCTCGACCGATACCTGAAACGCCCGAACGAACAACTTCAACGACTTGATTCCTATCCAACGCGTCAATAAACGCCGCGAGTTTTCCCGAAGGCCCGACCAGTTGAATAGTATAGGTATTCTGATTTACATCGACGATCTGTCCACGAAAAATATCGGTCGTACGTTTCACTTCCGCCCGAGTAGCACCATCGGCACGGACTTTTATCATCATGATTTCCCGCTCTAAGTGATCACCCTCCGTCAGGTCAAACACCCTAACCACTTCAATCAACCTATTTAAGTGTTTTGTGATCTGTTCGATCTTGCCGTCGTCGCCCTCCGTCGTCAGCGTGAGACGGGAAAGCGTAGGATCCTCCGTCGGTGCGACAGTCAACGTCTCAATGTTGTAGTTACGCTGCGCGAAAAGCCCGACGACCCTAGAAAGCGCACCCGCTTCATTCTCAAGTAGAACAGCAATTATGCGTCGCACTAGGTTGGTTCCTCTTTTCCTAAAACCATGTCCTTAAGAGCGCCTCCCTTGATGGACATTGGGTAAACGTGCTCATCAGGGTCGATATGAGCATCAAGAAACACCAAGTCGTTTCGGTATCGGTCTCCAAAAATGTCAGGGACAACGGAATTCAGCTCTTCCAGTGTGGTCACCTTGATGCCGACGTGACCAAACGACGCCACCATTTGACTGAAGTCGGGAAGCGCGTCCCGATACGTACTTTGAGAATGACGACCGGCGTACTGCATGTCCTGCCATTGTTTAACCATGCCAAGGGCTTGATTGTTGAGATTAATAATCTTGATGGGTAGCGAGTATTGCATGCAGGTCGATAACTCCTGCATGTTCATCATAAAGCTCCCTTCCCCCGTGATACACACAACCGTCTTGTCCGGAAAAGCGAACTGCACGCCCATCGCTGCCGGGAATCCAAACCCCATAGTTCCCAGCCCGCCAGAGTTAATCCATCGCCTTGGTTCCGGAAACCGATAATATTGAGCCGCGAACATTTGGTGTTGTCCGACATCGCTGGTCACGTACGCGTCACCACCCGTTGCGCGATAGACGGCCTGCACAACCTGTTGTGGCAGGAGCGAACCACCAGCGCCCCGACGTTCGCTTTGGTCGTGATCAAGACCGTGTTCCGCCCGCCATCGATCGATTCGTTGCCACCACGCTGTCACATCGTCTGCATTATCGAGCGTGTCAGCAATCTCCGTTTCCAGCACCGCCAATATTTCCGCTAGAACGACTTTGCAATGACCAACAATAGGGATGTCGACATCAATGATCTTTGCGATCGACGCCGGATCCACATCAACATGGATGATTCGAGCCTCGGGGCAGAACTTTGCCGGATTGTTCGTTACACGATCGTCGAATCGGGCCCCTACCGCAAAAATTAGATCCGCGTGGTGCATTGCACAATTGGCTTCATATGTACCGTGCATACCCAGCATGCCTAGAAATTGCGGGTCGTCGCCAGGGAATGCTCCAAGCCCCATCAACGTATTTGTCACTGGATAGCCCAACTTTCTTGCCACAGCCACCAACTCCGCACTCGCTTCACCTTGGACGACGCCGCCGCCCGTATAAATGACCGGTCGACGAGCTTCGCTCAAGGCTCGGACGGCATTCCTGATTTGACCCACGTGGCCGCCCGAAGAAGGCTTGTACGAACGTAACGAAACCTCCGCTGGGTAGTTATATTCGTATCGTTCGTTCGGATCGGTCGTATCTTTGGGGACATCGATCACGACCGGCCCAGGCCTACCGCTCGCCGCGATATAGAAAGCCTTTTTGACAACATCCGGAATCTCGCTGGCCGCTCTGACCAAGAAACTGTGTTTCACGACGGGCCGCGAAATACCCACCATGTCGGTTTCCTGGAACGCGTCTGTTCCAATCAAATCGGTAGGAACTTGCCCCGAAATTACAACAATGGGTGTCGAATCCATGTAGGCCGTGGCGATCCCCGTGATCGCGTTCGTAGCACCTGGTCCAGACGTGACTAAGACAACACCAGGACGACCTGTCGCTCGTGCGTACCCATCGGCCATATGGGTCGCAGCTTGTTCGTGACGTACAAGAATGTGTTCGATTTCTTGCTGTCTGAAGATTGCATCGTAAATGTGCAAGGCTGCCCCACCCGGGTAACCAAAGATGTACTCGACGCCTTCGTCATGCAGCGCCCGAATAAGCATGTCACCGCCAGACAATCGTTCGGTCATCGGTGCACAATCCCGTCAAATCAGAGCAAAGGGCAGCTATTCTTCTGAAATACGTTGTATCTGTCAAAGAGTCGTGGCGGGAACGCACGAGGCAAATACCTGATTAGGAGGGTCCGAAGTACAAGGTGTTTCGCGCCAGACTATCGTCGCCACACGCCCTGTGACCTTGCCCCTGCGATAGGAATACAGATTTTCGTCCTGATAAGTGCAGCTTGGTGAACCAAAAATACGTTCGATTCCTAATTCTTGGAGCAATATTTCCAGATAGCCAGGAAGATCCAGAAACCAGCGTTCCCGGCGTGGCCCGGCGACGAGTACGTTTTTCGATATCCGGGCGTCAAGGCGCGCTACAACGTCAGGTCCGACCTCATAACATCGCTTGCAAATACCCGGGCCCATCCACGCATTGAGCGATGCTGATCGACAACGCATAGCGGCAACAAGCGATTCGAGGACCCCACATACAGCCCCACGCCAACCACAATGCGCGATCCCAACAATGCTGCCTCTAGCATCCGCAATAACCACGGGGAAGCAGTCAGCGCTAAGAATCGCTAGACCGATTCCGATTGAATCGGTCCATTGAGCATCCGCAACCGACGCCGAGCCTTGTTCATCAACCGGATCGACGTGCGGTTCTACCTTTGCGACGCTCGAGCCATGGACCTGCTTCAGCCAGCGGATGTCGGCGAGCCCCGTTATTTGAAGCAGTCGTCGTCGATTCTCTCTGACATCAGCGTCAACATCACCAACATGCGTAGCCATGTTGGCTGACAAATACGCGCCCTCACTGGCACCTCCCAATCGCGTGGTATAGCCCGCTCGAACGCCATCGGGGAGTTCGCAAGTTGCGTCTATCCAATCAATCAAGATTGATCCTGGCGCAAGGTTTCAACGAGAAACTGCATATCCGACGGCAGATCGCTTTCAAATTCCACCCTTTTACCGCTTGATGGATGACTGAAGGCTAATCCGGCCGCGTGCAATGCCTGTCTATCGAAGCTGCGTATAGCGCCAACCAGCTTTTCGGTCGGTTGCTTAGGCAATCGCCCCCGCGCTCCGTAGCGACGATCTCCCACCAACGGGTGACCGATCGCGGCCAGGTGTACACGCACTTGATGCGTTCTACCAGTCTCCAAAAACGCCTCGACCGCCGTATGTCCGCGGAATGTCTCGGCGGGTTTCACGCGCGTGACAGCATCTCGTCCATCGTCTCTTACGCGTTGACGGGTCCGGTCGCGAAAATCACGGCCTATCGCCATATCAACACGTCTACGCTTTAGGAGGATCCCTTCGCAGATAGCCACATAACGTCGGTCAACGTCGTGCTTAGCTATGGCTTGGGTAAGTATTTTCAGCGCCTTGTTATTGGCGGCGACAACCATCAATCCGGTGGTGTCTTTGTCGAGTCGATGGACAATCCCCGCCCGCGGCAACTGAGCCAACTCAGCACGTCGATTTATCAGCCCGTTGACTAGCGTGCCGGTCAAATTTCCGGCGCCAGGATGAACCACGAGGCCTCGCGGTTTGTCAACGATCAAAAGATCCTGATCTTCGTACACGACCGAAAAATCTAGTGCCTCAGCGATCAGCCAGTCCTCTGAAGCCGGCATGGTGACATTCAAGCGTACCCGCTCTCCTCCGCAAACTTTCGCATCGGGTTTAACGACATTGCCATTAATTTGGATTGCGCCAATCCGCATCCATTTCGTGATTTGGGCACGGGAAAACTCAAGCCATATCTCTGCCAACGCTTTGTCGATCCTTTGACCTACATGCGTCTTCGCCAAAGTTTCGGCCCGCTCGATCGACTTACCGAGCATAAGCCGATCGAATATCTTCGCAAACTCGTCGCATCGACACCATGTTAGCCACGGCCTATAGGTTTGCCACTTCCCCGATCACTATCGAGTTGTTCGACCCGATCGGCGTGTGAAGACGTGCTAAATCGCGTCAGCAATAACGCTGCAACAACGAGCAAGCCTGCCATCACAAAGAACGATTCCCTATAGCCTAAATCTAGGAATTCGTCGACACCGGCAAATACCCACGAGCCGATGGACCGGCTCAGATTCGCCATCGCCATGTAGATCGCGAATTGAGTTGCGGATACCTTCGACCAACATATCGACATAAAAATAGCGATGGTGGTCACAAACACCAGCTGGCCAAAGGCTGCGTTGACGACCGCTAGCGTCACCATGAAAGGCGTACTGGTCCACAGTGTCTCGAGCAACCCAACAACCACATGACAAATAGCGGCACCGAAAAGTGCAATGAGCAGGAATCGCCTGGCCCCAAAGCGATCGATAGATGGCCCTAACAATGCGCCAAAAACGGCGGCGCCCAACGTCACCCAAAAGCTGAAATCTGCATACTGGATATCACTGAGGCCTATTTCTTGCACACCAAAAACAGGAAATACGCCAAGAGCTATGCCGTCGCGAAACCTATTCAGAAACTCAACCAGCATCAGTAATAAACTCATCGGTAACAACAGAACGCGGAAAATGTCGGATCCGATTTGCGCGATATGTCGATCGGCAAGGCTATGTTTGGCTGATGCTTGGCCAGATCCCCAAGGCATCATCTTCTCACCCGGACGTTCTCGTACCATGGCAACAACAATAAGTATTAATCCAACCGACACCGCGCAAAACAATGCCGCCCCCTCAATCCCGACCGAGTGGATGAGACGCGTGCACAATGCCCCATAACACGCGAAACCTGCGGCCTGTCCAAATCCCATGAGCGCGTTCGCGCGACCGCGCTCGTCAGTTGGTAAGACGTCGATGGCCATCCCGTCAACGGCCACATCTTGACTCGCCGCAAATGAATTGATGACGACCCCACAAACCGCGATGGGCACTAAAGAACCGCCTAACGTTGGTTCAAGAAGAGCCATGCCGACGAACGATGTGACGAGCCCCGTCTGCGCCAACATCACCCATGGACGCCGATTTCCCATCGGCAGGTATCGGAAGCGGTCCATGAACGGTCCCACAATCAGTTTGAGTGCCCACGGGAGGTTTACCCACCCGGCTAGCCAAAGAACCTCGGCCACGGTACGACCTTGTTCTGCGAGCGCCGCGGGAATGGCTATAGAGAACAGTCCGATGGGAACACCTTGAGCAAAGTAATACGAAGTGAACGCGGTGAAACGAAGCCACCGCCGGTCGGTGAGCGCTAACGGCCTCAAACGCGGCGTCGCGAGAAAATTAACCATGTCGTTTTGAGGTCCATTCGGTGTGCGCAATTTGCAACCCTACGGATTTTGATCCCGGTGCGCGAGGTCTGTATTGCGTTTGGCGAATTCGAAACCATACGCAATGCAAATTAGCCGCTCGGACCGTAAAATGCAGTTTCGACCTTGAGATTCCTTATGCGTCTAATTTTTCTCTCCGTCTTTTCCACGCTTTGCAGCTGCGCCTGGATGCCATTTGTGGGACCAGCCACCGATGCGCAAGAAATAGTCGAGGATGAAACCAGTGAACAGATCCTGTATCGACGGGCGAATACCAGCCTTAAGACCGGGAACTATTCTCTTGGCATCAATCGACTTCAACAACTCGAAGCGCGTTTCCCTTTCGGTCGGTACGCAGAACAGGGGCAGTTGGAACTCATTTACGCCCACTACATGAGCGTGGATCTCGAGTCTGTCGAAGCATCCGCCGACCGCTTCATCCGACTGCACCCCCAGCACCCAAACGTCGACTACGCCTACTACATGCGCGGACTCGCCGCATTTACGGGAAACCGCAGCGTGCTTGACCGGTTTTTTGGTGGCGAAGAGTCTCGACGCGACATGTCTGGTGCCGAAGTAGCATTTGCGTACTTTAGTGAGTTTCTAAATCGATTCCCCGATAGTGAATATGCCAAGGACGCCCATCAACGAATGGTTTACTTGCGCAATCTTCTCGCGCAAGCCGAAGTGGATATTGCTAGTTACTATCTCTCACGAGATGCACACGTGGCCGCTGCAAATCGCGCTCGCGCCGTTGTCGAAAACTACTCGAAGACGCCTTCCGTACCTGAAGCGCTGGCGATCCTGATCGAGTCAAATTACAAGCTCGGTTTGACGGAAGCTGCAAATGATTCGTTGCGGGTATTGGCGATGAACTATCCGGATTACCGGGCTTTCGACGAGAATGGGAATCTAATTCTGGAGGAAGCGATCGCTAACCGTGATCGCAGCTGGATCAACATCATGACTTTCGGTCTTGTCGATCGCCCCAACGTACCCCCGCCTCTACAGATCTCGCAGCCCGACACGGGCGTACCGAACTCTCTGCAGACGGATACCCAAGAATCGATTAGCGACCCGGCACCGAAAAAGCCCTGGTATCGACGTATCTTAGGATAGCGACAAGGACCAGGACTGCGCCTGTATTAACAGCTCGATGCGGCTTATAACGGACAAACGTTCAGGATCGTAACGTCGAAGATCAGCACCCTACCGGCGAGCGGATGGTTAAAATCGACAATCGCTTTGTTCTCGCCAACGGCTTTGATGATCCCTGGCAACTCACCGTCGGGGGATCCAAAAGATACCACTAACCCCGGTTCTAGTTCGCCGACCGAGGTGAATGACGCGATCGGTAACTCTTGGACATTTGCCTCGTTGCATTCACCAAACCCATTCTTTGCCGCTATTTCGAACTGTCCGCTTTCGCCTTCACGAAGGCCCTTGATCGCATTTTCAAACCCTGGCAGAAGACTTCCATCGCCAAAAGTGAAAACAGCCGGCTCGGCCCCGCGGGTCGAATCTACCTCGGAACCGTCGACCAAGAGAATTGAGAAGTGCATACACGTGCGAGTTCCCGGGCCAACAACGAGGCCGGAAGAATGTGCGATCAGATCATTCATTACGTGCGCGCTCTCGAGTAATCCCGGTACATAAGCACTATCCATCCAGCCGCACCCACCGTAATGCATGTATCCGCGAGATTGAATACCGGGAAACCGAAATTCAAATAATGGAAATGTATAAAATCAATGACGCATCCATGAGTCAATCGATCTAGCAGATTACCGACGGCGCCCGAAAGGATAAGCGCATACGACCACCCTTCTAGGAAAGCGCCACGCGTTAGGTTCCAAATGCGATAACAAAAATAGCCAGAAAAGAAAAACGCCACAATCGAGAACAACCAACTGTACCCCTGCAGCATGCTAAACGCCGCGCCCGTATTACAAGTCAGGTGAAACGACAAAAATGGTAGCAACGTGATCGGTCCGGTGGCCAAGTGCAATAACGCCAACTGTTTTGTTATTTGATCAGCAACGACTAGTAGCACACTTGTCACGAAAAAAATCTTCAGTCGGGAACCCTCAAGCAACTATATCGCGATCGCGTTCTAGTCGCCGTTTGGCAAACCACTCGCGTGTCTCAGAAATGTCCTTCTCGATCTGGTTTTTCAGAGAATCAAGATCATCGAACGTTTGCTCGTCCCGAACTTTATTGAGAAAAGTCACGGTCAATAGCCTGCCGTATATTTCTTCGTCAAAATCGAAAATGTGGACTTCCAAGAGGGGCTCTTTCCCATCCACGGTGGGCCTCACACCAATATTCGCGATGCCGTCGTACTGCTGATCGAGGCCCGTCACAGTAACGGCGAAAACCCCCTCCAAGGCCGCTCGGTATCGCTGCAGACGGATATTGGCCGTCGGCACACCAAGCCGGTGTCCAAGTTGTCGCCCGTACACCACGCGACCCATTATGAAATACGGCCGGCCGAGCAATTTTTCCGCCAACTCAAAGTCGCCTAAAGACAGCGCGTCGCGGATACGGGAACTGGAAATCCTTCCGTGCTCAAACTTCAATGTCCCCATGTGGCTGACGCCGAAGCCGAAACGATCTCCTGCTTCTTTTAACATCTCGTAATTGCCTCTGGCGCCTTCGCCAAACCGAAAATCGTCGCCTACCACGAGGTACTGCACGTCTAACGTGTTGACCAATAGTCCCTCGATAACATCTTTCGCAGGAATAATTCGTGTGCGTTCGTTAAACGGAATGCACAGTAGACGGTCGAGGGCTAGTCCCCGGAGGATCGTGACCTTTTCTCTAAACCGAGTGAGTCGTGCGGGCACAACGGCACCTTGAAAATACTCTCGCGGTAGCGGTTCGAAGGTTACGAGAAGGTTTGGATAGTTGAGCTCCTCGCTCTTCGCCTTAAGATGAGATAACAACATCTGATGGCCGTGGTGGAGACCGTCGAATGTTCCTATTGTTACAACACAACCTTTGTGCCGAGCTGTGATGTTGTGTAGGCCGCGGATGATTTCCATCGACCGTGATTCTACACGCGATGCACAAGGTCGTTGGGCCTAATGCCGACAAGAGCTAATATCAAAAAGTACCCGGCACTCGCCGATCCCACCAGCAATGATAGTTCGCCGATTCGTGTAACTTCGCCAGATACGAGCCAGAAGTCCACGCCCGGGTCCAACCAAATGAGCCCACCTGCCAAGGCCGCCGACGCAGCCAACGCCGATAGCAACACGCGTAATACTTGCCGGCCTGGGCGGTACACCGATTCTACAAACAGTCCGCGAAAAAGAAGCGCGCAATGAACCATGGCGGCAAGGCTTGTTGCCAACGCGATACCGACGTGGCCCAACCGTGAGTACAAACTGAGACTGGCAACAATATTGACAGCAACAGACACACCCGCGTACTTGAATGGGGTGGTCGTGTTTTGCCTCGCGAAATATCCTGGTGCCAGAATCTTGGTCAAGATCAGCGGCAATAGTCCGACAGTGAAGGCCTGCAACGCAGCTGCTGTCTTGACCACATCTTCGGCGGTCATGGCCCCACGATAAAAAACGGTAGCCACCAAGGGCGCTGCCAGAACGTACAGGGCAACTGCAGCCGGCATTCCGAAGAGAATACCCATACGCACGCCCCAATCGAGGGTACTACTAAACCCGCTGATGTCACCCTGGTTCTGGAGACGCGACAAGTTGGGTAACAGGACGGTCCCTAACGCTATCGCTAACAAACCAATCGGTAATTCCATTAGACGATCCGAGTAATAAAGCCAAGAAATACTTCCAGTCGCTAACGTAGATGCAAGAATCGAACCGACAAGAATATTGATCTGTCCGACCGAGGCGGCAAAGACCGCGGGTACCAGTAAACCACCCACCTTCCGTACACCGCGGTCACGCCGGTCGAGCCTAGGGATCCCCAAAAGATGCAGTCGCTGTAACGAAGGTAACTGGACAATTAATTGCAGTATGCCAGCAGCAAAAACCCCCCATGCTAGCGCCATGACTGGCGTTTCAAAGAACCGCATCCCGATCAGCGCAGCCGCGATCAGCGAGACATTCAGCAGTACCGGTGTGATTGCTGGCAACGCATATCGATGAAAACTATTCAGTATCGACCCGGCAAAGGCGGTCATCGATATGAAGGCCAAATATGGAAACGTCACTCGGACCATGTCCACGGTGAGGTCGAACTTTTCCGGGTCATCAAGAAAGCCGGGCGCGAAAAGCCAGACTAAACCCGACGCTCCAGCAATGCCCGCAGCGCAGATAACGACAAGTACAACCCCGAAGTCGCCGCAGACGATACGCACGAAGTTCCGCAGGGCATTGTCGTCGCCTGCGTTTCGATATTCGGATAGCACTGGGACAAAGGCTTGAGCGAAAGCACCTTCGGCAAACAACCGACGAAAGAAATTAGGGATCCTTAGAGCGACAAAAAAAATATCCGCCCATGCAGTCGCACCGAGTACCGCCGAGAGCACCACATCCCGTAGAAATCCGCTGAGCCTAGACACGCCAGTCATCGACGCGACTACCGACCCCTGAGCCGTCAGATTTTGCTCCGTGCTCTCTATCTCAGTTGACATGACAGGACCCCGTCGGCATATTACGCGACCTTTCGTACAACGCTCAATCGACCCCAACAAGGAACCCGTCTTGGCGAATAGCCCTCAAGCAAAAAAACGTGCGCGTCAGGCTGAAAAGCATAGACAGCACAACGCAAGTATGCGGTCCATGTACCGGACATGTATCAAGAAGGTCGAAAGTGCGGTATCGGCGGGTCATCGGGACTCAGCTAATGCCGCATTAATAGCGGCACTACCTATTATTGATCGCATGGTGAATAAAGGGATCCTTCACAAAGCCCAGGCCGCCCGATATAAATCACGGCTCAACGCGAGCGTGAAAGCTTTGTCCTAAGGTCCCCACTATTGCGACAGCGCTATGTTGTCACAGTGAATCAGTTCCTCCTCATCCACGTAACCAAGCAGCTCTTCTATAGCTGCCGAACCGTGGCCTTTGATTAAACCGGTCTCTACCGCACCGTAATTCACCAATCCTTTCCCCACCTCAACTCCATCAGGTCCAGAAATGCGTACTACATCACCGCGACCGAAATTACCGTGTACGTCTATGACACCCACGGCGAGAACGCTCACTCCCCGTTCCAGCACCGCTTTAACAGCGCCCGCATCCAACGTAATTCCACCAGCACTCTGGACTTGGCCCGCTATCCATTGTTTACGGGCGTCGAGCGGTGCCACGTCGGCCGTGAGTATGGTGCCGACGTTTCGACCGTCGGCTATCGCGGAAAGAATGCCCTGTTCGCGACCATTTGCGATGACCGTGTGGCATCCAGCACGTGCCGCGTAGCGCGCAGCCTCGAGCTTCGTGACCATGCCGCCTCGACCTAGGGCTCCAGATCCGGATCCGACCATGTCATCAAGCTTTGAGTCGAAGGCAGAACGTTCACTAACCATCGGCGCATCGGGTCGGACGCGAGGGTCGTCCTCGTGCAGGCCTTTCTGGTCAGTCAGCAAAACAAGGACGTCCGCGGAAACGAGGCTCGCCACACGCGCTGCGAGCGTATCGTTGTCACCCAGCTGAATTTCGTCTGTCGCGACCGAATCATTCTCATTGATAACGGGCACGATCCCGTAGTTAAGTAATGTTCGCAGGGTCCCACGCGCATTGAGGTATCGCTGTCGGTCGGATAGATCGTCATGCGTTAGTAAGACTAATGCCGTACGACGACTGTGATGGCGAAAGCTCTCTTCATATGCCTGAACAATTCCCATCTGCCCAACGGCAGCAGCCGCCTGCAGCTCGTGAATACTGTCTGGCCGTTCAGTGAAACCCAGACGACGGAATCCTTCTGCGACAGCTCCACTGGTCACCAGCGCCACCCTTTTGCCATCGTTGAGTAGGACACTGATTTGCTTACACCAGCCATCAATTCCTCTGGCGTCAATGCCGACCCCGTCCCGCGTAAGCAAAGCACTTCCGATTTTGACAACCCAAACCTGGGACCCTTTTAAGCGCTCGCGCGCGTTACTCACGATATAAGGCCTCAATGTCCGGATCATGTTCTTGGGGCTGCCGTTCGACGACGGAACTGCGCAGGGATTGATTCAAGACATCTGTGGCGAGACGGCCTTCAAAACCACGGTCACTCTCTTCCAATACCGGGTCGGACGCGAGACTTTCTCGCCAATTAGCCACATGTTGCATCAACTTTTTGACGAGCAAATCAATACCGTCACCGGTCACCGCCGAAATCGCGTAGCACGGTCGATCAGGGAAAGCCTCGGCTACCAACCCCACAAGTTGCTTCTCCGCGTTTTCGGCAACCAAATCCGTTTTCGTCACCACGGTCCAAATTGGAATTTCCATAAACAGCGGACTGAATTCAGACAACTCCTGCTCGATCGCCTTCGCGTTGGCGATCGGATCACTCCCATCTACAGGCATGATATCCACCAGATGGAGTAATAGTCGGGTCCGCACTAGATGGCGAAGAAAGCGCATCCCGAGGCCCGCTCCCTGCGAAGCTCCCGGAACGAGCCCTGGTATGTCGGCGACCACAAAATTAGCATCCTCCGCGACACGCACTACCCCGAGATTAGGGATCAACGTCGTGAAAGGATAATCCGCTATTTTTGGTCGGGACGCGGAAATTCGGCTAATCAGCGTCGATTTTCCCGCGTTCGGCAACCCTAGCAAACCGACGTCCGCAATAACCTTTAATTGAAGGCGGAGCACCCGTGTATCGCCTGGATCGCCGTTCGTCGTTCGTCGGGGGGACCGGTTGGTACTCGACTTAAAAAATGCGTTACCACGGCCAAATTGACCACCGCGGGCTACGCAAAAAACATCTTCGGGATCCGTGATATCCCCTACTACCTCAAGAGTTTCATCATCAATGACAGTTGTTCCGATGGGGACAGCCACGTTCATGTCCGCTCCATTCCCCCCGGTACGGTTCGCGCCCCCGCCAGCGCTACCATGTTCGGCTCGAATAAGTGGCTGAAAACGAAGGTCCACCAAGGTATTGAGGGACTTATGGCCAACTAGGAAGACGGAGCCGCCATTCCCCCCATCCCCACCATCCGGCCCACCCCGGGCGATATTGCGTCCACGGAAGAATGATAGGCACCCGTTGCCGCCTTTTCCCGCTTGAACACGGATGGTTACCTCATCAACAAATTTCATGGTGACACATGGGTGACAACGTAGCGAAGCGTCTAACCGGGCCCGTCGGCTATTACACGAAAGACTAGGAGGTTGTAACGCTAACGTACGTTCTTTTTAGACGACCGTGCGTCGCATAACTAACCTGGCCGTCGAGTTTGGCAAAGAGCGTATGATCTCGACCGCAGCCAACGTTAGCGCCAGGGTGTATCCGAGTACCACGCTGACGAACGATAATGTTGCCAGCAACCACGGATTCGCCGCCGTACTTTTTGACACCCAGTCTCTTAGATTCAGAGTCTCGGCCATTTCTGGTACTTCCACCTGCTTTCTTGTGTGCCATGGTTAATTCCCAGCTAGTGTGAAATCGCCGTTATCCGAACTTCAGTATAACCCTGCCGATGTCCAGCCCGTCGGAGATAGTTCTTTCGACGTTTAAACTTGACGACTCGAATTTTTCGGCCACGCCCTTGGCTAAGTACTTCCCCCTTAACCTTACCGTCTTTAACGAACGGCGCACCGACTTCTACATCGTCCCCGTCCGCTACAACCATTACCCGATCAAAAACGATATCGTCGCCGGGCTCGCCACCAAGCGTTTCTAATCGAACCACGTCGCCTTCGCTAACGCGGTGCTGTTTTCCACCACTCTCAAAGACCGCAAACATTTATTCTATCCTCGGAAACGTGACCCTTATTTAACGCCAATTTCACCGGAAAGAGGCAAGCTGTACTACAATGAATTCCGTCTAAGGACGAGAATTCCGGTCTCATAAAAAGGCGCGTAATTCTACGGACTAGCCATAACGATTACAACGCTCTCAGCCGTGAGCGTGCGTCGTTAACTGAGCGTCTTGGAGCACGAGATATATGGGGATAACCCCGGCAGCGCAACTTGTCACGCGGATCACGAGACCTTCTGACTTAGACGATGTCTTCAGTGTTGTCCGAAACGATTTCGCAAAAGTAGATGCGCTCATTCCTCGACAGATGACCAGTGATATCGCTTTGGTAAGCGAGATAGGCCGATATATCGTAGGTTCTGGAGGAAAACGCTTACGGCCACTGATCGTCTTATTGGTCGCTCGAGCCAGTGGATATCAAGGAGATGCACACGTTCGATTAGCGACCCTCGTAGAATTTCTCCATACGGCCACGCTACTTCACGATGACGTGGTTGATCGGTCTGGTCGTCGTCGCGGAAGGGCGACGGCTAACGCGTTGTGGGGAAATGCGCCTAGTGTTCTCGTGGGCGATTTTCTCTACTCGAGAGCGTTTCAGTTGATGGTCGATTTAGACAGTATGGAGCTCATGGCAATCATCAGCGATGCAACCAACGTCATCGCCGAAGGGGAGGTACTTCAACTAGAAAATATAGGCAACGCGGAGCTCACAGAAACTGACTATCTTGAAATCATCCGTTGTAAAAGCGCGCTTTTGTTCCAAGCGGCGGCGCATACAGCTATCGTTCTTTCCAACGACGATCCAGAAACCATTAGCGGTTATCGCAATTTTGGACTTCATTTCGGGCTTGCGTACCAACTTGTAGACGACTGGCTGGATTACGCTGGCGATAGCCAGCTTATGGGGAAAAATGTTGGCGACGACCTTGCGGAAGGAAAAGTGACCCTACCGCTCATAGCCACCATCAAAGAAGGTTCACGCCAAGAAGCAACGTTAGTGCGCAACGCAATAAGTTCGCGTTCTGACAGACACCTTAGCGCCGTAATTAAAGCCGTGTGTAGATCCGGCGCGTTGGATTACACGAAATCTCGGGCTGAAGAGGAGGCCGGCCTAGCGCTAGATTGTCTAGCGTCTCTGCCTCGCAGCGTATACCGTGAGGCGCTAGAAAACCTAACCACGTTCGCGACATCGCGGATGCGCTAGAAATAACTGGGTTTTCTAAGGCAGAATGATCTAGTCGACCCGCAGTCTCCTTAGTAACAGGTATCAATCGGAGTGTAGCTCAGCCTGGTAGAGCACCGCCTTCGGGAGGCGGGGGTCGAAGGTTCGAATCCTTTCACTCCGACCACACAAGCCCCACCCCGCCTACACTATCCCGAAAGACGGGGCTTTCAAGGGGTCGGACGAAAGTCGGACGAATTGATATTTTAGGCAAAATAGCCTACCCTTAAACGCTCTATTTCGGACGA
>DCBA01000065.1:0-5778 GCA_002313255.1 Gammaproteobacteria bacterium UBA1119 | reverse complement strand
TCGGACGAATTAATGCCGAAAGCGCTCAAAGACGCACCCAATTACAAACATCCCAATTACAGGAACCTCACTCTTTTTGTTGGCGATGACGGAGAGCGCGGTGCAAATCACTATTGGCGATGTCGCATTGGCTTCGGACAAAAGAAAGAAGCCGTGCGTACTCTCAAACTTCCCTACATTCCCAATGACGCTGCCAACGCAGCGGAAGCAGATCGACGAGCATTGGAAGTCTATTTCCAGCTCACCAAACGATTCGAGCAAGGGTTCTCCATAGCTCGCAAGAATTTCGACACAGTCGCACGCACTTTTCTCGAACGAATCACAGAACAAACGAAAGCCAACAAACTCGCTGTTCAATCAGGAGCACAGCCGTACCACCGAACACTTAGTGGAAAAAGCTTCTGGAACGCCAAGGAGCTCGAACTCTTCGACTATGTCATCAATGAAGTATTGCTGCCCTATTTCACACAAGAAGCATTCTTTTCAAGAGGCATAGAAACCTACAACACTCGCGAACTGAGACGGTGGAATGAATGGCGCATTGAGACAAGACAGCGTGAATTAGGGAAGCGTTGGTCGCCATCAACACTCAACAGACAAAATCGTGTGCTCCGCACCATCTTCCGCTTCGCTCTCAACGAAGCTTTCATTGACAACATTCCAGAGATTCAGAATTTTAAAAGCGACCTCACTGAACGCTCTCGACCAGAAATGACGCAAGAGCAATACGACCAACTCATGTCGTATTTGGAAGAAAGATATCGAGATGAAAGCAAGCCAGCGCGAGTCCGTGTCTATCAACGCTTCTTTTACCTATGGTGCGCCACGCTTGATGCGACTGGAATTCGACCCTTTAAATCCGCTGAAAATGCGATGAAGTGGGATGACATCGAGACTGTCTTCACTGATGACGGCGACATTCAATCAATCACCATCAAGCGCGACGAGAAATCACACATTTACGAGGCTGTCGCGGATGAACATTGGTATGACATTTACCAGGATTTGAAAATGCTCCACAAAGCATGGGAGATAGACTCGCCCTATGTCTTCGCCCATCCACTCTCAATGGGAAAAATCATCAAAGGAGCTCCAATACTTTCGTACAAACGACAATGGAATGGGGCTACTAAGAAATTTGGTTGGGCTGAGAAAGGAGCGGCACAGAAAGACAGACTTTCGCCGTACTCCATTCGTCATCGCTACGCCCGACGAAGACTCCAAGTCGATCCTTCTGACCCACACTACATTCCGACGATAAAGCTCGCACAAAGCATGGGGACGAGCCCAGATTTGCTCCACCGTTTGTATGTCGAGAAAAACTCAAAGCAAGATTGGAGCGAGCTGACTTACGCTGGCTACAAACGAAATCCCAACAGCATTCGTGTCTACGATGATTTAGGAAATGTGCTGGCTTATGTGAGCCGAAACTCAGACGAGCATCGAGCTTGGTACACCAAGCATCCTCAATTCACCGAACAGCCCACGAATGTCTAATCACCGACCATCGAGTGGGAATGAGAGTGAGTGACCCTTCAAACTTTTACACTGGACTTGTGGCAGAGCTTTATGAGCCTCTAGCGGGTGGAATACCTGATTCAAATAGGTTTATCAAATTTGTTGAGAAGCATGGTGAACCGGCTTTGGAAATTTGCTGTGGCACCGGACTTCCGTTTCTAGATCTATTAGAGGCTGGGCTGGATGTTGAAGGCGTTGATGCTTCCAAAGATATGCTTGAGATTTGTGAGACAAAAGCAAACGAAAGAGGGCTGCATGTCACGCTCCATCACGCGAAGATGCAGGATTTCAAGATTCCTCGACGTTTTCGTTCGGTGTACGTGGCGAATGGCAGTATTACTTTATTGCCAAGTGACGACGACTTAAAGCAAACGCTGAACGCGATTATTGATTGTTTAGATCCCGCGGGGGTCGTTCTGTTTGATCTAGATATACCTAATCCAGATGACCTTCGTAGGAACATTGGAAAATTCAAAGAAACGGAATACGAAGGCTATCGAATCAGAGTGGGTATAACGCAGGTGGATTGGAGTGAGAAAGATAGCGAATTGATCGCTAAGCTTAGATACGAACGGGTTAGTTCGAAAGGGGAAATGGAGTCGGTCGATAGAGACTGGTTTAGAAAAGTCTGGAGCGTTGATAGGTTTTGTGAATTACTCGTATGCTCAGGTTATTACATTGCAGAAGTAGAGAATTTAGATAGCGGGATCATTCAAGTATGTGCGGGAGTAGGGCGAGCTAAGCATTGAGGGTGGCGGTTCGATCTGTATTACTCATGAAGCAAATCCAACGCTCGAACGCACCTCAATGCCTGAACCAGCAAATCCTGATATGTTTCTCGATCTCTAACAGGTCGTCATGAGATAATACTCACAATGAAAAATTAGCCAAAGAAAGCCGATTTTTCAGAGAAGTGCCTCCTACTGCACTACACGGAAGCTCCCAGGGACGCTATTCGAGCTGGAACGGCCCCGAGACCCGACTTAGCAACGACCATTCAAGAACGAGCATGGTCCTCTCCGATTTGGATCGTACCGCGTTGATCGGAACCATCAGCGATTGCCAACGACCCGTCGTTCTTCGAATTTTCACCGCCGACCAACGAGCCGAAAGATAGGTCGCTCGACCGCATAAAGATAGAAACTACGGCGAGGGCCGAATAGATGCCCGAGTACCGGCGGCCAGAGGGCCTGTCTTCAAGATCCTGCTACGACAAGGACACGGGTCGAACCGACTAATCGTCATGTTGCTTCTCGTCTGCGATCTAACGATCATACGCCGCCCCGTGTCGTGCAGATGTCCATGATGAAGTTCGTCGTTGCGTCAATACTTTTGGTATCGGCGCCCGTGCTTGCCGCGCCGCAAGGAGAGGCGACGAGGCTCGTTCAAGCCCCCCAACTCGATGGTCTGGTGGCGGGCGATGCCGCTTGGGCGGTTGTCACGGCAATGACAGGCTTTACACAAGTACAACCCCAAGAAGGTGCGCCAGCGTCTCAGCGAACCGAGGTCTTTATGGGGTTTACGGATGACACGCTTTATCTCGGCTTCATCTGCCACGACGATGAGCCGGACCAGATCATTGTCTCGAATAGTCAACGGGATTCTGGGCTCGAGGACGAAGATAGCGTTCGGTTTGTGATCGATAGCTTTCGCAGCGAGCAGAGCGGTTTTGTGTTCGGGACCAACCCCGCGGGGCTCGAGTTTGACGGCCAAATCGTTAATACAGGAGCGAACAACTTCCGTAACAAAGGCATCAACTCGAATTGGGACACAACCTGGGAGGTCGCCACGCAGGTAGGCGATTTTGGCTGGAGTGCGGAGTTTGCCATTCCGTTCAAGTCTTTACGTTACGCTGGTGAGGACGTTCAAACTTGGAACGCCAATTTCGAGCGAACGATCCGGCGCAACAACGAAACCGTTTATTGGGCCCCGATCCCGATGCAATATGGGCTCAATCGACTCACCCTTGCAGGCTCCGTGCAAGGCATTGAGGCGCCAGCGCAACGGAACTTAAAGATCACACCGTACGGCTTGGGCAAATCCTCCCGCGGGGGGTCTTTGGCCGGATCGGAGGATGGCGGTGATGTCGGTTTCGACATCAAGTATTCCGTGACGCCAAGCCTCACGCTAGACCTCACATACAACACCGACTTTGCGCAAGTCGAGGTCGACGATCAACAGGTCAATCTCGATCGCTTTAGCCTATTTTTTCGGGAGAAAAGGCCATTTTTCTTGGAAAACGCAGGGATTTTCGAAGTTGGTGTGCCTCGCGAGCTGTCGTTGTTCTTTAGTCGCCGCATCGGAATCGGCCCCGGCGGGCGGCAAGTTCCAATCAACGCGGGTGTTCGGTTGTCAGGCAAGGTCGCTGGCGTCAACAACCTCGGATTCCTGTACATGCAGACGGGCGAAGTAGGCGGAGTGGCACCAAGAACCGACTTTACGGTGGCGCGCGTCAGTCGCGAGCTCCACAACCGCTCGTCAATTGGCGCACTGGTGGTTAACCGCGATGATGACCTGACCGACAACCAAACGTACGCGGTGGACGGTCAGTGGGGTGTGGGCGAAAACACCACGTATACAGCTTTCTTTTCCCAGACCGAAACCGAAGGCGTCGACGAGGATGATCATGCGTTCCACCTATCCGGTGCCTACAACGGTGAGATTTGGTCGTACAACGTGAGCTATAGCCAGGTCGGTGTCGGCTTCAATCCGGAAGTGGGGTTCCTTGCCCGTAGGGACTATCGGAGAGTGAGTACGCGAATCGGGAAACGTATCCGCTATGGGAAGGACAGTAGCATTCTGCAATTGCGGCCTCACGCAAGCTACAACAGTTATTGGAACTTCGACGGATCCCACGAATCGAGCCGGCTGCACCTTGACCAAGTCATCGAATGGAAAAACGGTGCGATGCTAAGTATGGCCGTAGACTTCTTTCATGAAGGGGTGTTACAGGCATTTGAAATCATCGACGGGGTGGTCGTACCGCAGGATGAGTTCGATCACGAAGAGTTTCGCGTTTTCGCCAGCACAGACCAGAGTGCCGTCTTGGGCTTTGGCCTCGAGGCGCGAGCTGGCGGTTTTTTTGGCGGTAACCGGCTATCCGCGAAACCGTCTGTCACCTATCGAATCGGCGAGGCGTTCAATGCGAACTTAAGCGTGGACCATAACGATGTCGACCTTCCCGGCGGCGATTTCAAGGTCAATCTCACCCAATTGAAGCTGAGCTATTTCTTCACGCCGAAGATATCTCTGCAGGGGTTTGTGCAACACAATGATCGCCATGAGCTCTTGTCGACCAACCTCCGATTCTCCTGGTTGCGCTCTGCGAATTCCGGGCTGTATGTGGTCTATAACGAAACCGACGACAACTTCAATTTTCCGGGCCGTCCAAGGCGCGAGTTCATGATCAAATACAGCCACATTTTCGACATCATGTAGCTGGACTGGGGCCCCATCGACATGGGTCGTATGCCGCACCACGAGTCGCAATAGTTGACAGGTTGCATGAGCAAACCAGAGCGCCTAGGCGGTCGCCGCGCCAACGTCCGATAGTCGGATTGGCCACTAATACTCGCGAACTCTAATTTGGAGACTAAACAATGAATGATGATGACGACGAAGAATGGGATATGACCAGGGAAGAAAACATAGAACCTTATCTATGGTCGGACCTTGAAACTTCCATTAAAGATTTAGAAGATGCTTTGCATTTAGGCGCTTGGATAGGCCCAGTTTACAAAACCATCCAACAACAAGCGGAAATGGATAACGAAGAAACCTTAGCGTATCAACAACAAGATAGAGGTAGGTCAAGAGAAAAAGCAGAAGACGCTATTAATCGTCTTCACAACCTATTGAAACCAATTGTCGGGTAAATACCAAAATATTTACGCGCGAGAGGGTGTGTGTCTGCGGGAAATCTGGGAGTCTAAGAACCGCCCTATTCTACTTGTTATGGTGGAATAACTGGCGACCTTGATATCGTTAAATATTCTTACAAATCATCTACTTACTATTTGTTAGCTGCTGTAAAATACATCCTTTATTAGATAGAAAATGAACTAATAAAAAGGGTGAATCTAAGCTACTGAAAGGTAAGGGAAAATGGCAAAGGAAGGACAGAGCAGAGCGCTATCAGAACCAGAACACCAAGAATTCTTGGTGTGGTTGGGTTCGCGCCGACACGCAATTCGCAACATCGCACTGATAGAGCTCGGCTACCGAACTGGGGCTCGCATTGGCTCGCTGGCTCAACTCTTG
>DCBA01000028.1 GCA_002313255.1 Gammaproteobacteria bacterium UBA1119 | reverse complement strand
CACCCCGTCTTAGCGCCAACAAAAGCGTGCGTAGCCCCGCCCGAGTCGCTGGGACCAGACGCCCGCCGTGCCGCTCCCTCGCCGCGTTTACCTGATCTTCAATGCCTTGGATCTGGCGATTCTCATAGAGGGCAGTGAGCGGACCTTTCGACGCAAAGTAGTACGAGAGCACCTCCCAGTTACCGAAGTGCGGGACCAACATAAGGATCCCCTTCCCCTTACGGTCCTCACCGAAAACACCGCTGCCATGGACCTTCAACAAGCACCCGTCGATTTTCGGAGTCGGCCAGTGCCAAACCATCCCGCTTTCCATATAAATAGTCGCGGTCTGACGAAGGCTCTCAATGGCAAGACGGCGGCTTTCCATCCCGTGGACTTGGGGGTATGCAAGTTCGACGTTGCGCCGCGTACTTCGCTGCATGCGCGTCCGCCCGAGCCAGATCAATTCGCCAAGACGACGTCCGAGCCAACGGACTAACCCGAGGGGCAACCAGGAGAGGACGCGGATGCTGGCCATAACAAGCCCGTACGCGATCACGTCTCGATTTCGACGATTGGGATGTCGCACAACCGGGTTATTCTATTGAAAAGTAGCGACGTGTACTGGAACAATCTCGATTCAAATGCTGTCGTACCACCTCAAAGATTCCGACTCCGGCATGGAGGTCGATCTCATCGATCACGGCGCTACCGTAACTCGAATCCTCACGCCGGATCGTCAGGGTTTATTGGCAGACGTTCTTCTGGGTTGTCCCACATCCGAAGATTACTTACGCCCACACCCACATTTCAATTGTCTGGTCGGCCGTTACGCCAATCGCATCACCGATGCCCGTTTTCAACTCGACGGTATCTTGTACGAACTTGACGCCAATTTACCTCCGCATCACCTTCACGGCGGGAAACACGGGTTCGGGCTTCGAAGGTGGAGCAGCGGAGCAATTGATCAAGGCGTGCGCTTTGAGCTCATCAGTCCAGATGGCGAAGGTGGCTACCCCGGGAAATTAAACGTGGTTGCCGAATACACTTTGCACCGAATGACTTTGGGCCTCCGTTATTCAGCCACCACCACTCGGCCGACCCCCGTCAGTCTTTCCTCGCACCACTACTACAACCTAAGCGGCATCCAGGGCAGTGCTATCGACGACCACCAAATTTCCATCAATGCTGCCACCTTCCTTCCCGTTTCAGCCGAGCTAACGCAACTCGGAAGAATCGAATCCGTTACCAACACGCCATTCGATCTACAAAATACTACGCGCATTGGTGATCGTCTCGGAAGCACACACGAGCAAATACAACCTGTGGGCGGATTTGATCACGCCTTCGTCATCACGGGTCAGGGGTTACGAGAGGCAGCACATGTAATGGACCCCAGTTCAGGCCGTTCTTTGACCGTGCGGACCGACCAGCCAAGCATGCAACTGTATACGACCAACACGCTTCGAGCTCAGGGTAAGGAAGGAATCGTCTATCAACCTCACCAAGGAATATGCCTCGAAACGCAACAATTTCCTGACGCACCCAATCAAAAAAATTATCCTGACCCGATCTTGAGGCCCGGTGAAATCTATACGGCCACAACGGAATTTGTCTTCGGACGGATAAACGATTGAAATGTTCCAATACCTATTTGGAGTACGGTCTCGGCTATTTTGTCGCTGAGAAGGACTCTCGTGTTGACCCCAGTTCTATACGCATAGATTTCGAGGTTGCAAATGAAAGCGATTTTGTTTGATATCGGCGGCGTGCTCTTTGATCTCGCCCCTTCGAGAGTATTCGAACACTGGGGCAAAGCCGCGGCCGTGACCCCGGCAAGTTTGGCCGCCCGATGGAAAATCGAAGAGGCCTATAAAGCCCACGAAAAGGGGGAGATGGAGTTCATTGAATTCACGAGCCATCTACAAAAACAGCTTGGAATTTCCCTCACCCAGAGCGATTGGAAAACCGGATGGAATGCGCTTCTCGGCCAACCATTTCCAGACCTACTTCCCCGGCTCTCAGCGCTCGCAAAACGAATTCCACTGTATTGTTTCAGCAACACCAATCAGACCCACTGGACCGCGTTAACGGCTCGAACTAACCATCCGCAACTGGATAGTTTTTTCCAAAAGACCTATCTGTCCTACGCGATTGGTCGCCGAAAGCCAAACGTCGAGTCGTATCGATGGGTTGCCAACGATATGGGGTACCGTCCAACCGATATCGCGTTCTTAGACGACAACGAAGCAAACATTGACGGGGCGAAACGAGCAGGGCTATGCGCAACGCACGTTACGAGACCAAAGGTTGTGATTGACTTCCTGGATACGCTGGCCGCGTCGAGATCGGACGGCGGTTAAATAGCGCTATCTAATAGCGCCTCGCGGTGGCGATCGATTTTATGGAGGTAGCGCTCGCCCGCTCGAGCGAAGTCCTGTCGATTGCGGTTACGGAATCCGAGGTTGTACGACTTTAGAGCGCAGCTTTCCGATCCGCACACTTCCTGGTAATGAGCAAGAATTTGCGCACCGCAATATATATTTTCTTCGGGATCCGAAAGGTCAACGATTCCGCAAAAATGCTGCCAGAACTCGATGCGTATCTGAGCGGGTCCAATCGCCCCAACCGACGACGTCACGTATTTACGAAAAGAACTTTCTGTTAACACAAGACTTGCCACCAATTCTGAACTTAGCCGTTGGCGTTTCGCGGCTTCGAGGATCCAACCGGAGAATTCCACCGCCGTCTCGTAACGAATCCCAAAACTACGGTGAAGCTTGCCTGCAAATTGATTGCGTTCAACATTCCAGGTTGTCGAGCTCACCACACTTTGGGGAGTTCCTATCCTCATAATGAGCCGGTCAGGTACCGGTTCAAGGGCTACCGACAACCGCAGCGTCATGAGTATCAAACCGGTCCAAGCAATCGCTTTGGACACAAGAAACGAGCGTCTCCGCGGCATCAATGCCGCGTCGTCGATGGGCTTAGTGGCGATGGCGACGACCCTAAATCACGAACAGGGTCGCGAAGACTAGCCCATCTGCGGATGCAATAGTCAAAAACACGGGTTAAAAATGGAGGAAAAGAGGATTTTTAGTGGAAAAATGACTAAAGACGAATAAAAAATACTTTTAATATTCTAATCTACGATATTAACCGGCTTATGTCGTACTCGAAAAGCCGATCATCTCAATGCTTTCAACTTGTAATTGTCCCACGTCACCACTGTTTCCGGGATCACTGCCACCCATCGCCGATCCTTTCCCGCGGCCGACGCGTTGTTGGGTGGCGGCACATCAACAGCAGGTTGCCCATGACCACCGTTGTACTTTTTTCCCATCTGCTTTCTTGCCTCGGCCAGAAACGGATCGCCGTCTTCCTCCGTCGAATTTTCAAGGACGCTGGCCTGACCCTGGATCATGACGGCTTGGAGTTCCGGGAATTTTTCATTGCGGTCAACGATTACGGAGCAGCCGGGATTCCGACGCAGGTTCACGATTTTTTGACCCCGTCCAAAAAAATAGACTCGACCGCCCGCCCAACCGAACCACATCGGCGTTAGGTTGATCCTCGCGTGAGGGCCGAGCGATGCGATTCGCATATTCCATTGGGTGGTCATAATGTCGTCGACCTGAGATGGGCTTAGCGCCAGTTTTCGAGATATCCCCATGCACAACTCCCCCACTCATCTAACAAAGACACAGCCGCAACCAGGCATCAATTCATCCCATTCGTACCTACTATCCGTAATTAAGCCCGCGTTAACTGGGTAATGATCTTGATGCGATCCTCTTTTGGTAGTTGCGCATAAGCCGCGGACGTTCGGTCCACAATATCGCCATAGCGAGCTTGTATCTGTTCCGCTATCGTTTCCGGGTCGCCGGATACTGCGAACGAATTCATGATGTCGTCGGTGATCAGGCCGCCCATTTCAACCCAACGCCCCTGCTTCGACATTGCATTCAACTCGGGTTGAAGTTCGCCAACCCCAATGCTGTCCAAAACAGGTTTGTAGGCTGGCGTCGAACCATAAAACGCAATCTGCTGCTTGGTTGCCGCACTGGCAGACTCGAGTTCCTTTTCATCACGGCCTGTCACTACAAAGCATGGATAACTAATCTCAAAGTCTTCGCGTTTTTTACCTGCCTTGGCCCAACCTCGTTCGAGCGCAGGCATGGTCACTTCGCGCAAGTATTTTTCAGTAGTGAATGCGTGCGCAATGATGCCGTCGGCCACTTCACCTGCTACCTCAGTCATGAGAGGGCCGACCGCAGCTAGAAATACGCGTGGAGCACCGTGTTCGGTGTTCGTCGGCGCGAAAAAGGGTGTCATCAAGGTATGGTTATAAAACTTTCCCGTGAATTCGAGCGCCTCACCCTGGTACCAGTTGGCCCAGATCGCGCGCAAGGCGAGAATGAACTCGCGCATTCGAGCGGCTGGATTCGACCACGGCATACTGAAACGCTTGGTGATATGCGCGCGTATTTGAGAACCCAAACCAAGCACGAAGCGCCCGTTCGACGCAGCGTTCAAATCATGGCCAATGTTGGCAAGAATCATCGGCGTCCGAGCAAATGCGACGGCGATCCCTGTTATAAGATCGACGCGCGACGTTTGTTGCGCTGCAAACGCAAGCGGTAAAAACGGATCGTGCGACGTCTCGGCAGACGTGATGCCGCTATACCCCATTTCTTCCAGTTCTTGAGCTTGGGCTGCAACCGTCGCCAAATCCCAGCCGACACCGCCATCAACTTTCATCGCATTTCCTCCCGTTGTGCGAACTCTCGATTGTCTATTAGCGTTGTGGAATAAACAAACCTTCGAAAGGACCTTTGCCACTTACATAATGCATCACGGTCGTATCCGATGATCCTACCTCGACGCAATAAACAAGGTCGTTGGGCACCCTCAACTTCTGCCGGGCGTGGTCTGAAAAACCAAGCAGTAGGTCGAGGAGCATACGAATGGTGATGCCATGGCTCACCAACACAACCTCCTGGTGCGAAGCATCGTTTAATTCGGCAACGAGGGGCGCTACCCGCCTCTTGACGTCCAGACGACTTTCACCATTGGGCGGACAATATCCTTCGGGATCGTCCTGGCGCGCTTGCCATTGGTCCAAATATAGAGATTGAAGTTCCAGAGAAGTTCGGCCGCTCCAATCGCCCATGCACACTTCGCGTAAGCGCACGTCGTATTCGGCCGGAACGTTGGTCTCGCGAACGATAGGCGCAACTGTTTGCATCGCTCTCCCTAGCGGCGAGCCGATAATTCGGTCAATACCAAACTGTCCTAATAACTGCCCATGGACTTCCGCTTGCGCAAGACCCAACGAAGTCAACGGCGAGTCCGCCCAGCCTTGGATACGGCGTTCTACGTTCCATTCGGTTTCACCGTGTCTGACGAGATAAAATGTCGTCATGGGTTAACACGAGCCAATTTCGCCGTACTTGAACTGGTCGCCAATAGCTTTCCAGCACCATCAAAAAGTTGTCCTTCAAGAAACGCGACAGTGCGCCCCATCGATACGACCCATCCTTCCGCAACCACACGCCCCGGCCCCGTCGCGGAAACAAAGGTAACTTTAAGCTCCAGGGTTACAGCGCTGTATTCACCGTGACTCGCATGTCGTATCGCGTGCGCCATCGCCGCGTCCATCCACGCCGTCACGAAACCTCCTTGAACGACCTTTCCATCGCTATGACAAAACTCAGGTCGTGCATCAAATTGCATGACTGCTTTTTGCTCTTGGTCGCTGTATTCCACCAACGTTCCACCGCCAAGCAGCTCCATCAAATCATTTCGATTTTCTGACACAAAAGACCTAGAGTTTGTGAGTAAAGCGCGGGGGACGTGTTCGTCAAAGCTCGAATCGATCGCCTCGAAAAGGTTCAAATGTTTGGTACGCCACATCGAGTTCTACTCGCCCTATCGGCGAAACGATAGTCGTTGTGATCCCTGCGTTTGCGTCTTCGCGTATACGCTCTTGGACTTCCGATGTAGAGCCAATGACCCCAATTTCATCTATGACTTCATTCGAGAATGCCCCGGTAGTTCGTTCGCGATCCCTAGCAGCCCATCCCTCCCGAATTTCGGCGGCGACGTCTGGATACCCGCACCACTCTAAAAAACGGTTGTACACAGGATTTGAGAAATAGGGAGCAAAATGTGACCGGAAGAGAGCGCGTCCTTCTTCTTTATCGTCCGTCACATGGACCATGGCTCGATTAACGATCTCAATGTCGCGCCAATCCTTGCCTGCCCGCTCGGCTCCAACCTTCACGTGTTCCATCATCTTCGGTAACGCGCTTCTTGGCCAAAGATTGAAGATCACTCCGTCACCATATTCCGCCGCCATCTCGATCATTTTGGGTCGTAGTGCCGCTATGTATATGGGTATCGTCGGTGTTGATGGATCCTGTTTGTAGCCACGGCTGTATAGCGTTTGCATATCGGTGAAGGATGTTTTTTCTCCGGCAAGAATACTGCGCACCACAATGGCCGTTTCCTTAACGCGCGTTAGCGGTTTTTCAAGATCAATACCATTGAATGCCTGCATGATGGTCTGGCTTGACGAGCCAAGTCCAAGCACAAAACGCCCCGGTAGCGCTTGCCCAATGACGTCGGCCATTGCCGCGAGTACCGTGGGCGTGCGCGTATAGACAGGAACGATAGCCATTCCGATCCGTAATGTCTGGGTATGTGCGGCAATCGCAGCGGCCATCGCAAGACCGTCAGGGGCACCGGGGTCCGAAAACCAACCATCGCGATAGCCATTCGATTCTGCCCACTGAACGAGATCGATTGTGTCTTGCAACGACTGGTTAAGTGGCAACGTCACGGCCACGCGCTTCTCTAGCGACATAACTTCCATCACCGAACTGCTTCGAGCAGCCGAGAGTCTCATTACCTCGACCGAAAGATCAACCCTGCTACTCTGTCCCTGCAAAAACAAGAACCCCATGAGCCCAAATACCGATACGCACGGGGCTTCGGGCCTGTACCCTAGCAAGCACCTCGGCTGTACACTTTTGCAAAACGGATGAGGGAGGCTCCTATGAGCGACGTAGAGCTCACGCCCGTGCGGCCAGCACACGTTTTCGATAAGGCCGCACTAGAGGCCTACATGAGAACCAAGCTCGATGGTTACCGGCCACCGATGAAGGTTCAGCAATTCGAGGGTGGGCAGAGTAATCCAACATTTATGCTCGAAACGCCGACGGAACGGTACGTATTGAGAAAACAACCGCCCGGTGAGTTGCTCCCATCAGCTCACCAGATCGATCGGGAATACCGTGTTATGGACGCTTTGCACGGAACGGGCGTACCCGTCCCCAAAATGTACAGCCTCTGCGAAGACCCAAAAATCATCGGCACCAAGTTCTACATCATGGAAATGGTTGAAGGCCGTCTGTTCACGAAAACGACCCTACCGGAATTAACCCCCGCTGACCGGCACGAGATTTATCTCGATATGGCCCGTGTACTAGCAGCATTGCATCGCGTGGATCCAACGGTCGTCGGGCTCGACGACTTCCGCCGCCCAGGAAACTATTTTGCCCGTCAAGTGAATCGTTGGACTAAGCAATACCTCGCCTCAGAGACCGAAAATATCGACGCGATGAACCGCCTGATTGACTGGTTACCCAAGAACATACCAGCCGAGTCGAGCACCGGAATCGTCCACGGTGATTTCCGACTCGGCAACCTGTTGTTACACGAGACCCAACCCAAGATCGTTGCAATACTCGATTGGGAACTCTGGTCAGTCGGCGACGCGCTCGCCGATCTCGGCTACCTGTGTCAGGAGTACCATTATTTAGTGAGCGAAACGGAGGACATGCTCCCCGGTGCGGATCTCGAAAAGCTCGGAATCCCGACGGAAGCGGAGCTTATCCAAACCTACCGCCTTGCGGTGGAACGCGGGCCGATCGACAACTGGATTTTCTATATCGTCTACAACATGTTTCGATCCGCCGGCATCATTCAAGGCGTCTACAAACGCGGCCTTGACGGTAACGCCAGTTCCGATAAAGCCCTTGAATACGAAGGTGTCGCACGCGTTCGCGCAGAACGCGCTTGGACATTGATTACCGAGCTCGGTTTGCGCTAACGGAACTTCGTTACAGCATCGTCTCTGCAATAAGTTGCAGTGCTTCCGGTTGCCCACTGCCAATTAGCATCGTTCCCACTTCGCCTCGATCACCGGCTTCCTTCCACCGTTGTAGACGGTCGCGTATTCGGTCTGCAGGTCCAATCAAATGACAAGCATCGATGAGCTCGGCCGGAACAGCCGCCATCGCTTCTTCTCGTCGGCCGGAGAGGTAGAGATCTTGGATGCGGACGGCGTCCTCCTCAAACCCAAGTTTCTTCGCGTAGTCGTTGTAAAAGTTTTTGTCGCGCGCACCCATACCGCCAATGTACAACGCCATGTTGCCTCGAATAGGCGCCATGCACTCCTCCACGCTATCTCCAATCACCACGGTCACAAAGGGCGATATATCGAAATCAGTTAGCGTCTTGTTCCCAGCGGCTTCAAATCCCTTGCTTATCGGTTCATCAAAAACGCTGAACTTGTCGGGATCCATCCAAATGGGGAAGAGACCGTCACACACTTCAGCGGCGGCGGCCACACCCCGAGGAGTGATGCTCGCCGCGTACACCGGAATATCCTCTTCGCAATGAAGAATACTCTTCATCGGTTTACCCAACCCGGTCGCGCCATCACCACGATACGGTAATTGATATTCCTTACCGTCGTAGCTTGCCGGTCCCTCTCGGGCAAAAATCTGTTTCATGATCTCAACATATTCCTTCAGGCGGGTAACGGGTCGACCATATGGAACGCCATGCCAACCTTCCACGACTTGGGGCCCAGACGCTCCTAAACCAACGATAAACCGACCCCCCGATAATTCTGCCAGCGTCATCGCCGTCATCGCCGCCATCGCGGGCGTCCTAGCGGGCATTTGCATAATCGCGGTGCCCACCTTGATCGTTTGCGTTTGCGCCAAGATCCAGGCTGCAGGCGTGACCGCATCGGATCCCCAGGCCTCTGATGTCCAAATCGATTCGTACCCGAGACTCTCAGCGTGCAACACGTTCTCAATTGGAATATTGATCCGACGGCCCGAATAACCGGAAATAAGCCCGAGTTTCATGGTTCGCTCCTGAGAATAGTGTTCAAGAAAAACAACATATCACGAACAACTATCTAGACCGCAACATCGATCCAACCCGCGTCTGTTCGGAATTACGGAAGTCTTATCCCATTGCCCCGAGTGTATTCTTGCGCAGCTGTGCATTGATGTGCTCGACAATATCAGCGGACTCATACAACCACTCGACGTCCCCGGTGTCTCTTTCAATGCGCAAACACGGCACCGTGCCTTTACCACCTCCCCGGATCAAATCGACGTATGCCTCGCGGTCTAACAAAATATCGCGCATAGGGACTCTCATATTGACTCCATCCAAAAACTGACGGACCCGACGACAATAAAGGCAGGAATCGTACTGATAGAGTATGTACTGCTCCGTCATGCGGTGCAGTATAAACTGCCCGCATGGCACGATCACAGATAGCTCGAGTTAACCGTCTCCGAACCGCAATCATCGCCATCGGCGCAGTGGTAATCGTTGCGTTGATTGTCGTCGGAACACTATACAGCTCGGGCCGATTAGGTGCTGGTGGATCAGGCGCAGAAAACAAATACCGAGATCTCGGGCGAAATCCTCGTACTCTACCGATCGAGATCGTTGAGTACTTTTCCTACGCCTGCATCCACTGTAGGAACTTCGACCCTGTTATCGAAGACTGGAAGACGACGCTCCCAGCGGGGGTTCAATTTCGACGCGCCCACGTGGGGTACTCGAGCGAAATTGCGCTTCTCGCCCGTTCCCATTATGTGCTTGCGCATCACGATGCACTCGAGCGAAACCATACGCGACTGTTTAGAGCAATCCACGATCGAGGAAAACGCTTTCAGACTGCTGAATCGATTGCCGACTACGTCGACGGCTTCGGTATTAAACGCGACGTGTTTCTGAGTACGATCAAAGGGCGCCGCATCAGCGAACTTGCTCTCGCGGACGATCAACGTTGGAGGGAGTACGGCCTGACGGGCGTCCCGGCATTGGTCGTCGCCGATAACTATGTGATTAACATGGATCTAGGACGCACGCGCGCACTCGAAATAATCGATGCCTTGGTGAATGAGCTGCTCGCTAAATCACCAGATCAATGACCCCTTGATCGCAGTGTTGCGGCGTAGCCACCGACGTTCCAAACCACGAACGGCGTCGTGACGAAAAAACGATGGCGCCGACTTTGGTCGCGCGTGATTCGGTCCATTGTCATCTCAGCATTAATCGGGTTGGTTGGTGTCGGAGCCTACGTGGTATATCTGGACGGCACCATTACTCGGACATTCGAAGGACGCCGATGGACGGTTCCCGCACAGGTTTTCGCGCAACCGCTCGAAGTCTACGAAGGCATGGACCTTTCTCAAGAGGCATTTCTCATCGAGCTGGACCGACTTGGGTACAGCCCGCAGGGGTCCGGCGAGTATCCAGGGACCTACTACATCGGCCCAAGATCCGTCGTTGTAACGCTACGACCCTTCCGGTTCCCAGATGGTCACCGTGCCGCACAAACAGTTTCTGTACGATTCCGCGGTGACCGCCTCTCGCGTTTATTGTCCGCTGACCGAACCGGTCCGGTCAGGCTAGAACCGGCCGTCATCGGAAGTTTTTTTCCTAGTCACGGCGAAGACCGTCTAATTGTCGAACCAGAGAACACGCCTCATTTATTGACCGAAACGTTAATCGCTGTCGAAGACCGCAACTTTCAAAGTCATTGGGGCTTCGACGTTGGCGGCATTCTACGAGCATTGATGGTCAACGTTGCCGAGGGAAAAGTCCGCCAGGGCGGAAGCACGCTAACCCAACAATTGGTGAAATCTTATTTCCTCGATAATCGCAGAACGTTTACCCGCAAATTTCGTGAGCTCGTCATGGCTATCATCCTCGAACGCCACTTCGAAAAAGAAGAACTGCTCAACGCATACATTAACGAAATTTTCTTGGGGCAAAACGGGCGCAGGGCAATTCATGGATTTGGGCTCGGAAGCCAGTTCTATTTCCGTCGCCCACTTGAGGAACTCAGCGCCGAAGAAATCGCCCTGTTGGTCGCCATCGTTCGCGGTCCGACCTATTACAACCCGTACCGATATCCCGAACGCGCTCAGGCTCGCCGCGACCGAGTTCTTAATACCATGCGCGCTTACGACTTGATCGATGATGCCACTGTCCGTGCAGCACTCGCCCATCCGATTCAGCTGGCCGCTTCTCGCGCTGGCGGACGCTATTACCCGGCATTTATGGATCTCGTCAGACGCGAATTGTCTCGAGATTTCGATGCTGACGACCTCGCCGCTAACGGCTATCGAATATTCACCACCTTAAAGCCACATCTTCAAGACGCGGCCCAAACCGCCACGCTTCGAACACTGGGTAATTTAGAACGCGAGCGAAACTTGCCGACTAAAACGTTAGAAGCAGCCGTGATCATGCGCGACAGCCAGACTGGCGACATCCATGCGGTGGTTGGTGGGCGTACCCAAGGGAGCCAGGGATTCAATCGGGCTCTCGACGCGCGTCGACAGGTCGGGTCGCTGTTGAAACCCGTCGTTACCTTAAGCGCTCTTGAAAGCGGCCGGTATCACCTCGCCTCCACTGTCGATGACGCACCGATTGTGCTGCCAGATTTCAACAATTGGACGCCACTCAACTTCGACGGACAATTCCGCGGGCCCGTTCCGCTCATACGTGTTTTAAGCGACTCCCTCAACGTCGCGACCGTGCGCGTCGGTATGGACATTGGCGTCGCGAAAGTGGCGAACCGCATCACAAATCTTACCGGGAAGGCCATCTCGCATCCGTTCCCTTCATTATTTCTCGGTGCGCTGGATCTCACGCCTTTCGAAGTGTCGGAACTTTACGCTGCCTTCGCGAGCGGCGGATTCCGAACTCCAGGTAGGTCCGTCGTTGTGGTGTTAGACGATAGGGCCGCCACCCTGTCCCGCTACGCAATTGACGTTAAACAGATGTTTAGCCCCGATAACGCAGCCGCCATGACACGCGCATTACAAGTTGCCATGCAACACGGTACCGGGCGGTCTTCTCAGTTTCGCTCAACGGGAATCGCAGGTAAAACAGGATCATCGGACAATTACCGAGATAGTTGGGTGGCTGTATTTGACGCCAACCTACTAACCATTGTGTGGATTGGGAAAGACGACAACGGTGCCCACGGTCTCAGCGGATCGAGAGGCGCGCTTCGTTTATGGGATCTGTTGGCGCATGATCTCGCCATTCAAAACGCGCTAGTGCCGCGGTTAAGCGACGTGTTGGAGTGGACTTGGATCGACTACCAAACCGGAAACGAGACCACAGAACAATGTCCAAACGCAGTAAGCGTTCCCCTCCCACGGAGCGTTGACTTACCCGCTAAAATCGACTGTGCAAGAGGATCGTCTCGACGTCGTAGTAAAATCCGGGAATGGCGCGACTGACGATTTTTTTTGTTTTCTTGTTTTCGGCCGGATGCGCTGTTAAAGCACCGGCGCCCTCGGAAAGCCAGTCAACGACCGCGCCAATAAGCGGGGGATTATTCGAACCCGAAAACACTGTATCGACGATCCTGATCTCCAACGCGCGCGACATGATTGCCAAAGACAAAGTGGTGGACGCGATTGTTTTGCTTGAGCGGGCATTACGGCTGGATCCACAAAACGGCTATACCTGGCTCGTTCTAGCCGATGCGGAACTCAGTCGCATGGGATTTATTCGGGCGGAACAATTTGCTCGGAAAGCTGCCCTTTTCCTTTCGAAAATGGACCAAATTCAAGCATGGCGAACGATAGCGAATGCGCTCGACGGGCGCGGAGACAAAGGCGCAGCTCGATCAATCCGCGAATTGCACAACATCCGTTGACGGCAAACCAACGGCTTAATCAGGGCTTAAATCGACCTCCAGAATTCGCGTCACAAAATTCGCAGAGAAACCTAGCTTCGTCGCAATATCCTCTAATACCCCTCGTTCGGGCTCCATGGTATGGCCCTCTGCACGAGCGACGATGCAAAGGTCTTGCAATACCTGCATCGCCTGAGTAGCGCTGGCGACTTCTTTTACGCGGTCAATCCGATCATCGAGATCCTCCTCCAACGCGCTGACATCGACGGTTTCCTTGAACGCTCCTTTGCCAAAAAACTTCTCGAAAATCGCGACTTCCGCTTGAGTGATTTCGCCGTCGGCACGCGCGACCGTGAGCGACGCTGCAAAGAGTAGACGGCGCATGGCTTCGGCTGCCACGGTCTTTGCCTCCAGGTAGCTTGGTTCCATAAGGCTCATTAGCTTCTGCACACCCATTTCGAGTTGCGCAATACTTCCTCCCGAGGAATTAACCAACTCCGACCGATGGAAAAGCTCTAAGGCTTTCACTCGTAGTGGGCTAAATGGATGGGTAGAAAACCAATCCTCACTGGGCGCTCCCACGCCTGGGTCGGCGTCTTCTTCTTGCATCTGATCGACCTGTGACAAGAAGTCAGCAAGTTGGAAGCGAATGGTTCGTCCGGACAGACCAGATGCCAATTTGAATAATGCGCGTGCTACACCCTCCTGATCATCCGCGCAATAAGCCCCGGCGCGGTCCGCAGAAATTTCTGCGTACCGTGACCAAGCGAATAACGACAGAGCGAGCCGCGGGTCAGGCTTCTCTTTGCCCCGAAGTACAAATCCAATCGGTATGTCATGATGCGCATAGACATGATGCCCAAGTTCATGGCCCATCACGAAAACGATTTCAGATCCTTCAAAATCCTCCAACAACGCCGAAGAAAACATAACCAACAGCCGGCCCTCCTCGGGCCGAAAGCACATGGCGTTGTGCTGCGGGCTCGGAAATACAAACAGCTCCAAGGGTAATGCAACGCCCAACTTTTCTATGCACGCATCCGCCATCGATCGCAACGACGGAGCCATCGCGTGGCTCAGCCGGACTGCAGTTGCAAGGAGCCGTCGTCGAGTCCGAAACGGAGAGTCGCCCTCTATCCGAGCAATTCGTTCCTTGATCCGAACAATTGTTGGATCCCGGCCAAGAGCATCAAAGAGATCACGGTCATTACCACAACGGATTTTCTCCGCTTCCGTCATTCAAATTTGTCGCTGTTAATCCAAATCCATCAGTCTTCGGTATTGACGCAAGTGACGCAGCGAAGACAACTGGTCGCCTCGAATTTCATAGATACGGGCCAGGTTGTAATGCGCGTCAGCAACAGACAGCGCTTTTCGATAAAACTTTACCGCGAGATCAATCTCGTCAAGTTCGTCGAACACCGTCCCCATGTTGTAGTGAGCTAGTTGATGGGAAGGCGTTGTTTCGAGGGCACGATGGTAGTGCTGTTTTGCGCGTTTTAGGTCGCCTCGTAGTTGACACAGACGTCCAAGATTGACGTGCGCATCGGCGTTCTCTGGATCCAAGTTGATTGCTCGCAGGTAAGCATCAGGAGCCTTCTCAGGGTCAACTTCTTCGAGCTCGAGTCCGAGGTTATACCAATCGTCGCCATCGAGTTCATCGAAAGACTCCTTGCCCCGGTCGCCACGCTGTGCCAGCGAAGCAATGTTGTCAGCCGGCTCGGCTCCCGCAAAATTCAATAGACCTTGCCCTGTTTGGGCATCCCAGATGCCTTGAGATCCACGGAGAACGACGTTGTCGCCGTCGGCATAAATTGGTAGCGAAGAAAGCGTTCGTTCATCCGTGACCTGTTTGCACAACTTCGTCAAAACAGAAAAGGTCCGCCGTACTTTCACATCGCCATCAAGCAAACGGCGCGCCGTCCGGAGCAAAACTAAATCTTGGAATCCGAAGCGATACTCGTACCGATCACCTCGCTCGGGCTCGATAAGGCCCCGTTCGACGAAGTGCCTAATTTGGCGCGAAGGTAGTCCGGTAAGTCCCGCTACTTGGCGCGTGGTATAACCATGGTCAGATCCGCGCCGATTAGTCTCGCTTTTCTGAGGCGCTACGAACAAGTCCGGCATGGCACTCCCGACACTCGCCTGGTCTGGTCAGCCTTCGGTAGATCCGTCCCGACGTCACAACCCACTAACAGCCTATTTCCTCGCAGCCGTCAAACACCATCGCCTTTCTGGATTGCGATACGGTTCTAGGGAATATAGCCGGTAACTCGCTGACCCTCAACAAGCGCCTTCGCGTAACTTGAAAATTCATCCGTTATTCCGCTGTCGCCGTCTTCTGGTTCCATGAACGCAGGACCGTACCGGTATATCGCTTGGCTCGAATCGCGTGGTCGAGAGCGACAACTTGGTCGTTATCGACTTCATGGATCACACGAATCCCGCACACCGGTGTAACGACGATGCGTTCGCTCGCCGCAATGAACCCCCGAAACGAATCGCCTGTACATATTCGGCCACGGCGTTGCTGGAAGTCCAGCAAGTGCTCGTTACGCAAGCCGCGGCAACGCCGATGGGTCTGGGCAATCCACGAGCGGTTGCCCAACCCCCGCATCAGCAACGTGTTTTCGTCTAGAACTTCGATGCGCCGAAATGTTCGCATGGTCAAGCACCGTACGGACGCGACATACGCCTCAGCGGGAAGAGGTTCCGCAAGTATCGATTCCAACGATTCTTCGGCAGCCATATCTGCGCAGGCGCTAAGAAGTACCACAACCGTTAAAAAGGTCGAACGACGCCTGATCATTCCTCGATGGTACGCCACGTTCGACGCACATCTAACCCCGGATTCGTCACCTAGGATAAGACTTAATCTATCGGCCAGCCCTGAAAAGCCTGCCGTTTGACGAGCTTCCGCCTTAATGACAACGACGTCTCGCATGCTCTCGACATCCATGCCGAGGGCTCTCCTCAAATGTTGGGGTACAACGATTTAGTCGAAATAGCGACTTTCTAAATGGACTTTAAACGCTTGTGCGCTTAGCGGTTCCCCTGTGATTTTTTCGATCAGAGGTCCGGTCGCTAAAAGACGGCCCTGAGAATGGACCTGTTGGCGCAACCAGCCAACCAAGATACCAAATTCCCCATGGGCAATTAAACCGGGCAAATCATCGATGGCTTCCATCGCAGACTTAAATAGCTGCGCTGCGCCGAGAGCACCTAGCGTATACGTCGGAAAATAGCCGATCGCACCCGAAAACCAATGCACGTCTTGCATACAACCGTCTGCGTCGTTTCCCTCGGTACCCAGTCCAAGGTACGACTGCATTTTTTCGTTCCAGGCATCGGGAATATCCGCGGGATCAAGATCGCCAGCTACTAGCGCTTTTTCGAGTTCATAACGCAAAATCACGTGCATGGGGTAAGTGGCTTCGTCCGCGTCGACACGTATCAAACCACGCCCTACTTTCCTAACGTGCTGCAGCAGATTGTCTGCAGACCATTCTGCCGATTCGTTGCCACCACCAAAAGCGTCGCGAATATGCGGCGCCGCGAACGCAATAAAGTCAGGGCTCCGACACACCTGCATTTCCATGAACAGCGATTGACTCTCGTGCAAGGCCATGCCGCCGGAACCACCCACCGGTTGAGTGCGCCACGAGGGCGGTAGGCCCTGCTCATAAAGAGCATGACCGGTTTCGTGTAAT
>DCBA01000027.1 GCA_002313255.1 Gammaproteobacteria bacterium UBA1119 | reverse complement strand
CACTACTGCTCATCAACTTCGCTTTTTACATTGGCGAAGATTGGAACAGGATTGCCTACACCCTGACTGCCAAATCCACGATCCTCGATTGGACGGCCGAGTTTGCCACCAGCATTGATTACGTGGGCTGGATTCTTCTCTTATGCATGCTCGAACTCGAGACTTATGTTCTCGAGGACGAAGACTGGGAAGGTTGGGTAGCGTACGCAGTACGTGGCGTCCGTTTTGGCTGCTACGCAATGATTGCCCATACCTTGTATGCCGCCGTTCTAGCGACCATCAACCTACAACCCACCGTGGCCGTCGAAAACGTCTCCGATCTGTGCGGTATGGTGGATGAGGATGTGTCGTACGTTTACAACCTCGAATACACAGACGTCACCATCGAGACATGCGGCGCATTGTCCGCAGAGACGGAATTGTACTGGGTGGAAAGTGGCCTGATCGTTACCGACAAAGTCGGCCTTGAACTCGAGCGTGTCCTGGGGTGGGTGGATCTTTGGGAAGTGATCCTATGGCTCTTGATCCTACTTGCGATAGAGACTGTCGTTCGGTTGCAAGATCGAGGCATAACTGAAGGCGTAATCTTGTCAGTCGCCAATTCGCTTAAAATTCTTATGTATCTGGTACTTATCGCATTCGGAATCTATTGGGCTGCACTGTCACATTGGCTGTACTTGTGGGACGAACTCCTGTGGGTTGCCGGTTTCACTGCGATCGAGATGAACATCACGAAGTGGCGAGATGAGTTGCAAGTAGATCAAAACACTCCGCAATCGGACGCGTTATGACGATTCATGCGAGATGCCTTCGGTTTGACCATGGAACAAACTTCCGGTGAAAGAAGTCACGTGGTGCACAGCCATCGTGATGGTGTTGTTGGGCGCTTACTTGCTCGTATTTGGGAATGCCTGGGCGCCCACCGTTTTTGAACTCCTTTCTGGTTCCACGCTTGGTGCTTGGGTGGAACTGGTCGTGCCACTCCTGCCAATGGTCTTCATTGGTGGGGGTGCTGCTTTGATCGCTTCACGTCGTCGTTGAACACCTCAAAGATGGCGTACTTATAACTTGTCAAGCATCCGGTAATACAACATACCTAAGGCAACGATCTGATTCCCAAACCATTGACCAAAGGGTATTCGGAAGTGGCTTACCTTCTCGTACGCTTGTAATACTTCGACATCACCTTCCATGGCATTGGTTATCACCTCGGCAGCGACGTGCGTAGGCGCAACGCCGTGGCCCGAGTACCCTATCGAGTAGAAAATATTGTCGGAAATCCTGCCCATGCACGGGACCCGATTTATAACAATGCCAAGGTTACCGCCCCACGCGTAGTCGATTTTTTTGCCTTCAAGTTCGGGGTATATCTGTAACATCCTCGGTACCATGCTGTCCTCGATGCTCGTAGGCACCCTGCCGGAGTAGTTGCACCGACCACCAAACAACATCCGTTTGTCGGCCGACAATCTGTAGTAGTCAAGGACGTTGTTGAGATCGCAAACCGCGAGATCGGCCGGGTTGATCCGGTCCGTCACATCTTCAGATAGTGGTTCCGTCGCAATAATGAAGCTTCCCGCCGGGAACACGAGGCCTGAAAGTTTCTTCGGTTCCAGGTGGTGATACGCATTGCCCGCTAACAATACCTTATCGGCGATCACCGCCCCCTGCTGTGTGACAACCCGAACCTTGCTGCCATGAACGATGTCAATTACTTCAGTTTGCTCATGAATGCTCGCACCCAGACCGGTCGCCGCTCGCGCCTCGCCCGCGCAGAGGTTGAGCGGATGCAGGTGTCCGTCGAGGTCGTTGATCAACCCGCCGATGTACGCATCGGTACCCAGCAATGACTTCAGTTCGTCCCGACCCACCAACCGCAAGTGTTCATCCAAATCCCACTCTCGGTGTTCCTCGTAATCCTCAACCAGCCCGTCCATCTGACTTTGTTTGAATGCGACTTCGATGAAGCCCGGCTTGAGGTCACAGTTGATCTGATATTTTTCGATTCGCCCCTTGATGATGTCATTGCCACGGTAATGAAGGGCCCATATCTTGTCTTCACTGAGAAAGCGGCCGAGTTGTTCGGCACCACCCAATCCATGAATGAGCTGACCACCGTTTCGTCCAGAAGCGCCCCAGCTGATTCTGTGCTGTTCCAATAACGTCACCCGATGGCCCCGTTCAGCCAGCGAGAGCGCGCAAGCAACACCCGTAAAACCGCCACCAACAATGCAGACCTCCGTTTCCTCTTCCCCACGTAATGGCGGGTACGTTGTCTGATCGGTCCGCGTCGCGGCGTAATACGAGCTGGTATGTTCTTCCCCGCTCAATTTGGATCCTTCTGCTAGATTATTGTGAGACACCCCTCAGGGGCGTCACATCATGTTTGGTCTCACCTCGAAAATACACTGAATTCGACGTGGTAGAATCCGACCGTATAGGGCGCAGTTTTAACGGCTGTGGTCCAACAATTCAAAAAAATATCGCTCTTTGGTAGTACAATTTCCCATTATCCAGAGGTTTTGACGTGGCCGTTCAATCAGACAAGCTACGTAGCAAAGAAGAAGTAGAGCCCAACCCCCTCGATCACCTCACGGCCACACTACCGGCTTGGATTTACCACAATCAGGACTTCTTTGAGGCTGAAAAACAGAACATATTCCTGTCGTCATGGCAGCTGGTGGGCCACACGAGCGACCTGCCAGAACCCGGATGCTACATCACCTTTCAACTCTACGAAGAACGCGCTTTCGTTGTACGCACAAATGCCGATGAGATAAAAGCATTCCACAACGTTTGCCGGCATCGTGCGCATATCTTGCTCGACGACGGACAGGGGAAATGCCCTGGAAAGGTCGTTTGCCCCTATCACGGTTGGACCTACAACCTGGACGGTGAACGCACGGCAATGGGCCACCCAAAAAGTTTCCCAGCCCACGATGCCGAGCACTTTGGGTTATCCCCCATTGATATCGAAATCTACGGAGGATTTATCTTCATCAGATTTCGAGCGGAAGGTGCCGGCGTCGCCGAGAGGATGGCGCCCGTTCACGACGAGTTCATGGCGTATCAGACACACCGCATGACGCCTGAGGAAAACCGCGAGACAGAACCCGCGACTTGGACCCACGCCGTGGACGCCGACTGGAAAGTGGGAGTTGAGAATTTCATTGAGGACTACCATTTTTTTATCGGCCATCGCGGTCTCTTCGCGCTGATGGACGAGCAATACGATCGGCAATCACACGGCCCGGATGTTGCGCGGTTAAGCCATAAAATGCGCGACCGTCCACAACCTAGCTGGAGTGCCGAGGCGTACGACAAACTGTTGCCGAACCAGAAACATCTTCCCAAGGAGATGCGGCGTCGCTGGACTTATTACGCGTTGTATCCCAATAACTTTTTTGATTGCTATCCCGACCAGGTGAATTTCTTTCAGATCTTGCCCACCGCGCCAGGGAAGTCGCTACTGCGCTGTCAGTCCTACGTGCTTCAAGATGATTCGCGTGCCATGCGAGCGACTCGATACCTCAATTCGCGGATAAATAATCAGGTGCAAGACGAAGACAACGATCTCATCGAATCCGTACAAAAAGGACTGGTTTCCAGCAGCTATCAAAATGGCGTTCTGTCGGATAAGGAAACCTTAGTCGAGCATTTTGCAGATTTCATTCGAGACAAAATACCCAGCGTGGCCAATATCCCGGTGCGTTCCATCCGCTGAGGAGCCCCGTCGTTGGTGCTTTACAACGTATTACTGGTCTAATCAGCACGAGCCGTCTCACACCAGATCCCTGACGGCGCGAAACGCCTGATCAATCGCCGCCTGGGCGTACGCGCTGCCGCCGGAATCACTGCCCGCGATGGCAATGCGACCTTGCGTCTTTCTTGCCCGAACATGCGGCCCCTCGCCCGAATATTTATCCCACAGAGGAATGTATTCGTAGGTATAGCCATGCGGCCAACGATTAACAGTAATCGCTTCGATGTCACGTCTTGCGTTAAATCCGCCCGGTTCAAGTATGGAGGTGAGTTGTTGCCTGATGCTTCTTTCGTGATCGGCAAACGACCGCGCCATCATTTGACGTCTACCAAGTCGCCACTGATCTTTCGCACTTAAGCCTGTTCCTGGTGTATACGGCGCGTGGACAAGACGCAATACGACAGGATCGTCGGGCGTCTTGGCGAATTCGTACCCACCGAGGCTGACGGGGAAGTCCATCGCAATGGAGTGATAGAGCCCGTTGGGGCAGTAAACCTTACCTATGTGCAAGTTCTTCAGCGCGTGCCAATTTCGAACCAACACGTTGGTGTATACCAAGGGTCCCTTGACGCTTTGCGCGAGGGCCGCTTTCTGCTCGGCAGGCAGCGCCGGACAAATATGCGGAATGACCCGGTGGTAACAAGCGAGAATGCAGTTTTTACCGTACACATCAAACAACTGTCCGCCCGTGGCGTACCGAATCCTCACGTTTGCACCATGGTTATCCTGGACCTCGGCAACATTGGTCACCGTACTGTTGAGTCTGATCCGCACATCCTCATCCGGTTGATCCAACGCTTCGTAGTCAATTCGTGCGGTGATCATTTCGTTCATGTTGTCGGCGGAAGTAATTCCGGGGATCAGTTTTTTTACCAGCAATCGCGCAACCGACGCATTTCCATCGGGGAAGTGAAAAATATACGGTTCTTCGTCCGCATAACGTTGACGCAACAAACCGCCAAATCCGGGTAACCACATCTCGACGGCATCACGGGCAGAGAGCGCGTCGATTCCCAAGGCCCAATAGTCAAGGGTCATTTTCCCCAACAAATGCACCACTTCGTCCCCGCACCCCAAATGTTCACGGAGAAATTGCTCGATGCTGATGCTGCCAAGAAATTCTCGGCGCTGACGCCGATTGAGGTGCTTCAACGACCGTTGATTCTTGGTCAGCAACTTCAGTAACTCAGCGCGCGCACGTTCCGATAACGGCACGTTGTTCGCCTGGTTCACGAAACTCGGGTCTAGGTAATCATTGAGGGTTATCGGTACAAGGCGATCGACACCGTAGTGCTCCTTGTCAAAAAAAACTTGATTCCGCAGCCCATGGTTTCTCTCGAAAGACTGGTCGAAAGCCTCGTAAAAAACGGAAACATCCACGGTTAACTCACGCAACAAGTTTTTCGCCACGTTACTGAATTGCCCCGGATCCTCGAGCGTTTGGCTACCGCCAAAACCGATATAGGTCTTGCCCTGATAGGAAAACTCATTGCGCTTTGCATGCCCGCCGAAATCATCGTGATTGTCCAAAATCAGGATCCGGGCATTGGGTTTGGTTACCCGATAGAAATAAGCCGCGGATAACCCACTGAGGCCGCCACCGACGACCACGAGGTCATAAGGGGTCTTGTCAGAAACAGGATTGCTGCTCGGTGACATTCCATTAAACGCTAGTTCGTGCATCACGTTAAAGGAGCCCGGATGTGAACCGCGCATGCCCGTCCGCGCCGGCGGATAAGCCTGGTAATTGTCGGCCGTAATACGACCCGTGATCCCTAACCCAACCGCCGCTACCGCCGCCCCACCTACAAATTCACGCCGCGTAATCGCCCGGTTCATGCCGAGGTATTGGTCAGAATTCATAATCGTACATTAAGCATCGCCAAACCCGCTCCTTATGATCATCTCATGGCCAACGCTATGCTTCCTACCCGCCGATAGGGAACGAGCGACCTCAGCCGCGTTGGGTAACGTCAACTTTTATTGTGATAGCTTGAACCCGTCATGAGACAAGTACCGCTCTTAATGCTCGCGCGATCCATAGTCGCGATACTGGTCACCGCGGGTGCAGGTATCTTTGCTTCCGAAAACGATGGAAAAGTCCTAAACGTATACAACTGGGCCGACTACATTGGCGAAACGACGATAAAGAACTTTGAAGACGAGTATGGAATCAAGGTCAACTACGACGTTTATGATTCCGCCCAGATCGTTGACGTAAAACTCATGGCAGGAAAGTCTGGGTATGACGTGATCGTGCACGCTGCCACCAATTCTGCACGGTTGATACCGATAGGCGTATTTCAACAACTCGATAAAGAACGGCTTTCGAACTGGGACAACCTGGATCCGGTGCTGCTAAACAATTTCGCCAAATACGATCCGGGCAATCAATACGGAGTCCCTTACATGTGGGGCACAACGGGTTTTTCTTACAACACGGAGATGGTGACCGAACGCATGCCAAACGCTCCCGTACGTAGTGCTCAGTTGATTTTTGACCCCGAAACGGTGTCGAAGTTTGCAGATTGCGGCGTGACATTATTGGATTCGGCCTCTGAAGTTATAGGTATGACGATGCTGTACCTTGGTCACGATGCAAATTCAGTAGCGCCTGAGCATCTTGAGCAGGCCGAGCGGTTGTTGCGTTCGATCCGGCCGTACGTGAAATACTTCAGCTCGACCAAACTATTGCTTGATTTACCTAGCAAGGAAGTTTGTATCGCAATGAGCTGGTCAGGCGATTACTCAGTTGCTAATAGACGTGCGGCCGAAGCCGGAATCGATCTAACCCTTGGCTACACAATCCCGACGGAAGGGTCATTGATCTGGTTTGACACAGCTTTTATTCCCGCCGATGCCGCCAATGTATACGGCGCACACTTGTTTTTGAATTTCATCATGCGTCCTGACGTCATTGCTGAGGTCTCGAACTTCATTGGTTATGCCAACGCTAATCTGGCGGCAAGCGAGCTGATGGATGCAGACATTACATCGGATCTGGCCATCTATCCCGACGAAGCCACAATCAAACGACTGAGTTCTGGTCGAACACTACATCCTAAATTGGAGCGCCTACGCTCGCGAGTATGGACACGCGTGAAATCCGGACTATGACAATTCCAATGAACGAAAAGATCGACAATTTGCAAGACGATGCCACGACGGGAAACGCTCAAACGGAAAACCGGCACGACTCCAAGGCCCAGCCCTTTATTCGGATTGAGAATCTGTCCAAACAGTTTGATGGCGTCGCGGTCGTGGACAGCGTCAACCTCGATATCTACCGAGGCGAATTGTTCGCCATCCTCGGTAGTTCTGGGTGCGGTAAAACAACGCTACTTCGCATGCTTGCAGGCTTCGAAACGCCCTCTACTGGTAGGGTCGTTATTGACGGAATCGATATAACCGGCCTGCCCCCATATCAGCGGCCGGTAAACATGATGGTTCAGTCCTATGCGGTTTTTCCGCACATGACGGTCGAGAAGAACGTCGCTTACGGACTTAAAAAGGAGGGTGTAGATAAAACGCGGATTGGCGAACAGGTTGCTCAGATACTGTCGCTGGTTCAACTCTCTGGTTACGAAAAACGAAAACCACATCAACTTTCTGGCGGGCAACTGCAACGCGTCGCACTCGCACGGGCACTCGTGAAAAAACCCAAAGTTCTTCTTCTGGATGAACCGTTGGCCGCGTTGGACAAGAAGCTAAGGGAACGGACGCAATTCGAGTTGATGAATATCCAGGATGAACTCGGCATTACCTTCGTCGTCGTCACTCACGATCAGGAAGAAGCCATGAATTTAGCGACAAGAATTGCGGTCATGGACGACGGCAGATTTGTACAAACGGGCACACCGACCCATGTTTACGAATACCCGACAAATCGATTTGTCGCTGATTTTGTTGGGACCACGAACATGTTTGAGGGCACGGTTTCCCAGATCGCTAACGAGCATTTGCTGATTGATACTGGCGACTTCGGGGTGATCAAAGCCTCACCAACACCCGGAGTCAACGAGGGAAATCAAGTCTGGCTCGCGGTCCGACCAGAAAAAATAACGATAAGCAAAGAATCCATAACTTCTGAAACAACGACATGTATCAAGGGTGTCGTTACAGATCTTGGCTACTACGGAAATCGCACCATTTATCGAGTGACGACCGAGACATCGGCCGTTATCGAGATCAGTGCCCAGAATCAATTTCGAGCATCCGAGCCGATCCTCGATTCGGAAGATGAAGTATTTGTTTCCTGGGATCTAGCTAATAGCATCGTTCTGAAAGAATGAACAAACGGTACGGTGAAACGGCTGATAAGGCATGGCGGTCATTTGTCATCTACCTCCCTTATGTCTGGCTACTTCTGTTTTTTTTAACCCCGTTTCTAATTGTTTTCAAAATCAGTTTCTCCGATCCAGTTATCGCGCAACCCCCGTTTACGCCGCTGTTTGACTGGGCGAGAAACGGCATGGGCGCTGTGTACATCACCTTCGATAACTTCCTATTCTTATTTGAAGATGATCTATATTGGATGAGCTATCTGAAATCGGTCAGGGTTGCCGCCTTTTCAACGCTCTGCTGTCTACTCATCGGTTATCCAATGGCTTATGCCATCGCACGTGCGGACACGACGACCAGGAACATTCTCTTGTTGCTGGTCATTCTTCCGTTCTGGACCTCATTCCTTCTTCGGGTCTATGCCTGGATGGGCATGCTGTCAACCAATGGGCTGATTAACAAAGGCTTACTTTCGCTGGGATTTATTGACGAACCCATGAAACTGCTCTACACGGATTTTGCCGTGTACCTCGGCATCGTTTACTCCTACCTGCCCTTCATGATATTGCCGTTGTACGCGACGCTTCAGAAGCTTGACCTGTCGATACACGAAGCCGCATCCGATCTTGGGGCAACGCCGTTTCGTGTATTCATCGATATCACGTTGCCGATGTCCGTGACCGGAATCATTGCCGGGTGTCTTCTGGTGTTTATCCCAGCCATCGGCGAATACGTCATACCGACCCTACTCGGTGGCGAGGATTCGTTAATGATCGGCAGACAATTGTTTAACGAATTCTTCGAAAATCGTGATTGGCCCGTGGCTAGTGCGGTGGCGACTATTCTCCTTTTCATCCTCGTTATTCCGATCATGCTGTTCCAGCGCTATCAGATTACAGCTGGAACGAACGCCAACGAATGAGGCAACGGTCCACATTCTTGTTCACGACTCTGGCATTTGGCTATGCCTTTTTGTATTTGCCGATCGTGATCCTGATGGTCTATTCCTTCAATGACTCGAGGATCCAGTCCGTGTGGAATGGTTTCTCACTGCGTTGGTACTCATCGCTATTCAACAACGCGCAAGTCATCGACGCCGCCCTATTGAGTCTTCAGATCGCTTTGATCAGTGCGACGATCGCCACGGTCCTCGGCACGTTAGCGGGGTTGTCAATGACGCACATGGGAAGGTTTAAAGGCCGACTGTTATTTACCGGACTGATCGCAGCCCCTTTGATCATGCCAGAAGTCATTACCGGACTTTCGTTGTTGTTGGTGTTTGTTAGTACCGAACAATTAATCGGGTGGCCCGAAAGCAGGGGGACCATGACAATCATCATTGCCCACATCACCTTCTCGATGGCGTTCGTTGCGGTGATCGTGCAGTCGAGGTTGTCGACGGTGGATAAATCGCTAGAGGAAGCCGCCATGGACCTCGGTGGACGACCCTACCGGGTAGCCATTGACATCACACTACCGCTCATCGCTCCCGCGATGGTCGCGGGATGGCTGCTCGCGTTCACCTTGTCGTTGGACGATCTGGTGATCGCCAGTTTCGTTTCTGGTCCGGGTGCAAGCACGCTACCCATGGTCATTTTTTCTAAGGTTAGGTTGGGCGTTGCGCCTGATATCAATGCGCTGGCTACTTTGATTATCACCGTCGTCGGCATCGGCGTCGTCATCGCCGGGTTCGTCATGCAACGGAGGGAAAGGGCCAGGATTACGGAATATAAGGCGACGCGATGAGGTGCTCGAACGTTGTCTTCATGCCGGGAGAGTGGAAAGAGCACGAATGCTGCTGGATGGCATGGCCCCCGGAACAGCGGCGCAACATCTATCCCAACCTTGACGCCATGCGCAGTCAGTACGCAAACGTCGCTAGCGCAATTGCCGAGTTCGAGCCGGTCATGCTGTTGGCAACCACCGAGACAGTCGGCGACGCAACACGCCAATGCAGTACCAACGTTGAAGTGATCGAACAGGTGCTCGACGATGCCTGGCTACGCGATATTGGCCCGACCTTCGTACTGAATGAATCCGGGCAACTGGGTGGCGTCGACTGGCAATTTAACTGCTGGGGTGACCCAGACTCCGCACATCAAACGGACGCAACGATTGCGCGCGTTATCAACGACTTATGTGGAGCCACCAACGTTCCAACTTCAATCTTTCTCGAAGGTGGTGCCATTCACAGTAACGGCGACGGGTTGTTGCTGACCACGGAAAATGTCGTGCTCAATAACAACCGAAATCCGGGCTTAACGCGATTGGACGCGGAGCGTTTGTTCGCCGAATATCTAGGCGTCGAGAAGGTGGTGTGGCTAGATCACGCCCTGGAGTACGACGATACCGACGGTCACGTCGATAATCTGGCCTGTTTCTCAGACCACGGCGTCGCTCTGGCCCTTTCTGAATCGGACCCGGAAGATCCGAATTACGCGCGTCTGCGTCGAAATATTGACGCGCTCAGCAAAACCACCGCCAACGGAAATCTCCTCGAGATCATTGAGATTCAGCAACCCGCGCGACAAGAGTACCGTGGCGAGCGATTACCACTTTCCTACATCAATTTCTATATCGCCAACGGAGGTGTCGTTTTACCCGAATTCAACGACCCGATGGATCAGCCAGCACTCGAGGCGGTCGCAGCCGCTTTCCCTGACCGGGCGATTGTGCAACTGCCTGCGCTTGAACTTACTAAGGGCGGAGGTTGTATCCACTGCATTACCCAGCAACAGCCAAAAAGCGCACCCTCAGATTAGCGAGGTTCGGTAAACACTCCCTCAGGTTATCCCGTTCCAAAATACCGCTAGTGCTCGTCTCGAAGGGCTGTTGGGCGCCGGGCGATAACCTCGGGCGGTAGGTAGTCGAATATGAAGGTGATCCGGTCTTCGGTCCCTTTATTCATAACGCTGTGGTTTTTTTGATTGTTCACCTCATAGGCCCGACCGACGGCCAACTGGTGGGGCCGTCCATCGATCATAAACCTGACTCTTGGGTTGGTCGTAACAGGAACATGAATACGGTGTCCAGCGTGGAACGAAGGGTGCCGATCAACGTGGGGTTTGATGATGTTTCCTGCGGGTAGCTTTGCCACCATGGACCGAATGATGGTACCACCGGCCGGATAATGCGCAGCCAATATGCCATGCATGACGGGTACTGCAGTGTCTGCCAAAAGGTCCCAACCCTGTTCTTTTTTGACTTCCAATTCGGGCCAGCCTGAGCCATCGGTAAAGACGAGGACAACGGACTCTGTTTGCCTGTGCACCTCGTATTCGTTCTGCCTAATTCGTTGCGCTGACCAATCTGCCGGACCCAATCCAATAACGGCTTCTCTCAAGCGTCCGATCTCCACCGGTCCTAGGTCTTTTAATGTCTCTTCGATATCCATTTTCGTATCGTATATCAAACCGACCCGACCGAAAAAAGCCCGGTAGAGACGGCGATTTCTGCGCAACCGACAAATATGGTATTGCTACCTGTATCGAAACCGTCTGCGGGAAGCTCATAATCGACCCATAGCAAATGGCAATCGACGAACAACCATCCTCGCCAAAAGCGAACCTTAACCAGGCAATCGACTTAATCAATTCGGGACAGATTGGCGCTGCCATGCGCATTTGTCGCGACGCCCTCAAAACAGATGCCGACGACGTCAATATGACCGCACTACTAGGCGCCATGTTGCTGAAGTCACGCGAGATGGGCTTAGCGGAAAAATACCTGCGCCGAGCCATTGAACTCGCCCCAAATTTTGCGAAACCGCACGAAGATCTTGGCTTTCTGCTTTTTGAGACGGGACGACCAACTGAAGCCGTCGAGGTGCTGGAGACCGCCACACGACTGGATCCTCAGTCCGAACCAGCGTTCTACACGCTCGGTCGCGCTCTAGCTGCGATCGGCAAGGGCACAGAATCCGACGTCGCATTTGAAGCGTCGTTTGAACTCGACCCACAACGTAAACAACTCGCCCTTGCCGCAGAACACCACAAAGCCGGGCGTACCGAAGAAGCCGAACGCGCGTACCGAGACTTGTTGCGGGTCGATCCGAATAACGTCGACGCGATGCGGTTATTGGCCGGGATCGTCGCAAACAGGCACGACAGTGACGAAGCCGAGCCGTTGCTTAGAAAAGCAATCGCATCGGCCCCGGACTTCTACCTTGCTCTGCTCGATCTGGGTGGAATTCTTCATGAACAGCATCGATACGCGGAAGCCATCGAGTGCTTTGAGAGCGCCGTCGAGCTAGAACCCAACAGCAGTCGATCGCACTTTATGTTGGCGTCGACCCGATCACCCGCGGGTCAAACTTACCAGGCGCTGGATTCGTATCGACGCGTACTCGAGTTAAAACCGCAACATGCCGGCGCCTGGCTCGGGTTTGGACACACGCTGAAAACGGTTGGTCATCAGGCCGAGGCCATTGAGGCTTATCGTGAGAGCATTAAGGCTCGGCCTAACAACGGGGAAAGCTACTGGAGCCTCGCCAACCTCAAAACTTACGAGCTCTCGAAGGACGATATCCGGGCAATGGAATCGTCGTTAGAAGACAACGAAGGTTTGACAGATCAGTCCGCGGTTAACTTTCTCTTCGCGCTAGCTAAAGTCAATGAAGACAGTGGTCGCTTTGATCAGGCCTGGAACTACTACCAGCAGGGCAACGGCAAGCAACGATCGCTGGAACACTATGACCCGGTGCAAACCGAGGTAAGCAACGACGAAATCATCCAGGTATTTGACGAACCGTTCTTGCGAGGCAACACGGGCTTAGGCAATCCAAGTGTTGCACCAATTTTTATCGTTGGATTACCGCGCTCAGGATCGACGCTGATCGAACAGATACTGGCCAGTCACAGCTTGGTCGAGGGGACATCGGAACTGCCCTACATCGGACGAGTTGCTACGTCTCTTAATCGAAATCGCGCCGACGGTGTAAATTATCCTTTTGCCGCGCGAGAACTACGAGACACCAATTTCCCTGCGCTGGGACAAGACTACCTCAACCAAGCCAACGCCCATCGACAGACTGATAAACCACACTTTATCGACAAGAACCCGAACAACTTTCCGTCCATCGGGCTGATCCATCTGCTTCTGCCAAACGCCAAGATCATTGACGCGCGACGATATCCATTGGATTCAACCTTGAGCTGTTATCGCCAACTCTTTGCTAAAGGACAGACGTTCGTCTACGACCTGATCGAAATCGGAGAGTACTTTCTTCAGTATCAACGCATGATGGATCACTGGCATCAGGTGCTCCCGGATCGCGTCCTGACGGTCCAATACGAAGATGTGGTGACAGATTTAGAGGGCCAGGTACGTCGGCTTCTTGCTTACTGCGAATTGCCGTGGGAGGACGCCTGTGTCCGATTCCACGAAACCGAGCGACCCATACGAACCGCCAGTTCCGAACAAGTGCGCCAGCCCATTTACTCCAAATCCATTCATTTCTGGCGTAATTACGAAGCGCATCTAGGCCAATTAATTGACGTGCTGAAACCCGTCCTACCCAACTACAAACAATACGAATCCATTAATCAAGATGATTCGGCATCGAGTGTCGTTTAATTAATCGTCCGGTAACCCTGGAAAAGGCCACGCCTCTAAACCGTGAATCGCGTTCCTGATATCAAGCGATAGATTCAACGACAGCGTTGTTTTCATCTGATCGATGTCATATAGCGTGACCGTCGAAGGAGACGATCCACCCGCAACCAGGCTATGGCTAATCACACAGAGGCCTCGACCAAAGGCCTGGCGCGCAACACGGGAGTCATCGAGCTCGGTATGTGTGAGCAGCGCCGGGTTATAGACCGGTAGGTTAAATACGCCTTGCTTGCCTTGTTGGGGAACAAAACGAACCACATTCTTTTGCGTATCGTTGAATAAAATACCGTTCCTATACGGTCGCGCGTTGTGGGTTCCATCGGGCAATGTCGCCACTTGATTAATGTGTCGCCCGGTGTACGCATGTAAACCGGCAGTGCGTAGGCCGCTTATGTACATGGCCCGACTCTCGCAAAAGACGCTGTTGATATGGAGTTCGTTACGCAAAGGTGGGCCATGACGACTTTCTGGATCAAACGGAACGGCGCGAAGGCCTTTTTTATCCTTGGATACGCTGAGTCCCCAGCTGAACCGATTCCTTTCCAAATCAAACCCAAGGATGGAGTCGAATCCCGTGGAGGTGAGATACAGTCGTCGCTCGTAGCAGCTGATCTCATGACAGTGTTTTAGGTAGGGGCAACGATACGATGTAATCTGTTGGAACGTTTGGTCATAAACGAACAGCTCGTCACTCGCAGCGATAAACACCCTGTCCCCGTCAAACCCGATGCCGCGAAGACCACGATCCCATCCGCGACCCTGCCAATCGATATCCACCGAATCCCAATCGACCGTCTGCAACACGCGCTCGTTCGCCAAATCAATCAAGTAAACCCCGCCATGGCTCTCGCCTTGGCGGCTGCCACGAACGACGGACGTTGCAACGAGCGTAGTCACAGCATGTATTTCGAGACAACTAGCGAGGTGACAAGCATACTCCCACCACTATCAAGAACTAGAAGCGATGGTACGGAATTAGTAACTAACTGTTGGATCTAGTCACTTTATTTTGAGCGCTACTTGAGTGACGTTACTGCCCTATAGGTATGGAAATTCTACGCGCGGTTTTGCAGTACTATCCAAACCTATTTATCCGACACGACAGTCATCGGACTTAAATGAGGAATGTGATGGCACATAATCGCAAGAATTCTAAAGCAGGTCGCAATCTTTCAATGGCGATATCTGCCGCAGTGGCGGGTACGGGCAGTGCGCAAGCTGCAGCAGAAGCGGACGACGCACGACTTGAGGAAGTCATTGTTACGGCGACAAAGCGGGACTTGAAACTTCAGGACGCGCCGCTTTCTGTCACTGCCATAACCGATGAAGAAATCACCCTCCAGCGGTTAGATAACTTCGAGGATTACGTTGGACAGATCCCAGGCCTAGCACTTAGTCAGCGTCAACCGGGAGCAAATTCAGTCATCATGCGAGGGTGCGCGGCTCAAGGCCTTTCTTTCAGCGACTCCGCGACCACGTCGGTTTATCTGGATGAACAACCGATCACGTCGGCCGGGTATAACCCCGATCCACGTCTTGTCGATGTCGCCCGCATCGAAGCATTAGGTGGCCCGCAGGGTTCACTCTTCGGTGACGCCGCGCAATGTGGCACATTACGTATCATCACCAACAGACCCGACACCACTGCAAGTGAGGGATGGCTGGACGTATCAGGCTGGTCGATCGGCGAAGGCGGCACAGGCACTGATCTAAGCGGTATGGTCAATATCCCGCTGCTGGAAGACGGCACTAGCCTTTACCCAGACCTGAAAGCGGCCGTACGACTCGTTGGTTTTTACGCGAATGAACCGGGATGGGTCGACAACGTCCTGACGCCTACGCCAGGCCAAACGTCAACCAATAGCAACCGGGTCGACGACGACGTCAACTCATCGGTGTACTACGGCGGACGAGCGGGCCTTCGACTTGAGGCGGGCGAGAACTGGACCGTCGACCTTTCCGGCATCTACCAATACTACGAGCTGGATGGATTCGGCGATGTCAGCTTGAATCAACAGCACTTTACCGATACATCGGTTTTCCCGACATTTGGTCCTCACAGTCAAGCCCGATACACCGAGGATTACTGGGAAGACGAGTGGTACCAGATCGCATTAACCTTGGAAGGTAACCTCAGTTTCGGCGACGTTGTGCTAACCACCGCCTATTACGATCGGGAGAGCACCTATCTTGCCGACAGCACCTCGTATCTCCAGAACTTCCAACAAGTGGGTGACTACTTCCGGTCGTTCAACACGGGCAATCCCTACTACGACACCGGTGGAATCTACGATTTTGGCGGTGATCCCATCGCAAACGACTTCGACGGGAGGCAGACCAACAACTGGGTGATTGAGGCGCGTTACGCCACGCCAACTGACGGGCGTTGGTCCGCCATCGTCGGCGCTTTTTATAGCAAACGCCAAGTCGACGAATTGTTTATATCAAACGTAGAGGGCCTGACGGGCACGGGAGCGTTCAGTTACATCAACTATGCCGGCTACTACGTCGGTGTTCCAATGAAGTCAGCATCCAACAACTGGTACTCGGGTGTTTATGACAGTGACCTGCGGCAATCAGCGCTCTTCGGCGAAGTCAGCGTTGACGTGACCGAAAATTTTACGATCAAAGCAGGTGGACGTTTCTACAATGTCGCAAACGATTACATCGTTATGAACGGTGCCCTCGTCGGTATGAATGGCGGTAACCCCAACTGCGCCATCGACTACTGCTACTCTCCGGGGAATCTTGGCGCCTCCGATGAAAATGGATTCGTCCCGATGGTCAATTTCTCCTACCGATGGGAGAGCGGGCTGGTCTACGCCACCTACTCGGAAGGTTTCCGCCGTGGGGGAGCCAACTCAGCGAAACCGCAGTCAGTGTTCGGTCCGCCGTCCGATCTGTTTGACGATCCTGCAGGGACGCTGACTTCTTACGAGTCCGATACCGTTATTAACCACGAAATCGGCGCGAAAACTGAATGGCTGGATGACCGACTCCGATTTAATATCTCGTACTATCAGATGACCTGGGAAAACATCCAGGTCCAGGCCGAGGATCCTCAAGATACGATTTTCACCCTCGGTATCGTCAATTTTCCAGAGGCGGATATCGACGGTGTCGAAATGTGGGTAAGTTGGTTACCTAATGCGAACTGGAGTATTGAAGCAACGGTGGGCCGCAACGATGGCGAACTGTCGCAAGGGCAAACTTTGTTCGCGGATACACCCGGTGCGATCCCGGTACCCGTCGGTACCCAGCTACCCATCGTCCCCGACGTTAAACGAAATCTGAAAGTACTCTACCAAGTGCCACGAACCATGTTCGGCGGCGAGCCATATATTATGCTTCGCTATACCTACACCGGTGAGTCCGTCAATTCATTGGCCGGTATTGAATCGAGCTCATTTTCGTCACCGGTCGTTCAACAGGGTTCCTGGCGAACTATTGACATTCAGGCGGGAGTCGAAACCGATACGTGGAGCGCATCTTTGTATGTGGACAACGTCACCGATGAAAACGGCGATTTATTCTTCAATAACCGATTCGCACAACAAAGATTGACGGTGAATCAGCCACGCAGCTTCGGCTTCTGGTTTCGCTACAAGTTCGGCGGGAAATAGTTTAGTCAACGCCGCCATCGGCTAATCCTGTCGTACTCCGGAGGCATTTACCGCCGCTGGGATTAGTTCGGGCGGCCCTGGTGTCATTAGACAAACCCCCGAGATCCCCGGGATCGTATTGAATTCCGCCATGAGTTCCGCAGCTATCTGAACCCCCTCCGTTTCGGGATCTACGGCGTGTTCCATTCGTTTAATCACCGTTTCGGGAATCAGCGAACCTCGCAGGTTTTCGGACAGCCACTTGGCGGCTTTAGCCGACGGCAATACGGCTAGATTAACGATGATGGGCGCCTTCCAGGTTACTTTGGATCGAACTAGCTTGGGCATGTAAAGCTTAAGCTTGTCGGCGTCAAAACAAAGCTGGGTGCGAATGAAATTCGCACCGGCACGGGTTTTCTTTAGTAATGCTGCCGGATGCCAATCAGCAGCCGGCTTAAACACGGTTGCGATTGTGCCCACCGATAAATTGGATTGTTGCAATTCCGCTTCAACGCGGCGCACCATCTGAATGAGTTCGGTAGTGCTGACTTTGACGATCCGATCGGACGTATCGCTGATTCCAGCTGATTCGCCTCGTACAAGGAGCACACTGGTCACGCCAAGCGCAAGTGCGCCCTGTATTTCAATCTCCAAGGTCGGTCGGTTCTTATCCCGGCAGGATATTTGCAGGATTGGATCGATATCGTTTTGTAGAAGCAGTTGAGCGGTGGCCAATGCCGGGAAATGGACGCCGTCATTGGCGCCGTCGCTTACGTGTATTCCGTCAACCGACCTCGACAATATTCTGGCTTGGCCAAGGAGATCTTCGACACTTCCCAGAGCAGCAAGATTCAGGTCCGCCGAGAAACTGAAGTTGTCGTACATCGAATCCTTAAACTTCATACCGCGTGCTTTGGCCTCACTGAATCTGTTTTGCAGTCTGATCTAGACAACGAATGACGAGATTGATCAACTCATCAATTTCCTCTTTGGTAATACAAAGCGGTGGGGAAATCACCATCGTGTCTTCGATGGCACGCATGACCAACCCGCTTTCAAAACAAATGTCTCTGCAGAGGGTGCCCACGGCCCCTCGATCGTCAAAAAACTGTCGCGTGGTTTTGTCTTTTACCAATTCCAAAGCACCGATGAGACCCACGATCCTAGCCTCCCCCACCAACGCGTGCGACGTTAACTGTTGCCATTTCTCGGCAATATACGGGGCCGTTTCGGTATCCACTCGATTGACGAAGTCTTCACCACGTAGGATATTGAGATTAGCAATGGCGGCCGCAGCGGCGACTGGATGACCTGAGTAGGTGAAGCCGTGGTTAAACTCGCCACCCTCGTCTATCAGGATTGAAGCGACTTTATCGCTGACTAATACGCCGCCGATGGGCACGTAACCGGAGGACAGACCTTTCGCAATCGACATCAAGTCTGGTTTGATTTCATAGTAATCACTTCCGAACCATTTACCCGTTCGCCCAAACCCGCAAATGACTTCGTCGGCGACCAGCAGTATTTGATACTTATCGCAAATCGATTGAATTCTCGGCCAGTAAGTCGACGGTGGAATAATGACGCCGCCGGCGCCTTGTATCGGTTCACCGATAAATGCCGCCACGTTATCCACGCCAAGTTCAAGAATCTTCTGCTCCAGTTCATCGGCGACTTTCTCGCCGAATTCCTCCGGAGAGAGGTCTCCACCATCCTGGTACCAGTACGGCTGACCTATGTAGTCTATGTCCGGAATAGGCAGGCCGCCTTGCGCGTGCGCGGTTTGCATACCTCCAAGGCTCGCAGCCGCTACGGTACTCCCGTGGTATGCATTGTGCCGACTGATAATGACCTTTTTGTCCGGCAGACCTTTTAACGACCAATAAAAGCGAACCATTCGGACGATCGTGTCGTTAGCCTCGGATCCCGAACCGGTAAAGAACACCCGATTCAAATGAGCTGGAGCCAGCGAACAGACGAGACGCGATAGTTCAATGGCGGGCGGGTGTGCGGTCTTAAAAAAACTGTTGTAGTACGGTAACTCACGAATCTGCTGGTTTACGGCTTCGGCAATTTCTTCGCGGCCATAACCCACATTGACGCACCACAGGCCTGCCATCGCATCCAGGTATCGATTTCCATCGCTATCCCAAAGATAAATCCCATCCGCCCGGGTGATGATGCGGCTTCCTTCTTCCGCCAGTTTTTTATGGTCGGTAAAGGGATGGAGGTAGTGTTTGGTATCCAGATCCTGCAACTGATCCGTCGTGTAGTTGTACATCAAACTGGCCCCTTGAACCGTAAACTAATTTCGACCTTATCCAGTTTGGTGAGACCGATCAATGCGGGGGCTGGATAAGTTTGCAACCTAAAATGAGTGCTGGCAAAGTGCCCCCGAATTTACGTGAGCACGCCCCCATGACTGCGGCAAAAAAATGGCTAGACACCAAGGAGATCGAACTGGTCGAATGTCTGGTCCCCGACATTAATGGCGTCAGTAAAGGAAAGATTGTTCGCGCTGAGGACCTTGTCAGCGGCGAGATCCGTTTACCTGAGGCCGTATTCGGGCAGGACGTCGTCGGCGGTTGGTGCGAAGATCACGACCTGTTCGACGTCGCCGACGTCGACATGTTATTGGCACCGGATGCAACAACACTGGTGGTACAGCCCTGGTCGAATACCAAAACTGCGCAGTGTATTTGCGATTGCGAAAGTCTCGACGGCGCGCCATTAACGATCGCACCAAGAACGATACTGAGAAACATCTTGGACCTGTTTCAGGCAAAGGAAATGAGACCCGTGATTGCCCAAGAAGCCGAGTTCTATCTCGTGGAACGAAACCCCGATCCCACCAAACCTCTTGAAGCGGCAGCGGGGGTATCAGGCCGACAACAAAAGACACCGCGTTCGTTCCAAATGGAAGCTCTTTCCGAATTCGCTCCTTTCCTCGAAAGGCTTTACGAATATTCAGCAGGCCACGAAATGGTAACCGCAGGCGTGGTTACAGAAATGGGATGCGGCCAGCTGGAGGTCAACTTCCGGCACGGCGATGCTTTGGCATGCGCCGATGGAATGTTCAATTTCAAACGCATTGCAAGACAAGCCGCGTTAGAACAAGGCTATTACGCAACGTTTTTATCCAAGCCTATGTCCGGCGAACCGGGTAGCGCAATGCATCTCCATCAAAGCGTCGTGGATGTATTATCCGGGAGCAACATATTCTCGAATAAAGATGGCGATCATAGTGAGCAGTTTTATGCCTACCTTGGTGGTCTACAGAAGTACACGCCTCACGTCATGGCATTCCTCGCCCCAAACGTAAATTCGTATCGCAGATTCGAAGGTGCAGAATCCTGCCCGATAAACACCGAGTGGGGGATCGACAATAGAACGACGGGGTTCAGGGTGCCCCGCAGCAACGCGGACTCTACTCGGATTGAAAATCGCATACCGGGATCTGATACAAACCCCTATCTCGCAGTTGCAGCTTGCCTCGCATGCGGTTACTTGGGTATGCAGGAAGGCGCGCGGCCCAGCGAACCCACGACGGAAAGCGCCTGGGACCTCGAACACACCCTACCTCGAACACTACGTGAATCGCTCGACCTACTCTTAGAGTGTGAACCGCTCATTGATCTTTTCGGCGAACGGTTTGTTAACGTATTCGTTGACCTCAAATTAAGAGAACTTACCGCGTTTTCCAGCACCGTGACTGCGTGGGAACGTGAACATCTGGTATTAACAACGTAACCACTGAGCGGACTCTTCTCGAGAATTAGGAGCTTGCACGTTTTCCGTTGCGTGTAGGCCGAGAAGTTCTGCTCACCAGTGCGCAATAGGCTCATCAATCGAACCGACTACTACGCTAAGATAACAACGTGGCTCATTACGACACTGTAGTCATTGGTGCGGGGCACAACGGCTTGGTTTGTGCAAACTACCTTGCGCGACAAAATCAGAGGGTCCTTGTCCTCGAGTCATCGAGCACGGTGGGCGGACTTGCATCCACCCGCGAATTTCATCCCGGTTTTAGGGCGTCGGTCGCACACACGGTCAGCCACTTCTCAAAGAAAATACACCGAGATCTTACGTTGCAAGACCATGGTCTTGCGCGTACGCCAAACCCTCTGCCATGCGTGGGGCTCGATCTCCAAGGGAATCACGTCGTACTCGACGGCGATACCGTCAGCGGAGTACCCGAGACAGACCAGGCGGCTTACTTGAACTACTCGAAACTCACCAAGCGCTTCGCCAATCTGTTAGCACCGCTCTGGCTGAAAACCGCCCCTCCTATCGGTAACAATTCATTGCCCGAGGTGCTGTCGTTCGCCCAACTTGGCTTGAAGATGCGAATGCTGGGCAAGCAAGACATGCGTGAGTTTCTTCGGATCATCGCGCTTCCAACACACGATCTCATGGACGAGTACTTCGATCATCCGATCCTTAAAGCCCTACTCAGCTGGAACGGTCTCATCGGATCGAAGCAAGCTCCACGTTCGCCCAACAATTCCATCATGTTAATGCTGTATCGAATGTCTGGAGGTATGAACGGTTTACACGAGCTACCTGTTGGAGGGGTGTCGGGCCTAATTAACGCGCTCCGTTCATCGGCCGAATCCCGGGGTGTCGAGATTCGAACCAACACATCCGTACGCCGGATCGCCATTGAACGAGGAGAGGAAGGCCTTCGTGCGACCGGCGTGCAAGTGGATGACGGAGAACAAGTAGTCGCCCGAAATATCGTATCTTCGGCAGACCCTAAGACGACGTTTCTCACGCTACTGGGAGCGGAGAATCTCGAAATCGAGTTTACAAATCGTATTCGCCGAATTCGCTCACAAGGGCTTGTTGCAAAACTCCATCTGGCACTGAACGGCTTGCCAACATTCACCGGATTAGATCGGTCCGATGGTCAGCTAATCATTTCTCCAGATATGGCAACGATTGAAAACGCCTTTGACGATTCAAAGTATGGCCAGTGCCCTGCTGACCCAGTGATGGAGATCGTGATTCCTAGCTTGCACGATCCCTCGCTCGCACCGGACGGACAGCACGTCTTATCTGCACAAGTGATGTACGTACCTTACAAGATGAAAAACGCGTGGGATTCGGCGGCTAAGGACGCGTTTACCGACAGGCTCATCGACAAAATCGCATTGTACGCGCCCGCCATTCGCGAGCAGATTATCGCAAGCGAACTTCTTACTCCGATCGATCTTGAACGGATGTTTCGAGTGACGGGTGGTCACTGGCACCACGGTGAATTTGCCCTCGATCAATTGTTCATGATGCGGCCCACCTATGGTGCAGGGCAGTACCAGTCCCCCGTGCGGGGTCTATACCTTTGCGGAGCTGGATCCCACCCTGGCGGAGATATTACCGGTGGTCCGGGACACAATGCTGCGCACGAGATTCTGTCGTGAAACAGTACGATGCCATCGTTATCGGGGCCGGCCACAACGGCTTAACAAATGCAGCTTATCTAGCAAAAGCAGGCCTTGACGTAGTGGTCGTAGAAAAGAACGACTACATAGGCGGTGCAGCCGTATCCCGGGAACTACACGAGGGCTGGACCTACTCAAATTGTTCGTATGTCTGCAGCTTGATGCGCCAGGCAATCCATCGCGACCTGAATCTGAGTCGGCACGGGCTCATTTTGGTGCCGTATCTAGGTTCCGTGAATTACGACGACGTCGGCAACACGCTGATCGGCTATAACAGTGAAGAGGCCGCTTATCTTGAACTGAAACGTCATTCGAAACACGACGCCGACTCGATGTCCCACTTTGAGGCTGATCTGACCCGATACGCCCGACTGATTCGGAAAACGCTGCTCCGTACGCCTCCCGATCCAACCTCATTTCGACGACGGGACATTCATGAGCTTTTGTTCCTTGCCAAACAATTCTGGTCGCTTGGTGAGAAGGAAATCTACGAATACGTCAGGTTCTTTACGCTCAGTGCAGTGGATTTTCTTGAAGATTACTTTGAGAACGAGCTCATCAAGCAGTCGAAGGCTAGTTCCGGAATTATCGGCACAGCATTGGGCGTCTATTCGCCCGGTTCTTCGTATATTTTACTGCATCACGTGATGGGAGACGTCGACGGGAGCATCGGTGCCTGGGGTTTAGCACGCGGTGGCATGGGTGCAATTTCTAAAGCCATTGCCTCGGCGTTTCAATCGTTTGGCGGAGAAATCAGGACCAACGCAGGCGTCGCCCAAATTCTCGTCGAGGGTGGCAAGGCGGTGGGTGTTGCCTTAGAAAATGGAGACGAAATCCGGGCACGCGTGGTCGTATCAAATCTCGATGCTAAGCGAACGTTCACCCAAATCATGGACAAGAACGATCTTCCACCGGGAATTTATGACAGGGCGAAAAACTTCAAGATTCGGGGTTCATCAGGAAAGGTGAATATCGCCCTGTCGGCGTTGCCTAAATTCAGTAACGTGCCAGATAACGCCTACGTTAACCGAGGGGGTCTGGAATTCACGGGGTCATTGGAAACCATGGAGCGGGCATACGATTGCTGGAAGCATGGCCGCTTCTCCGACGATCCATATATCGAGGGCGTTATTCCTTCTGCCTGGGATCCTACGGTTGCGCCGCCAGGTAAACACTGGATGTCGAACTTTATCCAGTACTGTCCCTCTCAGCTAGCCGACGGACCCTGGACGCCTGAGAAAAGAGACCAGTTCGGCCAAACAGTTATCGACAAGATTGCTCGCTACAGCCCCGGTTTCAAGGACTTGATTGTGCACATGGAGGTGCGAACTCCTCACGAGATTGAACAGGAGATAGGTCTAACCGAGGGGAACATATTTCAAGGCGAACTCACAATTGATCAGTTGTTTTTCAATCGCCCATTTCCTGGTTACGCTCAGTACAGGATGCCTCTCAAACAGATGTACATGTGCGGTTCGTCGACGCATCCCGGAGGTGGCGTGTCCTCGGCGTGCGGCGCCAACGCGGCCCGCGAGATTCTGATCGACCTTAAGCGACCCAATAGCGTTCCGGAAGATGACTTCTACGATGAGTGACTACGATTTTTCAAGCGAGCGGCCTAAGCCCAGTCACTTCCAGGAACGCGAAGACGAACTCAATATTCACAACGCTTGGTCGTCATGGAACGGCTACAAATTCGCTGAGTACTACTACGACGTTGAGTACGAGTACTTCTGCGTCCGCAATACCTGTGGCACCTACGACATTTGTCCTATGCAGAAATACCTCATCAGCGGTCCAGACGCGGAAAGAATGTTAAACCGGATGGTGACCCGCGACGTGACGAAGATGCGGACCAATCGCGTCAGCTACGTGGTGTGGTGCAACGATGAAGGGCGTTTGATCGACGACGGGACCATTTTTAAACT
>DCBA01000011.1 GCA_002313255.1 Gammaproteobacteria bacterium UBA1119 | reverse complement strand
CAATTCACGGGAGGGGCAATCCCATTCTTGCAAGTGGACAAGATGCTGCAGGACTCGAATTAAGTTCAGTCCCCAGGTTGTCGACGCGCAAAAAAAATGGCCCCCAAAGGGGCCATTTTTATGTGGCGAGCAATAGTGCTCGCGTCTCTATCAATTGACTGATTCGATCAGTCGTCATTTCCCGCCGCCATCGTGTTGTTGTACAACGCGAGGAGGAAGTTAGCGAGCGCAATACCGGCAATGGTGATCGCGACATTATCGAGGATGCTGTTAGCGTATCCTCCGAGTACTGGGATCGCGTCCAGACTGTTGGCAATCGTCGGCAGCGCCGCCGCTAGTACGTAATAAGCGACACGAGTACCAACGTCTTCGAGCGGACTCATGAATCCGCCGATCAGACCTAATACCACTAGAATCAAAGGCACCATCGGAATGGCATCGGTAAACGCTGCGATTACGGCAATCGCGAGCGAACCCCAGGTCAAAACTTTCTGTAACATAAAACGACCCCTCGTTCGTATTTGAATGAATTAATATTTTACCTGGACCGACGTATATAACGTCAGTGATCACTTTGTAAACTTGACGGTGCCGCCTTGTTCTGGTGGGGACGGGGAGCGCTAGCCGTATTTTTCGGTCAAACGGTTGGTGAGAAAAGATGTTGAATAGGCAAAAAAATGGCCCCTAAAACGGGGCCATTTCGATCATTGTCGAACTTCGACAGATTCTATTCGCTGCTGTAACCCCCCCCGCCCTCAGCACTAGAGCCAGAGTCAGAGTCGTCGGCAGGCATCAACCGCGCATATATCTGCAGCAGCATGTTCGCAACAACGATGCCGGCTACAGCGACGGCGATGTTATCCAGAATGCTGTTTACGAAGCCACCCACCACGGGAATAGCGTCTAAGCTATTCGCAACGATTGGGAGTGCAACGGCTACAGCGATATATGCCACTCTTGTCAGGAGATCATCTTCGGGATTCATAAACCCGCTGATGAGGCCAAGTCCGACTAGTGCTAACGGCGCGTAGGCAACCGCTGGTACTCCCGGAATCACGGCAAGGACGGCAACCACAGTCATCAAGATCATCAATATTCGGTCAGAAGACATATTACCCCTCGTACGATTGAGTTCTCAAAATCGTTTGGGTACTGCTCAACCCCGGATAAATGTATATAACGTCGTTGCCGCGGTTGCAATGGGATTGAACATCATTGTTTGGACTTTCTATGCCAATGTGGACTCAAATAAATATTTTTTTATGCTTACGGGTTATATATGACAGAGTAACGATGCGCTTGAAGACCGTATCTTCCTTTAAAACAATGAGTTAGAGCAAAAGAACGGCGGCACGTACGGTCACGTCAACATCTCGTTAAATTATTGAACGCGACATTGATTGAGTCGGAACTCGCAGACAAAAAGAGCTGTTAAAGGTACAAATAGCAACGCACCGTACACCAGGTCACGCTCGTGCAGCGTCCGGAACGCCACTTCTTTGGATGGCTAACACCTGGCTCTTCTCCGCGAGTGGCTTCCGGTCGACACGGTATCGAACACTTAGCGACGAATAAAAAAACCTCCACACCGACGTTGCGGTTCCGCCGATAGCATGAGCGGGTCCATTCGCCGCGGCATGGACTTCCCTCGAGTCAGGGTCTAGCCTCCCACGTCTTATTGAGTGATGGGAAGATACCTATGACGGTCAGTGCGTCGAATACCGATGAGCTATTGGTTGAGCAACGCGATCGGGTCGTGGTTATGACGTTGAATCGACCGGAACGCCTTAACGCGATAAGTCGCGATATGCTGGGCGAACTCTCGAACAAGATGGTCGAAGCGAACAAGGATCCCGATACCCGTTGTATCGTATTGACGGGTGCCGGCAGAGGATTCTGCTCAGGACTTGACCTTGTCGCCGTCGGCGAAGGCGGGATCGGCAGCGCTGAAGCGGCGGAGAAAGGCCAGAATCGTCCGCGCCAGTTGTTTGATCTGCGCGATGCACCCATTAATGTGATGTGGAATATAGACACGCCCGTGGTCTGCGCGGTCAACGGCGCGGCGGCTGGGTACGGTATGGACATTACCTTGCTCGCCGATATTCGAATTGCGGGCGAGTCGGCTAAGATGGCGGCCGTGACGGCGAAGCGCAATGTCGTTCCAGAAAGTGGGGGGACCTGGTTATTACCGCGCTTAATCGGTTGGGCGAAAGCGGCCGAACTCTACTATCGGGCACGCACGATCGATGCTCAAGAAGCTCTTGATCTCGGACTCTTTAATGCGGTTGTCCCCAACGAAGAGCTTATGGATACCGCCATGCAGTGGGCCAACGAAATCGCTGATAACGCGCCCATGGCGGTGCAGACGACCAAGCGCATGATGCGGATGGGATTGGAAGAGAGTTACGACACCGCGGTCGATCATCTGATGGTCCATCTGAATAGTCTTTTTAATTCGGAAGATTTTCAGGAAGGCGTGAAAGCGTTCCTAGAGAAACGTAAGCCCGAATTTACGGGTCGTTGATTCGACTGCTGTCGAGACCGACCAATGACGGAATTGGAATGCTGGAATTGCGGCACGTCGCTTGACGCGTTACCAAGGCCGATCACACGACACAACAACTGCCCGAAGTGTTTCGAAAGCCTGCACTGTTGCCGCCTTTGCCGCCAATATAGACCGCGAGACACGATTACTTGTGCGGACGAACGGGCCGATCCGCCGGTCAATAAAGAAAATGCGAATTTTTGCGATTTTTTTCGACCAGCCGCAGGGACTTACGATTCGATAATCGGGGTCAAAGAAGCGGGCGCGCGTAAAGAATTGAGCGACCTTTTTGGCGGTGAAGAGACCTCGGAAGATGGTGTCGATCCTCCCGAGGCGACGATCGATCCGGATACGGCCGCCGAAGCCAAGCTTGAGGCGTTGTTCCGGCAGGATAGCAATACGGATGTGGAGGATGACCCGTGAGTGATCGAGCGATGCCGGGTTGGATTACCGAACACGTAGAACGTTATCTAACAACGGGTGGAGATGAAGGCCACATGTGGGGCGGCGTCCCGACCCTGCTGTTGACGACGACCGGCCGAAAATCCGGAGCGGCGCACTTAATTCCTCTGATTTATGGCGAGGACAATGGGACATACATTATTGTTGGGTCAAAAGGTGGCCATGCGTTGCATCCGTCTTGGTATGAAAATTTGGTCGCGCACGCAGACGTCAAAGTGCAGGTGAAAGCCGATCTATTTTCTGCTCGAGCATCGACGGCCAGCGGTGAGGAAAGAAATCGTTTGTGGGCTCTGATGACGAACATCTGGGAAGGCTACAACGAATATCAAGAACGCACAGTTCGCGAAATACCCGTGGTCGTACTGACAAGGACTTAACATGAATCATCCCATGAACGGCACCGCTGCAGTTTCTGGTCTTGGTATGACGGAGATGGGACGGGTGTACCGATCGACCGTCGACTTAGCATCGGAAGCCGTCTATCTCGCCATCGATGACGCGGGGATCGATAAGTCCGAACTCGATGGGCTGCTGATTAATAGCGGTATTACCCGGGGGCTCGACCTGCATCTGCATGTGGCGCTCGGGCTTCAAGAGTTGAATTTATTGACTTTTATGCAGGGCTACGGTTCCAGCGCTGGGCAAATGATTCAGTATGCGGCCATGGCCGTGGCGAACGGGCTCGCAACAAACGTTGCATGCGTTTTTGCCGATGCGCCTTTGGTCGAAGGACAGCGCACGGGCGCGTCGTATTCCGGCGGCCGGCGTTTCGGCGGTGACGCTCTGAGTTCGCTACAGGGTCTTTACGGATTCACCGGTGCGATCCCAATGTTTGCCATGGCGGCGCAACGTCACATGGATCTCTTTGGGACCACTCGAGATCAATTGGGTCAGATCGCAGTATCCCAGCGGGCGTGGGCGGGGTTGAATGAACGGGCGACGAAACGAGAGCCGATCACGCTCAGCGAATATCACGATTCTCCGTGGGTAGTGGAGCCGTTTCACGTTCTCGACTGTTGTCTTGTTTCGAACGGTGCCATCTGCGTGATTGTCACGTCAGCCGAGCAGGCAAGGGATGGGCAGCAGCCACCGGTATACATCCGTGGTTTTGCCCAAGGCCATCGCCACGACACCGGCCAGGCCGTGTCCGATTCAGCGATTCGTGGTCCGGGCTCACGAAGTGCGTCTCGAGCGCTAGCAATGGCGGACGCTAGTCTCGGTGAGGTTACGCAGTGTCAACTCTACGACTGTTATACCTACACGGTTCTTGTGACGCTCGAAGACTACGGATTTTGCGAGAAGGGCGAGGGCGGTGCGTTTGTAGAAGACGGCCGTCTGGGCCCCGGTGGCGCACTGCCCACAAATACAGGCGGCGGTGAGTTATCGAGTTACTACATGTGGGGCATGACACCTGTTTCGGAGGCGGTTATCCAGGGCCGTGGTCAGGCGGGTGAACGGCAGTCGTCCAACGACCTCATTATCTGTTCTGGTAACGGAGGCATGTTGAACTACCATTCGACCGTGGTGCTGTCCCCGGAGACCGCATCGTGAGCCAATCCGAAGATGAATCCTGGTTGCCTAAACCCAGTTCTCGTACCGCACCATTTTTTGAAGCTGCTTCCGAAGGAAAACTGCGCCTTCAGTGCTGCGACGATTGTGGGACTTGGACGTTTCCTTATCGCGAACGTTGCCAACACTGTGGGTCGCGGTCGATCGTTTGGCGCGATGCGTCGGGTCGTGGCACCTTATACAGCCACGGCCTGTTACGGCGGGCGTACCATCCTCGGCACGAAGATCGATTGCCGATTGTTTTAGCCCAGGTCGACGTAGCAGAAGGGGTGCGCCTTTCAACCAATCTGGTGGACGTGGCGCTGGACGCAGTGAAGGTTGGGATGGAGGTCGAAGTGGCGTTCGAGAGCTTACCCGACGGCGGCATCATCCCGGTGTTTAGACCGGTAACCGATTGACGCGTTAACCAACTCGAGCTGTGACACCACCGTCGACGGCAAGTGCGACGCCGGTAATGTAACTGGCCTCGTCAGAAGCGAGAAAGACGGCTGCACTAGCCACGTCCCAAGCGGTCCCCATTTTTCCAAGCAATGGAACAGAACGATCGCGTTCTTCGCGTATGACGTCCCGCTCGACACCTCGTTCTCGCGCACGACGCTCGATGGCCATGGGCGTATCCATAAGGCCCGGCATGATAGCGTTGACCCGAATTCCGTAAGGTCCGTTGTTAATCGCCATTGATTGAACCAGTGCGTTCATGCCGGCTTTCGACGTTTTGTAGGTCATGTTACTACCGGACGTGAGTGCGGCCGCGGATGATATACACAAAACGATGCCGCTCTTCTTCGGTCGCATGACCGCCAACGCATGTTTGCTACACAGGTAAAATCCTCGCAGATTCATCGACATGATCTCGTCCCACTGCTCGACGTCGAGTGCGGCAACTTCCGCGTCCCCCTCGCTTCGGCCGACGTTGTAATGGAGGACGTCGAGTTGGCCGTGCTGCTCCACTGCCGCAGCGGAGATACCGGCACAGTCGGATTCACGATTGACATCGGCATGCACGACCATGGCGTCAAATCCTTCCGCTTTCAGCATGGCGCGTGTTTCCTCGGCTGAGTCAACGTTGCGATCTGCCAGAATGAGACGCGCGCCTTCTCGTGCGAAACGAATCGCCGCGGCACGACCATTGCCGATAGTCTCCCCGGGTGTTTGCCCGGCCCCTACGATGGCGACAACTTTTTCGTTCAAGCGCATAACGAACTTGTATCATTGTCGGCACATGGTTTGAAATAACATTCGCTAACGCGGTTAGAGGGAAGGGGGTTGTATGAGCGATTTTGAAGGCAAAGTAGCCATTGTCACAGGGGCAGGTGGCGGTCTCGGACGCTGCCACGCATTGGCGTTTGCTGAACGTGGAGCGAAGGTTGTCGTTAACGATCTTGGTGGTAGTGTGCACGGTGCTGGTGCGAGCGATATGGCCGACGTCGTCGTCGAAGAAATCACCGCTGCCGGAGGGGTCGCCATTGCCAACAAGGCGTCGGTATCAGACCGTGATGGTGCGAAAAGCATCGTTGATGACGCGGTAGCAGCCTTCGGTAGCGTGGATATTGTCGTCAACAACGCGGGAATCTTGCGAGACAAGTCATTCAAAAACATGACACTTGATGAATTCGATTTGGTCATCGACGTGCATTTGCGTGGATCGGCGTACGTCACCAAAGCGGCTTGGCCGATCATGTACGAAAAGAATTGGGGCAGAGTGGTCTTTACCAGTTCAACGTCGGGTATTTTTGGGAATTTCGGTCAAGCCAACTACGGTGCAGCTAAGATGGCGATGCTGGGCTTGATGAACGTTCTAGCGATTGAAGGAGCGTCCCACAACATTCGGGTAAATTGTTTGGCGCCGGGTGCGGCAACGCGGATGACGGCAAGTGTTCCGGGATCGCGATTCGATGCTGATGGACCACCACCGGCTGAAATGGATCCAGCGCTGGTTACGCCCGCTGTCCTACTCATGTGCAGTGAGGATGCGCCGTCAGCGAATACGATTCACGCGTCGGGCGGTCGGTATTCGCGGTCTCAGACTTACACGAACCAGGGAATCTCGCTCGGAACCGATGCGACCTTTGATGAGCTCATGGACCAAACCGAGACCGTAAGGGATATGTCGGCGGCATCGCCATTCGATCCCCTGAATCGCGGTCGTCGATAGTTGATTCAATCCGCGTAAGGCTCGATCCGACTGATCGTGATGCTGCCGCGCGCTGACTAGGGACGGTAGCTGCTTCCTGAAACCGGGCCCAGCTGACTCGCGATAACGCGTTGAGCGTCGGCGATAAAGTCCACGAGCAGGGGTCGGGTGTCCCTCGGGTCGATGATGTCCTCAACGCCGAAAGCGTGGGCGTTTCTGAACGGCGACGATATCGATTGCAGTCGCGCTTCGATTTCCTCGCGTTTGGCATCGGGATCGTCCGCGTTTTCGATCTCTCGTTTGTAGGCGATGGCCGTACCACCTTCGATGTGCATTGATCCTCCGTGCGTCGATGGCCACGCGTACCGCCTGTACAGTCCCGCACCGCCGCGCTGGTGCAAACCTCCTGCGACGCCGTAGAGTTGCCTCATAATGAAACAAATATAGGGAGTTTGTGTTCTGGCAAGCGTTGTTACGACGCGGGCGCCGGCGCGAACGATACCCATTTTTTCTTGGGCAGGTCCGACCGAAAATCCTGGTTCGTCAGCGAAGTAAACCAGGGGCAAATGAAATGTCTCACAAAGTTCGAGAATACGAACGGTCTTTTCACCCGCAGCGATGTCCATCGAACCACCGTTAAATTTCGGATGGTTGGCCATAACGCCACACGCGATACCGTTGACGCGAGCCAGTCCGGTTACACGCGCACGACCGTAGAAAGGCGCTATTTCAAAAAAGCTTTCGGTATCGACCACGGCATGGATCACGTCGCGAGGTTCGTAGATTTTGCGTCGATCTTTTGGGACCACCGACAGGAGCGATTCTTCACGCCGGTCGGGATCATCTTTGGGAGTGATAACGGGTGGGATTTCCCACACACTTGTTGGTAGGTAAGAGAGAAACCGACGGATTTGAGAAATGGCGTCTGCCTCGCTCTCCGCTAGATTCATGATGACACCGTTTTTCAGTTGTGTCCGTTCGTCGCCGAGTTCTTCTTTGGAGATGGTTTGGCCGGTCGCTTGTTCGACGACTTTTGGACCCGCGACAAATACTTGACTGGTCCCTTTGACCATGACGTTGAAATGACAAAGGCAAGCTTGGACGGCCGGGAGGCCTGCGACGGATCCGAGTACGGCCGAAACCACAGGTACGTGTTGTAGCAACTCGGCAGAAATGTTGGTACCTGAATTCCCGGGAAGATACGTTCGCCCAATTTTTTCAAACGTTTTGACACTGCCGCCGGTCGCGTCGAGTAGTCGGATGTACGGGATCCGGGTATCGAGCGCGTATTGTTCGGCGTACTGGCTTTTGTTCCCGATAGACGCATCGGACGCTCCACCCCGAATGGTGAAGTCGCCTCCGGAAAAAGCAATCTTTCGACCGTTGATCAGGCAAGTGCCAATGATTGTATTGGAAGGCTTCAAATCGGTGACCTGATGGCCATCCCAGGTCGCCGTACCGGCAATCGCGCCGATTTCCTGAAATGTACCAGGGTCCTCGAGTAGCGCGATCCGTTCTCGCACAGTCAGTTTGCCGCGGCCATGATGAAATGCGACGCTGTCGTGACCGCCCATTTGTCCCGCCATTTCGACCTGGCGGTTTAGTTCATCGACGTCGTCTTTCCAGCTCATCGTTGTTCGTTCGACTGGCTCGCGCGGAGAAGCAAGCGAGCTTATCATGCGCTGGATGAACCCGCTGATCTCGGACAACCCGCTCATCGTCTACCTCGATTTCAAGAGCCCGTACGCGTATCTGGCGAAAGATCCGACGGCTCAATTGGAGCGTGACTATCAGATCAAAATCGATTGGCGTCCTTTAACGCTCGACATTCCGAGCTTCTTGGGTTCGGCGCGAACGGATGACAAGGGCAACCTGGTTGAGGACAACCGAACGCCGAGACAGTGGAACGGCGTTCGCTACGCGTACATGGATGCAAAGCGTTACGCCCGCCTGAAAGACATGATCCTCTACGGCCCCCGAAAGATTTGGGATTCGTCTGGCGCTGCCATTGGCATGCTGTGGGCGAAAGACCATGGAAGCGCTCAGCTCATGGCATATATGGATCGGATCTTTGAGCGATTCTGGCGGCGTGAGCTGGATATTGAAGATCCGACGGTACTTGAGTCAGTGCTTGGTGAATCCGGATGCGCTGTAAGCGGTTTTCGAGAATATTTGGTGGGCGACGGTCGTAAGCTACACGACCAATTACAAGACGCATTGCATCCAGCAGGAATTTTTGGTGTGCCAACATACGTGATTGATGGTGATCGATTCTTTGGACGGGAACATCTGCCGATGGTTCGTTGGATTTTGGGTGGGAAGCATGGTTCGCCGCCCGATATTGCCTATCAGCACTTCCCAGAGAAAAAACCGTGATTCGGTTGGTGATCGACTTTAAGAACGCGCTGTCATGGCTTTCGTTGGGGCCAACCATGGCTCTGGCCGAGGAGCTCGGCGTGCCCTTTGCTCTGTTACCTTATCGAACGGAGGTATCGGTCCTCTCGCAGGCGGAGGAGGGGGAAGAGACCGTCAGTGAACGACATGCGCGCGTGCGGGCAGAGTATTACGGGGCCGATCTAAAGCGTTACGCCGAGCTGCAGAATATTGAGCTCATTGCGGATAATCGTGGCGTCGACTCGACAATGTCGTTGCTAGGGCTCCTCTGGGGCAATCGGGAGGGCGTCGGTCTCCACTATGCGCAAACCGTATTTTCGCGTTTTTGGTCGGGGTTGATGGACCTCGATGACGCCCAGTCCGTTGCCGACGCGCTAGCTTCGTCAGGCGCTTCGACGTTTGACTCGGACGCGATGCGAGAAGAACTAGATTCGCTCCGTACGTCGTTGGAAGCGGAAGGCGTATTTAATGTACCCATGTACCTTGTCGAGGGTCAGACCTTTCAGGGTCGTGAGCATTTACCAATGATTCGTTGGCTACTTTCTAGCGAACAAGAGCCGGTACCGATCTAGAAGGGTTTGACGCGTCCAATTAGTGTGTCATCCCAACGTCGGTCCTGCAGATAGCGGACGGATGCTTCGATACCGGTTTTTGAACCCAACCTCACGAGCCCTTCAGTGGCAACCGCGGGGACATAACCGTTTGGATCGTCGAGGGAGGCGATCAATATCGATTCGATCGAAGCATGGTTAGCGGGTTCGTTCAGGCACGACAGGATTGCGAGGACGGCGTTTAAACGTACCTGATCTTGTCCGGTCCAGCCCCGATAAACTTGGGGAGTTTGCCAGTTGGGATTTGTTTCCTGGAGAAGCGCGTGTATTTGCGGTAGCGCTTCGCCAATGTCACCGCCGATCGCGCCGAGCGTGTCCAAAGCTTGCCGAACGACTTGTTGTTTGGGGTGTTCGAGCAATCGGATCACTTGCGGCAATGCGTGTCGTGCAGCAGGCCCGATTTCTCCGAGCGCGAACAGTGCGTTGATCACAACCCACGGGTCTTTTGCACCAAGTAATGACGTCAGTGCCGGTATCGCTTCTTTCCCGACTGCGGCGAGGGAGTAGGCGGCATCGTCCACCACCACCGCCCGCTCATTCCATCGCCTAGGATAACCATCGATATCGTCTTGCGGCTTTGTCTTTCCGTTTTTGTCCTTTGCCAAGGATCGCTCATGCATACCTAACCCGCTCAGTGCTTCGATGCGGCTCGCTAGCTCCTCAATTTCGGATCTGTGGGCGAGGTTATAGATCGCGTTTAAACGTGCTACTTGATCATCACCGTTCAGTGCGGCGTGGTGGTTCGCGCTTTCAGATGGTGCTGGCCGGCTCGTTTGCGATTCGCCGCGCATCCAATTCCAAATAAAGGACCAAGCGGGCTCCACGTCGAATGTCGGAATACAAGTTGTCGGGCGCTGCCAGCGGGAGTTGTCGTGATTCCATGTGGGGCCGAACGGGTGTTCCGTACGAGTGAACACGAATTTCACCATGTAGCGTGTTTGGTCTAGGCGGTTGACCCAACCGGCGTGAACGGTGTCGAAATGCAACAAGAAGAATGTACCCGCGGTCACGTCTTCGGGTATCACGACGCCGTGGGGTGCGACCGGATGCGCGTACAGATAACTGCCGGCCTGTATTCTGGTCGGTCCCATTAATTTGGGTGTGTCGTGTGGGAAATAGAATCCGATCAGATACCGTGGGACGTGATGGCGCATCCGTGAGAGTGGGCTTTGTGCATCCTGGTGCCAGCCCGATCCAGCCATTGAGCCTTTTCCAAGCGGCGGCCCGGCGTGGTCTTCCGGGTAACTGACGCTTGGATCTTCGACCGGGACGTTCGTGTGTATTGCACGATGAGGATGCACGAAATAGCCGGCTCCAAGTAGACTCACGAGGGCACCGTGAACGCGTGGGCAACGGACGACGTCCCACAATGCTGGGACCCGTGACACAATGTTGTTTCCCATCGGGAATTCTTGTTCGGTCGCGAAACGAAGCTTCTGATCGATGCCTGCATGTACCTCGGGGTCGACATCGGGCTGCAACCGTAAGAATCCGTTGACAATAAACTCCTGAACTTCTCTGTCGGTCAGTAACGTCATGGTTGCGTCGCTTGCATGGTTAAGGATTGCTCGAACGTCGCGTCGAGTCCATCTAAGATCGCTGCTTTAGTGGACGAGTATGCCTCGGCATCAAGAAGGCTGAGTGCGACTAAAAAGGGTCGGGCCGCCGCTCGTATATCGGACTCGATGTCCAGGATTGCGTGTGCGAGACCGTACTCAAGCGCCTGATTTCCGTTCATAAGGCGTCCTAGATAAGCAATGGGCGTCACCACGGACTGATTCGTCAGACGCGGCAGCTTATACGACCAACCCTCAGCTGCCCAAAGCGCACGGTCGATACGCGGATCGCCGTAGCGAATATCTTCCGTGACCAACCTAAAATCACAAGAGAGGCTGTAGTCATAGCCCGAACCTAGCGCGACGCCATGCATCAGCGCGACTGTGGGTTTGGTCAGACGACGCAAAATCGCGCAAGATTCGAGTAGGACGGCGGGACCGGAGCCCATTTCTAGGTCGACGGCGCGTTTAGCATGAGGGTTGGGACCCGTGCGTTTCTCGGCCGTTAAATCATCGCCGGCACAAAATCCGCGACCCTCGCCAGAAAGCGCAAGGACTCGAATGTCGGCATTGCGTTCTACTTCGACGAACGCCGACATCAAGCGTTCATGTTGGGTAATGTCAATGGCATTCAGTTTTTCGGGACGATTGAGAATAAGGTGCCGAACCGGCCCGTTGTCTTCAATCCTCAGTGCTTCGCTAGAGCTCATCGACCGGTAAACTCCGGATCGCGTTTTTCACGCCACGCGCGCATCCCTTCGGCGCGATCTTCGATGACGTGGGTCTGGCGGATACCGAGACTGTGTACCATGGCCGCATCAAAGCCGAGGTCCAGCTGAGGCACGACCTGCATTTTATGAACTTCCCAGGCGCGCGTCGCCATGGTCGCGATTTGGTTCGCCAATGTGCGCGCATGTTCCGCAAATTCGCCATCCTCAACGACCTCATGGACAAAATGAATTCTCCGAAGTTCCGCGGCGGACAGCGTTTCCCCGAGCAATAAGATTCGCATCGCCTGCGATTGGCCGATGAGTTTTGGGAGCATGTAGGCGATCCCCGTCGATGCTGTTCGACCTTGGTGGATGCGTGAATCGGTTAGCGTTGTTGACGCGCTCGCAACGCGTACGTCGCA
>DCBA01000093.1:33172-38434 GCA_002313255.1 Gammaproteobacteria bacterium UBA1119 | reverse complement strand
AGGCCGGAGTCTTCGGCCCCCCATCAATGGCGGCGGATCTTGACTACGAGGCGTTGCAGGCGATGGCCGGCGACGCACATGAAAAGATTCAAGCGTATACACCGGATGTTGTGAATGCACTGGAAGGAAGTGCCGTGGAGTTCAAGATCGGCGGACAAAGTATGCCGTTCATCGCGGAAGACTTTTTAATGTCATTTTCGCTACCTAATTTTTATTTCCACGCGACGACGGCTTACGACATCCTCCGCATGCAAGGCGTTCCGCTCGGTAAGCGCGACTTCTTGGGACAAATGCGACTTAACATGTAATGAAAGAAACGAGGTAAGAGGAGAGACCCAAGCCTGTCCTCGCTTCGTTTCGAATCAATTCGTCCGATTAGATCTACTCATTTTATTGGATAGTAGACTCCCGCAATCGTCTCCTCGCGTTAACGCCATTTACTGCGGGACTAATTGATATTGCGGAAAACGTTCAGATTTGGCTTATGCTGTTGAGCTTTCCGCACCTATCGGGCGAACAAGTGGCCTTCGCGAGCGCGGCGACGTCGCTCAAACACGGCCTCGTCGCGATAATGATTTTAAGGATGCTGATTGTCGGTCTAAACTTCTGTCGAAACCGATCCAATGGACATTAGATAAACGTTAATAAAACGTTATATAACAGCTGATTAAAAACATATGTTGACACCGTATCGAGTTCTTGATCTGACGGCTGGGGCGGACATGTTTTGTGGGTATCTGCTCGCCCATCTAGGCGCGGAAGTCATATCCATCCGTCCCCCCGAGGAACCATCCAACCACCCTGTAAAACCGATACTTGCTGGTTCCAATCGCAGTCTGTGGTGGGAAGCGTACGCGAGAGGTCGAACGCACGTTGATCTAGACGTTCGGCGTGACCGGGATCGGGGGGTGTTTGACGAACTGGTGCAGGGAGCCGACTTCGTCATTCATGGCTTGACCGAACGTGTTGCGGCCGAGAACGGGTTAGCGTACGAGGTTCTCAACGACCTAAACCCAAGCGTTATCGTGGTCGCTATTACGGCATTTGGGGGCAGTGGTCCGAAAGCCGGATGGCCTGCGACCGATTTGACCGTGTGGGCTTCCAGTGGCGCTCATATTCTGGCTGGCGACGCCGACCGAGCGCCGGTGCGCACGTCGGTACCCCAGGCGTTTTTCCATGCGGGCGCTGATGCTGCTGGTGCTGCCCTAATCGCGCTTTACGAACGCCATCGGAGCGGTGTTGGTCAGCACGTGGACGTGTCGGCACAGCAGTCGTCGGCGCAGGCCGCTTTGTCGGCAATTCTCGCGACGCCCAATGGCGGTGGAATGACTATCAATCGGGCGGCAGGCGGTCTGGCTGGCCTATTTCCGATTCGGCTTACTTGGCCCTGCAAAGACGGGTATGTTGCCATCACTTTTCTTTTTGGCCCGGCGTTCACGGAGCCAAATAAGCGTCTCCTTAACTGGCTTTTCGAAAACGGTGCGTGTACTGCCGATGATGTTGAGTTGGACTGGGGTTTGGAGATCGCGGCGATGAACACCGAAGGAAAATCGCCGGAACCGTATTTCGCCCTGTGTAAAAAGATTGAGCAGTTCACCATGGAGCGAACCCAGTCGGAGCTTTTTGAGGAAGGATTACGAAGAGGCATCTATATTGCGCCAACCTTTGACGTTGACGGGCTGATGCAAGAAGCGCACTTCAAGGCACGGAATTTCTGGCACTCGATTGAGGTGAGCGGTCAGGGCGCCCTTGTTCCGGGAGCTTTCGCCAAGTTCTCAGACACCCCGCTCAAGTTACCGGGCGCCGCCACGACCCCCGTGTCACCGGTGCAGTTGAAACAGCGGAATAGCCGCCAACCGACATCTGAGTCTGGGCAGAACACAGATGCACCGCTAACTGGACTTAAAGTCCTAGATTTTATGTGGGTCATCGCCGGCCCGTTCTTCACGCGGGTATTGGCCGATTACGGCGCGACCGTAATCAAGGTCGAGTCGAGCACGAAACTTGAACCGGCTCGTGGTTCACCCACGTTCAAGAACGGCGAACCGGGTCTTGAGTCGGGCGTTCCTTTCGCGAATTTCAACGCGGGGAAGCTTGGAATCACGGTTGATCCTTCGAACCCCGCTGGACGAGAGGTGATTCTCGACCTAGTCCGCTGGGCAGACGTCGTGACCGAATCGTTTTCTCCCAAAGCGATGAAAGCTTGGAACCTTGATTATGAGGCGCTGCGCGACGTGAACCCAGACATCATCATGGTCTCCAGTTGCCTCATGGGACAAACGGGGCCGCGGGCGCAAGTTCCGGGATATGGAAATATGGCCGCGGCGATTACCGGTTTCTATGATCTGACGGGATGGTCGGACCGATCGCCGGCGGGTCCATTCCTCGCTTATACGGACGGCGTCTCGCCTCGATTCATGTTGGCGTCGCTGTTGGCAGCTTTGGACCATCGTCGACGCACGGGACGGGGCCAACACATTGATCTGTCCCAAGCCGAGGCAGCCCTCCACTTATTAGTTCCTGCGATTCTCGACTATCAGTTGAATGATCACCTGTGGCACCGTGATGGGAATCGCGATCGTGATTTATGCCCGCATGGCGTTTATCCCGCCCGCGGTACCGATCGTTGGGTCGCGATTGCCTGTCAATCGGATCGAGCATGGGTCGCGTTTCAAACTGTGTTGGGTTGGATTGAGGACGAGTCTTTGGCTACGGTGGATGCGCGGCGTTTGCGTCAGGATGAACTTGACCGGCGTATCGGGGAATGGACCATCACACAAGACGAGCGATCAATCGAGGCGACTCTCGTCGACGCCGGAGTCGCGGCACATGTTGTCCAAAATTCGCCTGAGTGTTGGTCCGATCCTCAACTTACGCATCGGCAACACTTTGTTCGTACCGATCACTCTTCATTGGGAGAGTTCGTGGTCGAGGGATCTCGCTTCAAACTGTCCCGGACCCCAGCTGAACTCCACCGGGCCGGTCCAGAGCTTGGCGAACACAACGTCCATGTGTTGGAGACGGTACTCGGCTACGAGCCAGATCAAATTGCCGATGTTTTCGCTTCTATGGCAATGGAATAGGGCACGATAGAAAACCCAAAGTTCGGATTTATTGGCGTCGGAATTGGCCGAGTGCAATGCAGTGATGAATTGCTCACCAGCCCCGTGCACTCTGTTTAGAACCTAGGATCGATTGGACAGATTTGTCCGACAACGGCTTCGATGGCTTCGGCACCGGACAGTGCGAGGTCATCTCGCCATCGATCGGCATAGACTTGCACCCCGGTCGGAAGACCGTCCGTGACGCCTATCGGTATAGCCGCGCTCGGTAGACCCAACACGTTGGCAGGTGAAATGAAACGTAAAAGATCGATAGCCAGTTCCAAGCCGACGACGCCATTTATATCCGCGTCGTGCTCGAATTGTGGGCCGGTCCAAGTAGGACCCACCATGATCGGATTAGCCGTGAAGAATTCGGACCATAGCCTGCTAAGCCGGTTTCTTTCGGCGTGAATATTAGCCAGCCCGACGGTGTCGGGATCGTTCCGCTCGCACAGTAGTCGCAAGAATTCGAGCGGCGCTTCGGTCATCACCACCGACATATCCCCCAATAGCGGTTTAAAGTCGGCGGATAGGTGGTGCATCCATACTTCATGGACGTGCGCGAGTTCGGGGGGTTGAATCTCGACAGTTTCCCATCCCATCTCCTCCAGCGCCGTTGCCGCTTGAAGCAAAGCGTCTCGAGTCGATTGCGGTAGCTCCACGCCGGGTATGTCGGTGACAATTGCCGCCCGCTTTTTGACGTCGGGTCCATACAGCGGCGCGTCCGTCGACTGGGGATCTCTTGAATCTCGGCCGCTTAACGTCTCGTACGCGAGCCGCAAGTCTTTGACATGGCGCGCTATGGGCCCTTCAGCCAGTAAGAGTTGGGTGGCGAGACGAGAGTCCTCTGGCGGGATTGATGATGCATGTGGAATTCTGCCAGTCGATGGTTTCAACGACGCCACACCGCAACAAAATGCGGGATTACGAACGGAGCCGCCGATATCGTTACCAAGCCCGAGAGGGCTCATGCCTGAAGCCAAAGCCGAAGCCTCGCCACCGCTCGAACCACCCGGGGTCCGATCCGCATGCCAAGGATTCAGCGTTCTGCCGTGTAGTGGATTGTCGGTGGTGATTCTCATCCCCAGCTCGGACAAGTTGGTTCGACCCAGAGGAATCGCGCCTGCGGCTTTCATGCGAGCGACCACGGGGGCGTCCACAGACGGCATTGAGTTGGCGAGGGCAGGAACCCCTCTCGTTGTGGCCGAATCGAGGCAGTCAATGTTCTCTTTAATGGTGAACGGAACACCGTGCAGGCGTCCTGTAGGTTCACGTCGATCCGCCTCTGCTGCGGCAGCGAGCGCGGAATCGGCGAGGACGACGGTGATGGCGTTTAACGTATCGTTCACTGCTTCGATCCTGGCGAGATGGCTTTCCACAACTTCTTGGCAAGACGTTTGCTTAGACCTGATTAACTCAGCGAGTGTAGTCGCCGATTGCCTCCAAAGTTCGTCTGCCATGTCAATATCTTACTAAGAGATCGCCCGAGTTTCGTTGCAATGTGCTGTAGAAATCCGTTCGTTCGGATGCCATGAGTTCGAAAAGTTATATCCAGACGTCGTTCACCACAGTTTGTTCGCCGCCGGCGTCTCCGGTATTTACGACGCCTCTAGGTTCGACGAGCAGGACTTTACATTCCTCGGTCGCAAAGGGGCGATGTGATTCGCCTCGTGGGACTACCACCATTTCACCCTGATTCAATTCAACCGTTGTATCGCTCAATTCGATACTCATGCTTCCCTCGATTACGAGAAAGACTTCGTCGGTATCCTTATGGTCGTGCCGAATGAACGATCCTTTAAGTTTGACGAGTTTGAATTGGTAGTTGTTCATTTCGGCAACGACTTTGGGCGACCAGTGTTCAGAAAATAGATCAAACTTGGACAATAAATTGATGGGTTCTTTCATAGGTTTACCGTTCGATAGGGGTCGGGTTTCGCTTTAAAATGCAATGAGGTGGCCTTAGAAGTTTCTCAATTCGGACTCGGCCCTTGTTCTCTGCGAAATGGATCCGATGTCGGGGTGCAGCTTCCGCAACAAGCCGTCCTTTAGTCCGTAAATCCAGCCGTGAACTCGCACGGATTTTCGCTGACGCCACGCGCCTTCTATCGACGGTGTATGGCAGAGCGACAACATTTGTTTGCGCACGTTGAGCTCC
>DCBA01000093.1:0-32841 GCA_002313255.1 Gammaproteobacteria bacterium UBA1119 | reverse complement strand
GTTGAGCTCCCAAAGTTCGCTAATGCCATCAAGCCAATGGTTCAGCGGACCCTCCATGACGTTGTCTATAGCGGCATGAACGCCCGCGCAGTCATAATGACCGCAGGCGATGATGTGGCGAACCTCAAGTATCCGCAGCGCGAAATCGACGACGGACATACAGTTAAGGTCGGTTTCTGACACGACGTTGGCGACATTACGATGGACGAACAACTGTCCGGGCGGCAATCCCGTGATTTGATTAGGGGTAACACGGCTGTCCGAGCAACCAATCCAGAGGTATTTTGGCGCTTGTTGAGACGCCGTTCGCGCAAAAAAAACAGGATCGTCGCGGGTGATTTCTGACACCCACTGCCGGTTGTTCTCGAACAACGCTTCAATTTCATGTTTTTCGGACATTGTTGAAACTACCGTGCTGCTTGCCGAATTAGGTCGAAGATGGACTGGGGAACGCATTCGGATCACTAAGGAACTGGAAGTGTGTCACCTCGCAGCGTGAATTGGTTCGCAATACCGGGCCCCATGTCCCTGTGCCTGGCGACACGTATAAACGCAGACCGTCCACGTCGAACGACCCGTGCATGCGGGGGTGAATTCGCTTGACGAGATAATTGAATGGAAATATCTGACCACGATGTGTGTGGCCCGACACCATGAGTTGTACACCCCAATCTGCCGCGTCCTCTGCGCCCTCTGGTCGATGGTAAAGAAGAACTCGGTATCGATTGTTTAGCTTTGACAGGTTGCTGAGACCTTTCTTCACGGTGTCCCTTGCTTCCGCGTCGTCGAGACCAATGAATTGAAACGGATCGGCGTCCACGGCTTCGTTTCGTAACACAATGACGTTGAGGGCTCTTAAATGCCCGATGATGCGCTCAGTGTCTGCATAACGCTCATGGTTACCGAGAATGAAATACGCCGTTGCGTTGAGCTCGGCCAACGGTTGTAAATCGTCTTTGTCGATATCGTCGTCGACAAGATCGCCCGTGATTAACACCGCGTCCGCTTGCAATTCGTTGATACGTTTAACAATCCGGCGCAAGAACGTTGGACGACGGGATCCAATGTGAACGTCGGTGATTTGTACCAGTGACCTGCCTTCTAAATTCCCGTCGGCAATGAGCGGAATACGCCGAACCTTTAACAGTTGTGCATTGATCAGCCCCCAACTACCCAATATCAAGATGGCGGTAAGGCCGATGAAGCCGACGGTCGTATCGTCGACGGGCACAATCAGATGAAAGATCTCTAGAACAACGACTACGGGTAAGAGCTGGAAGCAAAGGCCCATCCACGTAATGGAGAGGACGGCGAGTCGCCGAGTCAGGCCCCCGGGGAATCTTGATGAGACAACGCGGGCCGCCGGGGGCAGGACGAGAAGAGCGAGTAACTCCATCGTTCCGGGTTGCCAGTTTGGAATCAGCCAGTCGATCAGACGAATCAGCGGGTAAATCAGCAGGGCAAAGTAAAACGTGGTAGCCACGAGGGTCGTAACGACGCGACGTCTTAGTGTACGAAGATTCAAAGGGAGGCCCTTGGGGAGAGTACGAAGTCGAACGAGCCAAGCATGTCTCGTCCAAATATCACGCTTCGTGGGCTCTGCGTTTGGCTGCACGCTCGAGCTTGAGCGTCTTTAGGACGAGACGCGGTAGGCCAAGCGGATTCTTGAGGAATTTGCGAAGGATCAATCGCCGCATGTGGCGTGCACTTGAGAATTTGCCCTCACGTTGGCCATGGTCGGTGTGTATCCCCAAAGTCGGTACGTCAACCACGTCAAGTTTCACGCGCAGCGAGAGCGTATCGGTTTGGGGTGAGAGACAGATCGAGTCATCGCACGCCTGATAGCGAAGCACCACGTTGATGTCTGCTGTGTCGCGGTCGAGAGGGCGAGTTTCACTTGCCAGTGAACCGACCGCGTAAAAGGGGATGACCACATCCACCTGACCGCTCCAGACCCGAAGTCCGATGTTGGCATTTTTCAGGACGAGTTCCACCGAGGGCGGGAAGATGGGGTCCTCAAACACCAAACCAGCGGAGCCGGAAGCGCTGACCGTGGTGGGTACCATGCCGATGGGTACAGGTTCACCGTAGATGTGGAGGTCGTCGGGCAATTTAAACCGCACAATGAGATGTCTAATGATGCCCTGCCGTATTGTGCCCCGACCGCCGCGGACGAATACCGAAATCGGGATTTCAGGATCGCTGTTGTGGACATTGGGCTCGTCACCATTGATTTCGATCGTGCCTGCGGCCGCATCGAGTAGGTTTTCGGGACTATCTCGCTTTTTGTAAGTGTCATGAAAAAATTTTGCGGTGACAACGCCCGCTTCGTCTGTAACGTAGGCTCCCGGATACGGAATGCCCTCGAGAAAAGCACCGTCGCGACCGATCTGATCGTTCAGGATGCCGTAACGACGGATCACTTCGGAATCGATATCCGATAGCAGCGGGTAGGGGATAGCTTGCTTATCACTGAACTCGCGCAGTATCTCTTGATCGTCGTAGGAGATGGCATAGAGTTTGATGCCTGCAGATTGGAACTTTGGGTATGCGTCGCGAAGCTCGCCGAGCTGCGTCCAGCAAGGGGGTCACCAAACCGCCGATCGAAAAAAAACGACGACCGCTTTGCCGTTGGAACGACTCTGGTGAAAATCGATAAGATCGCCGTACGCATTGGGTAGTTGGAAGTCGGGGAGCCTTTCGCCAATCTCAGGGCCGGTTGCATGGCCGTCAGGTAGGCCGGCTCGTCCGGGATGCCCCAACGGTGCTGGGGCATCGAAACCATGGTGATCACGCTCTACTGCCATGTGCGTTCCTTTTCGTATCGGGTATCAAACGAATGACATCGAGTTTATCAATGTGTTTGAACCGTTTGTTGCGCCCGCGTGTCAACGGGTGGAGAAGTTCCCCAGGAATAGATGGGCAAGTACTCCCGAGTCCTGGGTCGGCGCCGCATCGGGTTCGATGGGGGTTGCGTCAATCAATGATCGCCTGTTGCACAGCATTGCCGAAATCATACTGTGCCGGACGGTACGGTTGCTGAAGCATCAGCACCGCCGCTAACTGTTCTACCGGATCTGTCCATGATTGTGTTCCGAAGGCACCGCCCCAGCCAAATGCACCTGCACTGCGACGACTTCCTGCGATTATGGGGTCGACTACCACGGCAACCGTGTAGCCGAAGCCCATTCCGTTTTGGGTGCGAGAGAAACTTCGGTACAAATCGCCGACGTGATTGCTTCCCAATATTCTTACCGTTCTCGGACTTAGTAATTGGCGTCCGAATAATCGGCCGCCTCCGACTAGCATTTGTTCAAATCGAAGATAGTCCTCGGCCGTACTGGAAAGTCCGCCTGATGCGGAAAAAAAAGTTGTCGGGGGGCGCCTTAATGAGTTGGTTCGATTCTGGATCACGACTCGCCGTGACGATTTACGGTCGGGAACGTTAAAGTGGGTGTCTTGCATCCCTAACGGCTCGAATATGCGGTTGCGGACGAAGCTGTTGAACGGTGTATCTGAAACGATTTCGACGATTCGAGCCACAACGTTGAGACCGACACCGGGACTGTACGACCAGCGAGATCCCGGCTGAAAATCTAGAATGTACTTGGCGTACTTAGGGACTTCACTGGCGAGGGTGGCGTTGGAATCTCTTCGCGGACGTTTTGAAACCGCGTTCCCCAATCCACCGCTGGCTAATCCGGACGTGTGGGTTAGGAGATCGTGAATGGTAATTTCTCGGTTTGCCGGCACCAATCGATGTGCGGGAGGGTCTCGTCGATTGACCCTAACCGGGCTGACGTCATGGTCCTGCGGTTCGTTTAAGACAGCCACATACATTTCTTTGAATTCAGGGATGTATTTTGAAACGGGATCATGAGGCCGTAACAGACCTTCTTCGACCAACATGAGCGTCGCCACGCCAAGGATCGGTTTTGTCGAAGACGCCATCCGAAATATCGCGCCCGCTTCCATGGTCCGGTGGTTTTCGACATCCATCAAACCGTGCGTCTCAAAATGGACGACTTTGCCGCGCCGGGCTACAGCCGTGATAGCTCCCTGGATCCGTCCTGAATCGATGTGCCGCTGCATCGCGGTGGAGATACGTCGCAGGCGTTTACTCGACATGCCCACGTCTTCAGCACGGGCCGTCGGTAATGCGTCAGAGCGCTCTAATTGTATGAGCGGGTTGGAAACGAGTAAGTCGTCTTGTTCGACGGCGGAAGCAGAAACGCATCCCCCCAGTCCAATGAGGAACCAAAATTTGCTCATGGTGCTTACGCTCCAATCGATCGGTTTGCGTACGATTCGCAAACGTACGCCCATGGGCACGAATTAATCAAACTGAAATGGATGCATGTTCGTGGCTTAATGCGGTGTTCCGGTCGTAGAGATTACTGACGGTGTCGAGATCAGCCTGATGTCTATAGCGACACATGACAACGGCAGTTTCTGGTTTGACTCGCTTGAATCTTTGCCCGAACCCGAAACGCCATCCTCGCTGCCTAAGGCGATCGATGTGGCCATCATCGGCGCAGGTTTTACCGGTTTATGGACAGCCTATTACCTGAAACAGCGACGCCCCGATTTATCCATCGCAATTTTTGAAGCTGTAACGGTTGGCTTTGGCGCTAGCGGGAGGAATGGTGGTTGGTGCATGGGTCTGGCGATGGGGATCGAAGCATTGTTAGCAAAGCCTGAAACGCGACAAACAGGTATTCAAGTTCTTCACGCAATGCATGACACGGTCGATGAGGTTGGTCGCGTTTGTCAGGCTGAGAATATTGATTGCCATTACCAAAAAGGCGGTACGCTGACTGTTGCGACGCTCCCCTTTCGCGTGCAGCCGATGCAAGAACGGGTCGAACGCTTCCACGACATGGGTTTCTCCGAAGACGACTATCGCTGGTTGCCAGCGAGCGAGGCGAAGAATCGCATCAACTGTGTGCCAAATTACGGTGCTAGCTATACCCCGCATTGCGCGGCCATCCATCCGGCGAGGTTAGTTAAAGGGTTAGCCGAGAGAGTTCGAGGGCTGGGCGTGGCCATTCACGAAATGACTCCGGTGTCCCGTTTCGAGCCGGGACGAATACACACCGACGTCGGTTCGGTCGATGCCTCGATCGTCCTGCGTGCTACCGAGGGATATACCGAATCGCTCAGGAATCAAAGCCGCCAAGTCTTGCCGTTGTATTCGATGATGGTGGCCACCGAACCGTTAGCACAGGAGATGTGGGAGGACATCGGTTTACATCAACGGGAGACCTTTGGCGATGGACGCCGGGTCGTGATTTATGGACAGCGAACACTTGATAATCGCTTGGCATTTGGAGGTCGAGGCAGTTATTACTTTGGTTCAAAGCGTAAAGCACGCGTCATGCCGGTAGATCCAATGTTGGACGTCGTGGAGCAGAACTTGCGCGATTTCTTTCCTATGCTTCATGACACCGAAATTACGCACCGATGGGGCGGGTTGATGGGCGTCACGAGAAGCTGGCGACCGAGTGTCCTGTTTGATCGACACACCGGACTTGGGAGTGCCGGTGGATACGTGGGTGAAGGCGTAGCCGCGAGCAATTTAGCCGGTCGGGTTCTTTGCGAGCTAGTTAACGAGGAAACATCGGATCTCACTCGACTTCCTTGGGTCGGCGACCGGACCGAGCGTTGGCAGCCCGAACCGATGCGTTGGGCGGGGGCTAAGGCAATCCGGTTCTTTGGCGATCGGGCCGATCGAAGGGAACGACGCTCCAATGCGCCTTCTAGGCTATGGGGAGGATTATTTGATCGATTGGTTGGGTAAAACGTGAAAAGGATCTTGCCCGCGGGTCTTGACACCTCATTTGAGTCCATACTGGATGCACGTAGCGGAGTTAATCTCGGTCCTCGTACTAAGTAACCAAAGTCAACTAGACGGAGAGTAATGGGTGCAGGTAATACGATTTTTCACGACGGAAGACGGCGGTTCGGCCTTCGACGAGCTCGATATTCCGGTGGCGATGAGTACGACCGATGCGTGGGCAAACCAACTCCAATTTAGCGAAGCATTTGCATCCCCCAACGTTCGAATTTTTCAAGCTCCGGCGGATACGTTTCAGGACTGGCATAACGCTCCGACGCGGCAGCTTTGCATCATGCTCGAAGGTATTTGGGAGATCGGAACGACAGATGGAGACGTGCGGCGATGGGGGCCGGGTGAGGTTTTTATGCCGGACACGGTGACGGGTCGGGGGCATACGAGCAGGGTCTTGGAAGGACCGGTGAGGATGGTCTTTGTACCGGTTCCCGACGAAGTAGACATCACCTCGTGGCACATCGATTGATGGTCCACTTGTTTCTCACACGAACTGACTAGTTTAAGCGTCTCGCGAAGTCGTCGCGTCTCTTACGGATTTTATGGGCTTCGGACACGATGAAAGCGCGAATCGCCTCTGCCTGGTCGTTGTCGAGCGTTCCTTCGAAGCCCGCCATCCCTTTATCCAAAAGGCTCCCTCGAAGAACGATGTCAGTGTATTGACCGTGGGTTTCCTCCGTCATCCCACGGAGATCTGGGACGGCGGTAGCGACGATGGACGTAACGCCGATACCCCGGTGACAGGTTGCGCAGTGAGCATGGTAGAGAGCGTCTCCCTGCTGGACGGTTTCGTCGGAAGCCTCGATGGTCGGTTGTTCTGGGATTTGTAATTTTCTTTGTTCGGTCGCCGCCATGAGCTGATCACCGCCTAGTTTGAACACAAGCACAGAACCGAGTAAATCGTAATTGTTGCCACTAACGACGGTGGCGACATATTGAACGTCGTCAATCATGTAACTGATGAGCGACGACGAGAACCGACCCGATGTTTCATAACTCCAGATTGGCTCGCCGGTGTCGGTATCCCGCGCCGTAAAGCGACCGTTACCTTCGCCTTGGAACACTAACCCAGTTGTTGTGGCCAAGACTCCGCCGTTGAATGCGGTGTCGAGCTGATGACGCCACTTGTGCTCGCCGGTCAATGGATCGAACGCGGTTATGTAGCCCTTGGTTTCGGGGCGAGGCCCGGCTTTGGCCTCGAGCGCCCGCCGATATTCACCTTCTCCAATCCCGAGACTCAATCCCCGGGGCCGTATCTTGTATACCCCTGTTTTAACGAATGCCTCGTCGAGCGAATAGAAATTCGGGTAGTCGTGGTAATAGAAGTACATGACCCCAAGCGCTTGGTTCCAGGATTGCGGTTCCCAATTGTGGGCACCGGCGTTGGCAGGCAACATCCAATGACCGTTCTCTTCATAACGCGCTTCTGGATTTTCAACGGGTCGGCCCGTCTCCATGTCGATGTGGGAAGCCCAGTTGATTCCCTCGGTATATGGATGCGCACGTAGCAAGGTTCCGTCGGTGCGATCAAGCACGTAAAAGAATCCGTTTTTCGGTGCTTGCAGAAGCACTTTGCGTACGACGCCGTCGACTTCCATTTCGGTCAGCGTCATATCCATGGCCGAGCTGTAATCCCAGTTATCGCCGGGTGTCGTTTGGTAGTACCAATTCATGCGACCGGTCTCAACGTTCACCGAAACGATTGCCGTAAGAAACAGATCGTCGCCTCCGCCTGGCGAGCGAATAGCTCGTGGCCACGGCGCCCCGTTGCCGACACCAATGTAGAGGCTGTCTAATTCTTCGTCATAGACGAGGGAATTCCACGCGGTACCACCGCCTCCGAACTTCCACCACTCGCCGCCCCATGTTTTCGCTGCCAGCTCCATTTCCGGATGTTCGAAGGGCTTGCTCGGATCGCCGGGCACCAAGTAAAAGCGCCAATCGATTTCGCCAGTATCGGCATCGTAGGCGGTCACGTATCCACGACGTCGTCGGCTCTCTGAGCTACCTTGACCAATATAGATCTTGCCGGCGGCAGCCCTAGGTGCACCGGTGATATTGAAGCGATCTAATGCGGATGGATGCCACGTGTCGACGCCCCAGACTTTCTCACCCGTAGTGGCGTCAATTGCAAGCAGTCGACCGTCGAATGTGGCGACGTAGACCCTTCCTTTGTAGACGGCGACGCCGCGATTAGTCGGTAGGTCGAACGCGTACTGAATGTAGCGTCGGTCCGTCTGTGGATCGAATCGCCAAATTTCTTCTCCCGATATCGCGTCTATCGCGTAGACCACACTCAAACCGTTGGTAACGTACATAACTCCGTCAACTACCAGAGGCGTAGCCTGCATCCGCTCCATCGCGCCGATGGCCTTCGTCCAAGCGATTCCTACGTTAGCGACGTTGTCCTTATTGATTTGTGTGAGCATCGAAAATCGGTGCTCTTTGTATGTTTGACCATAGGCTAGCCAGCTCCCCGGTTCGTTCGCGGAAGCCGCGACGATTCGCGCGTCGTCAACGTTCGCGGGCATTGACACGGTTGGAGATTCCGATGTTTCTTTGCTCTTTGCTCTTGTCGACGACGACTCGTCGGCGCAACTCGATATCAAAGTTATCGCGATAACGGCGAATACACCGCGAGGCAGTCGACCAAAGATCTTCAGCTTCATGGCTATTCTTATTTGTTCCGATTCGTTTAATGCACTTGTCCAGCACAATATCAGAACGCATGACATACGCGCAGAAAAGGCGGGGTTAGCCGAAGGAGATGTTTCAGATGTTGATCTAGAAACTTTCGATCTCGTCGGAAGCAAGTGATGACATCTCAACTAATCCCCACAAACGGTGCATAACTTCGTCTATATTGACGGACTATGCGCATGGGTAAAACGGCCGGCCCGGCATGAAATTAATAATCAAAGTCGCGCTGTGGGCGCTCGGAATTCTTGGCGTTTTGGCCATCGTGTTGGTAGCGCTCGCTTCATGGTGGTTTCGTCCGCTCGACCACACGGTGCCTCACGGCGATGAATGTCTCGATCAGCCGCAAGGCGAGAACCTGAGATGTTGGGACGTTCTTGTACCTGACAACGTTGGACCAGAGGTCCCGCTGCTTCTCGATCTTCACGGATACATGAGCAGCAAGACCGGACAACGTGGCCTATCGGGTTTCGAGGAAATTGCAGTACGGGAAGGATTCATCATCGCCTGGCCTCAAGGAATTCAGCGGAGTTGGAATGCAGGCGGCATTCAATGGTTATCGGCAAACGAGGCTCCCGAGGTGCCGGGCCAAGGCTGCTGTGGTACCGCTATTTTCGAAGAAATCGACGATGTCGCATTTGTACGCGACATGGTCGTGCAACTGATGGGTCGATACTCGATCGACCCCGAACGCGTATATGTCACGGGACTTTCCAATGGCTGTGCGATGGCGCAGCGGCTGGCGGCAGAAGCAAGCGATGTTTTTGCGGGTGCCGCCTGCATGTCGATGTACTTATTAAGTGACGTGCCGGCTTCGTATACACCGATTCCAGTTATGGAAGTGCATGGTACGGCCGACACGGTCGTTGAGTACCAGGAAGGCAAATGGAACGGAGCAATTAAGAACTTTGAGTACTGGAGAATTCGTAACGGGTGTGTAGGAGAGAGCGACGTGGTTTGGCGCGAAGACGGCCACGAACTTCTGCGGGCGTCCGAGTGTACTAACGGGGCCGATGTCGCGCTTCTCACCGTGTTTGAAGCTGGTCATCTGCCGTATACGGGTATGTCGCTTGATCTGAACACCAGTGAAATAGCGTGGTCTTTCCTTAAGGAGACGACGCGGAGGTAGTTTGCTTATTTACTCCGGCGTATTTCGCAATCAACTTCACGCCTGGCATTGGGAACACAGTGTCCGTCCGCACACTCGATGGGTACGCGATACGGATGGCATATCGTTTCGTCGGCGAAATAAACCTCGGATTTGTCATACTTCCGGGGCGCTGCACAGCCGGCGCAGAGGAAAATTAGGTTTCCAAGAATCCAGTGGCTGCGTCCAATCCTCTTCACACTGTCAATAACCCCGAGTGTATTTTTCTTGGCGAGCAAGGCATCTCCCGTACTTCGTAACGTACGGAACTTTCGTCGCAACATGCCGTAAACGCTTATGTAACCGGTCGGTACGCCTATCGACCGTAGCCGTTGCTGGTCAAGGAAGATCGCTGAGACTGAAGTACGTGAGGCGAGATCGCGTGCGATTGCAGAGAAAAGATCACGATCTAGTATGATGAGTCGATGATTATCTGTTACTGCTTTCTAGTAACGAAGGAAGATATCGAGTCTCGCATTGCGAACGGAGAAACCCTCGCAGGTATTCGTGCGACGACTGGTTTGGGATACGGATGTGGCGGTTGCGCGTCGCTTGCCGAGCGTACTTGGGGCGTAGAGTCGACGCTTGAACCCGGAAACGGTTCGAGCCCAGATACAGGTGCAGTCAATATTTTTCCGTAGAACGGAGTTCCGGACGGGTTAGACCACGGAGGAGATCAGAACTATCGTATCGTTCTTGGGGCAGTCCGAAGCAGGCGTCTGTGGCCGCGAGAACACGATAAATGGTTAACGATCTCCGGGCGCCATGTAGAACCAAATCGGTTGCTTTTCACCGGCTTCCCGCATTTCAGATCGAGCTTCCAACAAGAGTTTCCCGCCTTCGGTGTTATCGAAAAACCATCGGGTCCCTGACCAAGCAGCGGGAATGTGATCACTAAGTCCTAACGCAGCCATTTCGTAATAACCGCGAATATCTTGCGCGACTCGGGCAGGGATACCGGGTATACCGGCTTCTTTCCAAGGGGTCCCGTTCGCGACTTGAATTAACGATAGGAGAGCGTCTTCGATGCCGTCGGCGTCAACAACTCGCCCGGTCCCTGAGTGATTACCGAATTGTTTGACGGCCCTTTCGTACGCGGGACGGAGACCACGAGCTTCGTCGATGGCGGGATGCAGATCGTTATTGCTACGTGGTGGCAATGGACAACTGAGAACCTCGTTTCCGTCGGTGACTGCCTCTTCAAAGTCTTCCAAAACGGGCCCTTCGGCTTGTAGTAATCGGAATGCGTGTTCTAGTACTCGATGCTGGAACGCGGGATCGCCGGGTTTTCCTAATGGTCGACCAAGAGGGAAATCGCACCAGAGTCCTCGAGGAGGAGCGGCGCCTTCGATTTGTTTTCTTATCGAGCCGAATGCGACGGTTGCAATTCCGTGTGCTTCGAAGACGTGCGCAAGCGTACTCACGGTACGCGTGCACAAGGGTCACACTGGGGTAAGTAGAACAACATCGACGCCTTGCTCCTTCAGCAAAATGGCACCGGCAGGGCCACTATCCATTCGGATTGCTGTCAGATCAAACTGATTACCAGCGTAGGACAGGTGCGATTCGGACACTTGCCCGATGGTTCCTTGAGACTCGAGTTCGTCGAGCCGATCCAAGGGAATAATGGTGTTGATATCGCTTGCGAAACCAACGCTGTCAAAATTTGGACTCCAGTGGCCGGTTTGGTAATCGCGTCTTTTTCCGTCCAGTACACGGAACCCGCTATCGTTGGGAGCGAAATCGTCTTGGTCGGCATGATGAAGGGAGGCCGACGTGACGATCGCCACCTTGGCTTGGCTTAGATCGGGTGGCGTCGTGAAAGCGGTCGTGTTGAATATGGGCGCCTCGACATCTTCCGCCATCTCCTTTACCTGCCTGTCTGCCATGTCCCTCCTCCTTGCGTATTCAATGAGTTGAAAGGTTCATTCGTGTGGTGATCGTTACTTTTGCACGTGGTGTCCAAAGCCAACGACCTAAATCGGTTGACTGACACTGTAGGTATTCGGTTCGAGCTTTTCTGCTATTTCTCTTGTCAGCTCGCCCACGGGGTTAAATGCACCGTTCTCCAGTTCTTGCCGAACCTTCAACGCGTTTTTGCTCAGGCCCATTCGACGCAACAGCTTATCGCTCGCGTTAGCGATGATGTCGGGGCTGACCATGAGCATCCAACTCTCTTGCTGACGAAGCCACGTCTTGTTGTTAGCTTGAGTCATTACGTAGCGCCATTCTTTTGATCGGTTAGCGCCGGTGCCATGTAATGTCCTCCCATCAAAGAGCATCACGGTACCTGCTGGGGCTTCCAGATTGATCGCTGGGGGCAGCTTTCCAACCTCACCACCACTTCCTGCTTCGGAAAGAATCCGGTGGGAGCTTGGGATTAATAGTGTTCCGCCATTTTTTTCGTTGACGTCTTGGAGGATGTACATGGTGTTGACTAACACCGGCGATTGCGGCGTTTGCAGCGGCAGGATGGCCCCCTGGTCCTGGTGAAGTGACTGTGGTTTGCATCCCGGGTAGGAGATATTCCCAGCCATGCTATAGCTGTACCAACGTGTACCTAAAAACTCGTTCAGCAGCTGTTCGATGACACGGCCCCCTTGGATCCATTCTGGGTCGTGTTCAATGCAGCGCCGGAAACACTCACCTTTGTTGATGAGATACCAGACGATTTGGAAGAACGGAGTGAAGTGGGCAATTTTCGCGATGCGTTCAGCTTCGGCTTGTTCTTCTAGGCGAGCTCGAAGCACGACACGGGATTCTTCGCCGATCGCGTCCTCGATTAGGCAAAAGCCCCAGTCGAAAAAGTCGTGTCGCAGTTGGTTCAGGTCTTTGGTCGGCGTTGGTAAATCGTAATTCTTCCAATAAGAATGCTTTCTGGGAACCGTCGTGTCGTAGAACTTACCTTCCCCCCAAACAAGCTCGTCATCTTCTGCTGGGCCCTGAAGCCACGGGTTGTTGGCGAGCATCGACTTGTATGGTTCCTGGCATTCGAGAAATTCCTTGAACGGTAAAAAGGCGTCTTCAGAGGCGGTCTCGATCGCCTCTTGAGTGAATTCCTGCGGAATGGGAATGACGGAATCCTAGCTGGACAGAGAGAATTCGTTGTTCGACGAGGGGCGAAAATCGCTCGCCCGATGATCTGCGAAGGTTGGCGCAAGTTCCGATTCCGGCTCGCCAGAAATTCGTGATGCTCTGAGTATGCGAGGTTGGTTGGTGTCGTACGGCCTCGCTCGATGCATGACGCAACGATTATCCCAAACGGCGATGTCGCCAATACACCATGTATGTTTATAGGTTCTCGGAGGCTGGCAGGCATTGTCCAAGAGATCGGATAGTAGTGATTCCGACGCTTGCGGGCTCATTCCTGGAATTCCGTAGGCGTGACGCCCAGTGTAGATGGATTTGCGTCCGGTCTCGGGGTGCGTCTTGACGATGGGTCGAAGCGGAGCGCCTTTAACATGAAGCCCGTAACTGTGGTCGGTCGTGTGATTGAACCCGTCCCTTGATTGCGAGTAATAGAGCGAATGATAAGCAGAGAGTTCCTCGAGTTTTTTCTGGGTGTCGTCATCTAACTCATCCCACGCAGCTCGCATATCAGCAAACTCGGTTTCACCGTTTTCCGGCGGTACGACCAGTGCCGCGAGCATGCCGGCTTTCGCAGCAAGCGGCATGTAGGTACTGTCCGTGTGCCAGCCTTCATTGCCTTTTAAAAGACGGTACCCTTGGTCTTCTGGATCAACCATTTCGCCGTTGGCTTTTTGGTTCGATAGTTGGACTGATGGACCCGGTTGTTGCGGATGCATCTTTTCCGCATTGCCGAAACGTAAGGCAAACTGGCCTTGTGCCTGTTCGGACAAGTGCTGGCCGGGAAAAATCAGAACGCCGTACTCCAGGAAGTTGGCATGGATCGACTCCCAAAGATCGTCCGTCAGGTTTGCAAGGTTCACCTCTGTTACGACTGCGCCTAGCGTGGCATCGGTAGGTGTGACGTTCATTTGTCGGATCCGTCTAAATTCAAGACAAAACATTTTACCCGTTTCGATAGTGTCGCCAAGAACTTCATTACTATCAATCAAAGCATAGGCCATGCGTTGTGAGCTGGCAGGTCCGTTTAAGCGAGGGATAAGTCTGTATTGGGATGCGCGGCCATGAACTTTGCTTTGACGGCGACCTAAGCCTGCAGTAGTTTTAAACGCGGACACTCGAAGCAGTGTCTGAAAGGGGGGCTCACAGGCGTTGGGAGGGGAGAGAGATACCTGTGAGCCCCGAACTGAAATTTCTTCTTGGTCAGTATTCGTTTCTAAAGACTTTGACCCGCTAACCGGTCAAAGGTTCCGTATTGTTCGCGTAGCAAGCAGAGTTGAAACTGAGATGAGCCGACATGCGTCTCAGGTTTCGGACGGGCAAGTTGATCGTATGACGAGGAGGGGTTCGCTTTCGTATGCTCACTTCGCGTCTTAATCGATGCGCGCGATGTATCGCGCAATCTTGGCATGAATAGTGGGAGGCATTCGATGGCTGAAAACACCAACCCGGGGTTTTTCGACCTGGTCGGTAACGTTCGTGCGATGCGAAGGTTGAAATCTGATCCGGTTCCAATGGAGTTGATTTGGAAAGTCCTGAACGCCGGTGTGCAGGCTCCCTCTGGCCAAAATACCCAGCCGTGGCGATTTGTGTTGGTCTCAGAGCCCGCCGGCAAGAAATGGTTTGCCGATCAATACAAGCGCGCGATTGAGAAACGGTCGGCGCTGGCGCGAGGCGCTTCCCGGCGCAGGGAAGACCCCGGTCGCCAATTGAAGGCCCTGTATTATCAAATCGACCACATGCATGAAGTACCGTATCTATTATTCGTTTGTGGAAAATGCGACTGGCCGTTTAAGGTCCCGGAGCACGAACGTGTCGGCGAGGGCCCGCCAAACTACGGGTCGGTTTATCCGTGTGTACAAAACATCCTATTGGCGTGTCGAGCTTTGGGACTTGGCGCGGCACTAACGACCATGCACCAGATGTTCGAGGAAGAGCTACATACATATTTTGACATTCCTCGGGATTATGGCGTTGTGGTGACCGTTCCCATCGGTTACCCGATGGGCAATTTTGGGCCGGTCACAAGATGCCCGGCTGAAGACGTTACTTTTTTTGAACGTTGGGGATAGGCTCGCCGAATTACGAGACACGCTCGATGGGCCTTGTGGAAAACACAGTCTTGCGTCGGTCTTGCCACTGCGTGCTAGATGGATATTTCGCCTTGCAGATATTTTTTTGTGTGGCCGCCAATGAATACTCGGGAACCGCTCAACTCGCAATAAAGGCGCCCAGATCGTTGCGACAGCTGCGCTGCGGTGAACTCGGTTTTACCGGTTTTACGGGCCCAATAGGGCACCATGAACGTATGTGTGGACCCTGTCACAGGGTCTTCCGGGACGCCCGTTCTCGGGGCGAAAAAACGAGAGACAAAGTCCACTTGGTCCCCTGGTGCCGTGACGATAACGCCCCTGCACTCTAGTTTGGCAAGTAAACTGAAGTCCGGGTCGATGGCGTGGATGGCCTTCTCACTCTCAAAGACTGCCAGGAAATCGTCTTGGCCTTTGTACAACTCGATGGGTTCTGCGCCTAATGCCTGCGCGAGGTTCTTGTTTTTTTTCTCGGCCGCGGGGTTCTCCGCGGGAAAATCCAAGTAGATCAAGTCGTCCCTTTTGAACGCGCTCAGGGAACCTCTTTTCGCCGAGAAATTAACGCGTGAAGAATTCGGTGGTAGGTGGTTATCAAAGAGAATGCGTGCACTTGCGAGAGTCGCATGGCCGCACAGATCAACTTCCACCAAAGGGGAAAACCACCGAATCAAGAATGGCATCGTCGCGACCAATACGAATGCCGTTTCTGACAGATTATTTTCGAAAGCTATGGATTGCATGGTCGTAGTGTCGAGGCTTTCAGTGACAGTGACGACTGCGGCAGGATTGCCCTGGAAAAGTTTCTCAGTGAATACGTCAACGTAATAGATGGGCAGTCTCAATCCAGGATTCCATTTGATCAGGGTGCGTTCGCGTAACCTGCAGTAATGTACCAGAGGATGGTCTTGACCTGTTTTATCGGGAGGGACTTCGGGACGCAAACGGATTGTTTCGTAATAATGATGCAGACGCGCGCCAACGTAGCGCGTAGATCTACGCCGTGTTGTTTCCGAGATCTTTGAATTGGCGCGTAATTTCATGCAGCGATTAAGAGTGTTTACAGCAGCTCGGATCCGAACGATGGACCCGGGTCGACCGGTGGCCAACGCGGTTGCCGTTGGTGATGGAAAAATTGTATCGGTAGGGTCACTGGAATCAATGCGGCCGTGGTTGCGAAGGGTCCCCCACGATATTGATGAGACTTTTGCTGACAAAGTAATACTGCCGGGGTTTATTGACCCGCATACCCACCTGCGTCTATCCGAGACCTATATGGGGCTGAATTACGTTGGTCCGATCGATTCAACCGACCCAAACGGGAAACCTTTGAAGGGTTTACCAAATCGGGAAGCCGTGCTTTCGCGATTGAATTCGTTATCCAAAGATCGTACCGAAGCAGTTGTTGCATGGGGTTACGATCCAGGTATGCAGGACGGTCATCTCTTTGGCTAAGGGGATTTTCGGTTGGGTTGCAGTCCAGTGGAGTCCTCTAGAATTCCATCAGGAAATTTAGGCGTAAGCGATGTTGGCCAAATCACTACGATTTCGGTTTGCTTTGGACTTTTGCCCCAAGCTTCCCCCGTCGAGATGGTTCTTTGTCGTCCCACTCCTTGAATGACCCATCGGTGCTTTGGGTCACCTGCGTTGTAGAAAATTCCCTTTATTCGGTGTATTTCCGGGGGAAGACTGACGAGCCAACTCTCGATGTCGTCCAGATCCAGGGAATCGCTCGTAGTGAATGTTTTCGCTTCGAACGTCACGTCGGCACTGACTACTGGAGAATGGTTGGACGCAGGAATTTCGAATAGAAGTTGCGAGGCGAATTCGTGGCTTTGCATGATAGAAACATCCGGTGCTTGCGCGTTAATCCAACGTTGAACTGATGGCCAGTCGTTGTCTTTTTCGAGTTTTGTGACTAGGACTCTGTCAGCTTGGCGGAGCTGCTCGATGACCAGCGGGCCAACGAACTTATCCAACGCCAAGTGCTGGATCCGGTTAGCGTCGGCCATAACAAGCGTTCCGCCAGGCGCAAGACCGGGCCAGGTTTTTGCATATGAAGCTATCTTTGCTGGGTACGCGACACCGCTGGTTTCCACCAGCACCGCATCGAGAGTTGGTGCGACATTTAAAAGTGTCTCTATACCTGAACCAAGCTCGTTTCCGAGTCGGCAGCACACGCATCCGTTGGCGAGAGAAATCAATGGCCCGTCCTGACCCTGAATTAACTTCGCGTCAATGTTTATGTCGCCGAAATCATTGACTAGTACACCAACCCGCAGGCCATGATCGTCGCCAAGAATCCTATTTATCAATGTCGTTTTCCCGGCCCCGAGGTATCCGCCGATGACGATAAAAGGGACCTCAGCCATTGATAAGGTAGGGGGTGCCTTTGAACACCGTTGCGGCAATGGCGATATCCTTTAGGCCTTCCCCACCAACAGCATATGGATCAGCATCGAGAACTGTGAAGTCCGCGCTTTTCCCGGCTCGCAAACTACCAATCTCGTCCTCCATCCCGAGCACGTAGGCGGCGTCGATGGTGATAGCGGCAAGTGCTTGGTCCAAGGTTAGCGCTTCCTCTGGACAAACGACGTCGCCTTCCATATTTTTTCGTGTTGACGCGACCCAGGCATTGTTTAGGGGAGATGCTGGTGCCATCGTAAAGTCCGAATGGATGGCCGTACGAATGCCAGCGCGGACGCAAGAACCGACACGGGCCATTTGATGCGCACGTTCGTATCCAATTCCTTGTTGCGCATAGATCGCTGAAAGTTCGTGTACGTAATACACGTTGGCCGAAACTAGCGCGCCTAGAGCCGCGATTCGTGCCACTTGTTCCGGCGTAGAGAATCCAAAATGCTCGATGGTGTACCGGTGATCAAAGCGTGGTCGTTCCCACTGCAGGGTATCCAAAGTATCGAGCGCAAGTTCTAGCCCAAGGTCGCCTGTGCAATGAACGTGAATCTTATAACCGGCGTTCCAATATCGGCGGGCGATGTCGATGAATTGTTCGGGTGCCACTAACCATTCCCCGAGATGACCGTCAATGTATCCAGGTTCTTTGAGTTGAGCGAGTTGAGAGAAGAAGGCGCCGTCGGTGAATAGTTTGACATGCTTTGGGAACAATAAACGCTCGGTATCGCGTTCAGCCAATCCATCCATGAAAGTAAGCGCTTGATCATGGCCCCCTTGTATCAACGCGACGCTAGCCGCCGAGGGAACCAAAACCGTTCTGAACGGGGTATTTACGTCGTCCAACACGTCCTTGGTGCCTTGCCACTCCATGTCGAAATTGAATAAGCCCACTGCCATGTCACCGAGCGTTGTGTGGCCTCCGTGATGCGCGACTTCTACAAGCCTCCGCAAGCCGTCTCGATAACGTTCGTTTGACAGAATATATGGGTTGAGTTTGACGATGGCGTAAGCGAGGCCGTTCTCATAAAACCGGCCGGCGCCGAAGTCGATTTGTTGTTTACCCTCGGCTTCGTTAGCCGTAATTCCAAGCCAACCCATGGCGCCGTCATTCATGTATAGCTCGTGAAATGATCGATGCCAGACGATGATCGGTCTGTCGACGGACACGGCATTCAACAACGTCCGGTTCATCGGACCATGCCAAAGTTGGTGGTAACCCCATGTAAAGAGTGGTTCGTCGGGCGCTTGTTCGGCGTGAAGTTCATGCAACCGCCGAAAGAAGTCGACAGGCGTAGTCACCGGTTGGACGGTTTCCCACGGCAGTTCCCAACGGGTTGCCGTGATAAATCGCATAGGCAATAACACCGCTGCCATTGACGGATGCAAGTGCGGGTCAATGAATCCCGGGGCGACGACTTTATCTGCGAACTGATCGTTGATGCGATGCGGATGAGATTCCAGCCAGGGTTTGAGTGTTTCGAGTGTGCCCACCTCCAATATCCTGCCGTTTTTGGTGGCAATTGCCGTGGCGTAAGGCCAAGAGCGATTCATTGTGATGACTTTTCTTGCTGTAAAAACCGTGAGCTCGTCTGTTCCCATAATCGTTACTGCCTCACCCGCAAAGAATCTGGATCGTACATCGGCCTGAAGCTCGCGGCAGCCGGAAATCTGGTACCCGCGATCTCTATTTCAAAATTACCGTCGTTGATAGACGCTTGGTTTAGAGGTTGCTTGGCGGTGATGTATCCGAGGGCTACGTTGCCGCCCAAGGTATGGCCGTAATTGGCTGATGTGACATAACCAACCTGCTCCCCGTCTCGAAAAATTGGTTCGTCGTGGTACGGCCGAGCCTCTTGGTCTGGTAAAAGAAATTGGGTCAAGCGGCGGTTTACGCCTTCGTCTCGTTGGCGCAGTAGCGCATCTTGACCGATAAAGGCAATCTCTTTGTCGAATGCACAGGCAAAGCCTAGACCGGCCTCTAGTGGCGTATCGCCGTCGGCAATATCGTGTCCCCAATGGCGGTAGGCTTTTTCGATCCGGCACGAATCAAGTGCATGGTACCCGGCAAGGCCGATTCCGACCGATTTGCCTGCGTCGAACACTACGCAAAAAAGCTCGAGTGCGGCGTTCCACGGACAGTACAGCTCCCAACCAAGTTCACCCACGTAGGTGATGCGTTGGGCCCAACAAGTGATTCCGGTTATTTCAAGCTCTTGCCCGGTTCCAAATGGAAATGACTCGTTGTCGAGATTCGTGCGCGTCAACGAAGAAAGGAGCGTACGGCTTTGGGGACCCATCACGCCCAAAACAGCCCATTCTTCGGTGACATCGGACACAGAACAGTCCTTGCCCGTCGGAATATGGTTTAGCAACCAGTGCCAATCTTTACGTCTCGTGGTCGGGGCTGTAATTACCCGAAAGGCATGTTCGGCGAAACGCGTGACGGTGACGTCGGCTTCGATGCCAGCCCGTTCATTCAACCATGGTGTGTAGGTGATTGAACCGATATCTCGACCCACGCTGTTTGCACAGATTCGTTCCAATATGCATTCGGCATCCGGACCTACGACGTCAAATTTGGCAAATGATGTTTGGTCGTAAAGTGCTACTCGTTCTCGTGTTGTCTCGTGCTCTTTTTTTTGGTTGTGGTGCCAATTTTGTGGGCCGTAACTGTATTCGTATTTGGGCTTAGTTCTTGGATCGGCAAACCAGTTGGCCCGTTCCCAGCCGGCTAATTCGCCGAAGCAAGCTCCCTCGGTTACGAGACGTTTATGAAGCGGACTGCAAAGCACATCCCGGCTCGTTGTGTATTGCCGATACGGCCAGTGCATGCCGTAGAGCATGCCCAGAGTTTCGCTGACTCGGTCGTGAAGATATCGGGATTCGTTTTGGAAAGGGAAAGTCCGCTTTATATTTACTTCCCAAAGATCCGGCGGTGGGTAGCCACGTATTATCCACTCGCCGATCGCCATGCCAACGCCGCCCGCGGATTGAATACCAATGGAGTTGAATCCGGCGGCGACGAAGTAGCCTTTGAGTTCGGGCGCTTCGCCGATGAGGTAGCGATTATCGGGTGTGAAACTCTCCGGCCCGTTAAAAAAACGCGATATACCCGTTTCCCTAATTCGGGGTACGCGTCGGGTTGCGCCTTCGAGAATCGGCGCCACATGGTCGAGGTCTTCCGGCAGTTCTCCAAAGGAGAAGTCGTTGGGTATTCCATTCATTCCCCAAGGTTTACCGACAGGTTCGAATGCCCCAATCAGGAGCTTTCCCGCGTCTTCCTTGAAGTAGGCGCAACCGTCGAAGTCTCGCAATATCGGCAGATCCGAGGGTAGATCAGCGATGGGTTCCGTCAGGCAATAGAAGTGTTCGCACGCATGCAACGGAACGTTGACGCCAGAGGTTTGAGCTAATTCTCGCGCCCACATGCCTGCGCAATTAACGATTATATCCGTAGTGATGTAACCGACCGACGTTTCCACCCCTCGGACTTGGCCATCACGTTGTACGACACCGATGACAGGTGTTTTCTCCATAAGACGGGCACCAAATAGCCGAGCACCCTTCGCGAGCGCCATCGTGACGTCGACGGGATTGATCTGCCCGTCGTTCGGATAGTAGATCGCGCCTACCAGGTCATTGGTCTGGGCTAGTGGCCATAATTGGGAGACGTCCGTTGCGGTTGCTTCCTCTGCTTCGATGCCAAGACTGCGCGCGACTGTTGCGCCACGCCGCAGTTCTTCCCAGCGGTCTTGATCGGTGGCGATCGCAATGCTGCCGTTGCGTTTTAATCCCGTAGCCTGTCCCGTCTCTTCGGTGAGTTTTTCGTAAAGCGATACGGAGTACCGAGCCAATTCAGTTAACGCGCGAGTTCCACGGAACTCTGAAAGAAGACCGGCCGCATGCCACGTGGTCCCGCTAGTAAGCTGGTCACGCTCAAGAAGAAGAACATCTGCCCCCAGTTTCGCTAGGTGGTAGGCGACGCTGCAACCTACCACGCCTCCACCCAAAACGATGACGCCTGCGGTCTTAGGCTGTTCCTGGAGTTCGAGTTCTTTCTGATTGGCGGTACGTTGTTTCAAATAATCGTGAGGACGGTTGGAAAAGATTACTTAGAGCCGTTGACAGCTAGTGGTTCGCGCGTGAAGAGAGGGTAGGCGTGAGTGCATCCAGCGGGACTCTAAAAATCGCCCGATTTTCATTGGTGATTAAAAGCGATTCGTTGGTTTCCCACGCGACTGCTTCATTTTGCCGCACCAAGTTGGGGTCAAGGTCCAATACGCGTGAGGTAGATTGCAGCCATTTATCTTCATGTGCGGGTCGATCGAATACCCATAGGCGGGTGTAGGTCAGAATCGCCAAGCGATCTGAATCGGGAGAGACGTCTGCTCCAGTGGCTAAGGAGATTTCGCGATGGTGGTCCACCAGCGTTAATACATTCTCTTGATCCGTGTGACGGGTATCGAGTCGGTAGAGTTTGGTACCAGCCTCCCAAGCCATGGGTTTTCCGGGTTGCCTGTGTTTGGTCAGGAAATAGAGATTTCCTTCGAACGTAAAGACAGCTTCGCAATCGAAGTGCCATTGTGTTGCTGGATATTGGAGTTGGTCCGGATAGCGGATGGGTAAGAACCTCGCTGCTCGGGCCTTGTGAACGTAGTAAGGGTTGGGTTCGTTAACAACGTAGACGCCGAGGTCTCGCCTCGCGTTCGCGTTATTTCCAACATCGGCAATGAAAAGCGTGCCGTCCGCGATCGCAATGTCCTCCCAATCTTGATGCCACGCATTGTCGATGGAATAGCCTTCCCAGGCATCGGATGATCGATTAGGGAAAAAGGTAGTTACGAGGCGTGGTAATACCACGCTTCCGTCGGCTTTGATCGCGAAGATCCTCGCGCTGTCGCCCGAGTCGTTGTGTACCCAATAGACGTCTTCAAACGTTGATGCAACGATACCGCTCATTTCGCCGAGTCCCGGATGCGTGACGTCGGCAATTTGTTCGATGCCAGCGGCGAATATCGGGCAGATCAAAAGGATCGAGAGGGACTTGAGAAAAGGTTTCATGGAATGGCGGATATCGGAGCCGTTTTGTTGGGCTGGATATCGTATTCAAACATTTCGGGCGGGATCGTCGCTATTCAAAAAGGCAGGTTGCCCGTACTTCGATACTTTTACGCGCAGGATTTCCGGCTGTCACATTTGGATCTTGAAAGGCGGAGTGGGGTGTCCAGAAAGGTTTGCCTAAGGCCGCTCTTTCACTGTCATAGGTTCGTAACGTCAATACTTCTTGGACTGTCATTTCGGGAAAGGTAAACCATCGGTGCTGATCATCGGATCCCGGTGCTCGTACGCCGAACGTGTCAAAACCGAAATCGCCGCCCGCGTAGCTGGAGACATGGAAGTCCTGAAGCTCTTCGCGGGAAACGGACTCCGCATCACAAATTGCCAGGGGTAGGTCCATTCGTGGCTCACCCACGTTGCGCCAGAACTGCAGGATGAGTATGCGTGTCGAGGCGCGCACTGTCTCAGGTGCAACGTTAGCTCTTTGTAATGCATTTCGCGGCCCATCTTCATCGCTTTCGTAGTATTCACAAATCGCCTTCCCATACGTTTCCGTGAAATCTGAATGCACGAACCGAATAGGCGCGTAGTCTGGGTGCACTGCTGCTTGTCGTGGATTTCGGTTGATATGACCTTCCATTAAGGCATGCGTACAACCCGACAGGGCTTTTGCTAACGAAGTCATTTCCCCGTAATAGCGGTTGGCGACTTCGTTGTCGTCATCCCAGTTCAACACGTTCGAGTGGTGAGCGAATAACTCGAACCCCCGTCGTTCCCAACCTGCGCCACTTGTCGACATCCTGCCGTTGAGAATTGTGACGTCTTTGGGTTCAACACCGTGGGCGGTTACATAGTTGAGCTCTGTTTGGCAAAAAACTTCATCGGGCATGAATTTTCTCTAAGCGTTTATGTACCTGATTCCTGTGCATTGCGACCCGGCGAAATTTGCCGCAGGAACGTGCAAACGCCAAACCTACGCGCCTCTCGATGATCTGTCACGTCTCGTGCTAGACATTGAGTAGAGGAAATCTACCTGAAGCAGTACGTATTAAGAAAAGACCCACTGTTTGAGAATGGCGTCATGGACGGAGAGTCGGTGGCCTTTGCTACCGAAAGAGATCGGCATAAAGCGTGCTAAATAGATGGTGCCGAAGCAGAACAAAGACTCGAGCACGTGGCATGGGTATTATTGTTCCTAGGCGTAAGCCATTTTGATGGGCTCGTAATAACTAGGATTCGTATGAGCAAGGTTGGACAGACGGAGTCAACGGACGTATTGGTTGTTGGCGCGGGGTTTGCCGGAATGTACATGTTGTACCGGCTTCGCGCTTTGGGTTTATCGGTACAAGTGTTGGAAGCCGGAAGCGGGGTGGGCGGTACCTGGTATTGGAATCGCTACCCCGGCGCACGCTGTGATGTGCCGAGCATGGAGTATTCGTTTAGTTTTTCCGAGGAGCTTCAGCAGGACTGGAATTGGTCCGAAGTTATGGCGGGTCAGCCCGAAATTCTGGACTACGCGAACCATATTGCTGAGCGATTCGATTTGTTACCCCAAATACGTTTTGATACTCGGGTAACAACCGCGGCGTACAACGAGGATACTCGTCAATGGCTGGTCAATACTGATACCGGGAAGTCATACGAAGCACGGTATTGCGTGATGGCGACCGGCTGTTTATCGGTGCCGAACACGCCCTCAATTGACGGGTCTGATAATTTTCGTGGCCCTGTCTATCACACCGGACGCTGGCCGCACGAAGGCGTGGACTTTACGGGTGTGAGAGTTGGTTTAATCGGCACGGGTTCTTCCGGGATTCAGTCGATTCCGGTGATTGCCGAGGAGGCGGCGCATCTAACCGTATTCCAGCGTACGCCGAACTACACGATGCCAGCGAACAACCGACCGCTCACGGAGGAGTTTCGAGCTGAGGCAAAGGCAAATTACGACGAAATCCGGCAACAACAGCGTGAATCTCTGGCGGGAATCATAGGGTATGGCTTTGGCTTCGGTGGTGCCGACAACGCTCCTCCAACAGATTCAATACTCGAGACGACGCCTGAACAGCGTAAGTCTGCGCTGGATCGGGACGGTTTTGCCGCGATCAGTCGTTATCTCGATATCGGCCTCGATCCGAACGCCAATGAGCTTGCTTGTGAAATGTATCGAGAACAGGTAGCTCGAGTAATCGATGATCCCGATGTTGCGGATCAGCTGATGCCCCGCGACTATCCTATTGGTTGCAAGAGGCCGGTGATCGATAGCCATTATTACGATGCCTTTAACCAAGACAACGTCACCTTGGTCGATCTTCGTCAAGGCGGTATCAAAAAGATCAGCGAAAGGGGCGTGGAGACAAAACAGAGATCGTACGAGTTCGATGCTCTGGTCTACGCGACGGGATTCGATGCGATGACGGGCGCGTTGTTGAATGTCGAAATCACAGGTCGAGATGGAGCGCGTCTTGCCGACGTTTGGGATGCGGGCCCTCGAACTTTTCTGGGACTGCAGGTACATGGGTTTCCGAACATGTTCACGATCACGGGACCTGGAAGCCCGTCAGTGCTAAGCAATATGCTTGTATCTATCGAGCAGCACGTCGATTGGATTAGCGATTGCATCTCACATATGGATCGACACCAGCTTCGTTCCATCGAACCTACGGCTGAAGCCGAGCAAAATTGGATTGAGCACGTCAATGAAGTCGCCAAGGGTACGATGTTTACCGCACCGAGTTGTAATTCGTGGTACTTGGGCGCAAATATTCCGGGTAAACCCCGAATATTCATGCCCTATGTGGGGGGCGTCGGAACCTATCGGAAAAAATGCGACGACATTGCGTCGAAGAATTATGAGGGATTCGTGCTGTCTCCCTAGCCAGGAAGACGATGTCAAACAGCGAAAGATTAACGGTGGGTGAAACGTTGTGACTACTAGTGAGGTAGGTAAAGGAGTGTGCGGCGGTTGCTGATCATGCCGCTGATTGACTAGAGCTGATTTAGGAGTTTTCCCAATAACTGTGGGTACCGACACATATTCGCTCCGGCAATTTGATCGATGCAACGGGGCCGCTTAGTAGGTCATCGGCGTTAAATACCAGGCAGCTCGAGGAATCTTCGTTAATGTCTGAGATTATTGTGACGACGTAACCACCGTCTTCACGATCGTTTTTACGTGCCGGTACCACGGGGCTTTCGCTGCCGTAAACCCCCGATCGAAACTCATAGCCTTGGCGTTCGCCCGTTTTCACGTTGAGGCGCGTGATGCCGTTGAAAAGGAACCATCCGGGTTTGGTGCTCATCTCCCATACATACTGGTATGGCTTACCCGCAAAATCTGGATTGATCATGCCGAATTCCGAAATCGCGTCGTCGAGAGGTTGTTCGGAGACGGAACCGGTTTGCATATTGAACCGCCACCGATATGCCCGGGCCCCGATGGAATGAATATCCAACATTCGATATGGGATCAGATTTTCAGGTAAGTCGACGCTGGCGGCTTTCGATGGGTCCTGGCGGTATCCGTCGAGAATGACTTCGTCGCCTTCTTCATACGCATTGATCCAGTGCAGGACGTAGGTTGGTTCTGCTTCAAACCACCGGATATCGCTTGCTTGCCCACGTCGCGGAATAACTGCGAAGCGGCTGGGTATATCTCTGAAAAAACGGACAGCGTGTGCGCCGTGACTGAGGGCTTCAGGGTCCCAGAAAAGCGGCATATCGTTCAAGATTGCATAGTTTGCCGTGAACGCCATGTCGTGCGGCAGTCGAGGCCCCGGCAACTCGATTGGAACGTAATGCACAAGTTTTCCGTGACAATCGACAACGCCATAGTGCATGTACGGTTTCTGTTTTGAGTAATTGAAAAACAGCATCTCGCCGGATGAAGGATCGACTTTCGTGTGTGCCGAAACTCCCCAACCTGGGGTGACGTCTTTTGTCCAGGACGCCTTGCCCAATTGATGGAGCGTTTTGGGGTCAAGCTCGTAGATATCGCCGCATTGGTAAAAACTCGTCGCGGCACGACCTCGGTGGACGACCACGTCTGTACTCGACGAGTCTTTTAGGCCTGTTCGGGCACCCCAGCCCTGGCGTTTTGACTTCTGGGGATTTTCCATTAAGCCAGCCCAAAGCGGCGTTCCCGATTCAAGCTCGGCGTTAAATCCATCGGTTCGGATATAGCGATTGTGATATTCAACCTTTCCCGAGTCGAACGAGATGGAGTGCAACATGCCGTCGCCATCAAACGGATGGTAACGTCCGATTGCTCCGTGCAACGGGTTTTCCGTATTCCTCAAATAGACGCCATTGAGGTCGAGGGGCAATTCGCCGATCACGTCTAAATCGTAGGCGTCGAACTCGCGTGCGTTCGGCTTCCACGGACCCGTCCGATATGGATGATCATCGTCGAGCGGAAGATTTCCGCGAATCTCGTCTACCAGTTGAATCTTCATTCGCTGGTGATACACGCTCCGACTCTGAGCGTCAATGAACGGGTGGGCTCCAAGGCACGACCTTAAGCTCTAGAATCCTAAATAATTTGCGTGTAGAACGAGGCTGCCGGTGTATCTCCGCTTCGAACCGGAAGGTATTTTTGGTCACTACCTGATGATGTCAGGAGCGCTAGGCGGTCGTGATTGCCGAGCTCGAGGCCGCATGATGTCTAATGATGAAAACGCCGCTGGCACCGGACAAGCACATGTTTGGTTTGATCTTGGTAGTGGGTAATAAACGCCTTAGACGAAACAATCAACGTACGGATCGTGAACGGTATACGATCTCCGCAATGATTCGATGAGCGATGTTATCCAAGCGTCTAGGCTCGGAATAAATATAGATGTTCGAAAGCTACAATTATCAAAACATGAGCAGTCGGTGCCCGGCACAATCCGGATGAAGGACCAAAAAGCGAAGTTGATCTCAGTATCGATTGGAGCCGGCGACGACATGGCAAAGCAGGTTCAAGAATACGTCATGGCGGATCTTGAAGGATTTGTTGATGACAAACATCGCGGATTTAGTCGAGTGTGTTATGAAGGCGACACCGAGCCAACGGGAACAGTGCGGAGAAACAATCGTCAGTGGACCGGAATGTCGCAAGAGGAAGTGCGCGAGATTCAGGAGGCGTTGAATCTGGATCAGCCGTTGTCGCCTGGCGATCTTGGCGTAAACGTCTTTGTTGAAGGGATTAAAGATTTTTCCAGACTGCCGAAGGGATCCAAGCTGATGTTTCCTTCAGGTGCAGTCTTGGTTGTTGAAGACTTCAACCCACCTTGTACCGACATGGCGGATAAGATTGTGGGACTTTATACGGCGCACGCAGGCAAATCGCTTGCGCGTCGGCAATTTCTGATCGAAGCAAAACGGAAGCGCGGGGTAGTAGGGGTCGTCGACGTGCCTGGGAAGATCCGTAGTGGTGATTCGATCGTTGTGAGACGGTATAAACCGCCGAACCTAGGATGAGTTTGTGTCATGGCATTGGTCGCTCGTGAAGATCCAATCTCCGATTCTCGAAGCTCAAATTCCAATAGCAATTCGTCTGTCGCTCGTATTGCTCACCCTTAGCGTGCTGGCTGTCGGGTGTGAACCCAAGGACGTTAGGCCGGGACTTTGGCTTAGCGGTGAGGAAGTATCTTCGCCCGTCGAGAATTGGCAATTCACCGATGAAATTGACGAAGTATTTATTGAAACCCGCCCCTGGTATGGCATTCCGCATTCCACCACCATTTGGTGCGTGCGTGTTGCTAGTGATCTTTATATCGGGTCTTACGGCGAAGAAAAAAAGTATTGGGAAATCAATATTTTACGAGATCCTCGTGCCAGGATTCGTATCGAGAGTAAGATCTATGACGTGACTATAACAAGGTTGGACGACGAGGTGATGTACCGTGCGGTCAGTACCGCTTATCGACGAAAATATGATATGGCCACGGTCTTTGGTAAGAAGATTCCACCGTGGTCGTTTTATCGAGTAGCGCAGGATGGACATAAAAAACCTTCTACATAACGAGTTGGACCTCGCTGCTTACTGGATGCCGTTTACGGGTAACCGGGCTTTCAAGAACGAACCCCGGCTCATGAAAAGCGCTCAAGGTATGTACTACACCACAGTAGACGATCGCCAAATTATGGATGGGATGTCGGGGCTCTGGTGCTGCAACGCGGGTCATTGTCATCCTCACATCGTTGAAGCCATTCGTCAGGCGGCGGGCGCGCTCGATTATTCTCCAGCTTTTCAAATGGGTCATCCAGAAATTTTTCGGCTTGCCGAACGGCTAGCGAACATGATGCCGGACGGCATGGAGGCCGTTTTCTTTACTAACTCGGGATCAGAATCCGTTGATACCGCGCTCAAGATAGCGCTGGGCTATCACCATGCCCGTGGGGAAGCCCAACGGACCCGTTTGGTGGGACGGCAACGGGGGTATCACGGTTCTGGATTTGGTGGGACGAGTGTCGGCGGCATCGGCAACAACCGTATTGCGGCTGGGCCGATGCTTCCGGGTGTGTTCCATCTTCCGGAAACCTACGATTTAGAGCATCAGGCATTTAGCAAAGGCCAACCCGCCTGGGGAGCCCATCTCGCGAATGATCTTGAACGCGTTATAGCGAGCAACCACGCGAGCACCATCGCGGCAGTCATTGTCGAACCGTTCGCTGGCTCGGGCGGTGTATTGGTACCCCCCATTGGTTATCTGGAGCGACTTCGTGAAATCACCGAAGCGCATGGGATCTTGCTCATCTTCGATGAGGTGATTACCGCATTCGGGCGGTTGGGTTGGGCTTCGGCATCAGAGAGACTAGGTGTTGTCCCTGACATCATGTGTACCGCTAAGGGACTAACCAGCGGCGCGGTGCCTATGGGAGCGGTGGTAGTGCAGGAGAAAATTCGAGAAGTCTTTATGAAGGGACCACCCACGGCGATCGAGTTTTTTCATGGCTACACGTATTCAGGCCATCCTCTTGCGGCTGCGGCAGCTCACGCGGCATTGGACGTTTATGAAAACGAGAGCTTGTTTGAGCACGTTCGCGGGCTCGAAACCATTTGGGAAGCAGGATTACATGCGCTCGCCGACAAGCCGAACGTGATCGACGTGCGTAATTTTGGTCTCGCGGGTGCGGTGGAATTGCGGCCGCGAGACGGCGCGCCGACCGAACGAGCGATGGCGGTATTTCGCGAGGCGTTTGACCGAGGTCTTTTGGTTCGCGCCACGGCAGACATTGTTGCTCTGGCGCCTCCGCTTGTGATCAGTGAAACAGAGATCGATCAAATGCTCGGGATACTCGGTGATGTATTGGATGACATCGACTAGTTGCTGGACTCAGGAAGGTTAGTGGAGAGACAAATGGCGCATACGGAGATCACGGGACACTTCATCGGCGGCAAATTAGATGTCAGTGGTTCGCAGAAGCTTGAGCGACTTGATCCAGCAACCGGTGAACAGATGGGTTACGTCACGCTTGCAGACGAAAAGACGGTCAATGCTGCTGTTGATGCGTCGAAAATTGCTTACCAAGACTGGCGAGTCGTCGAGCCGGCAAAACGTGCGGTAATTCTGAGGCGCTTTTGCGAGTTGGTGACCGCCCACGCTGACGAACTTTGTCTACTCGTTACGCGCGAACACGGTAAAACACTATTGGATGCTCAAGGCGAGCTTCAGCGGGGTATAGAGAATATCGAATATGCCACGGGGATCGCCGAGCACTTAAAGGGCGAATACACAAAGGCGGTTGGTCCGGATATCGACAGTTGGAGTGAGATGTCGCCGTTAGGCGTCGTTGTCGGCATTACACCGTTTAACTTTCCTGTAATGGTTCCTATGTGGATGTTTCCGCTAGCCGTTGCTTGCGGGAACACGTTCATATTAAAACCTTCGGAGAAAGTTCCTACCGCAAGTTACCGATTAGCGGAACTTTTTTCGGAGGCGGGACTCCCCGATGGGGTTTTCAACGTTGTTCAAGGCGATCAGGAGACTGCCGGATGGTTATTGAATCATCCGGACATCAAGGCGGTGAGTTTTGTTGGTTCGACGCCGGTTGCACGATCCATATACAAAGCTTCAGGCGACAGTGGCAAGCGAGTTCAAGCTCTTGGCGGCGCAAAAAATCATGCGGTTGTGCTTCCTGATGCAGATGTTGAAACTGCGACAAATGCCATTATGGGTGCGGCATATGGCTCGTGCGGCCAACGCTGTATGGCGTTGTCGGTGGTGGTATCGGTTGGTGATGAGACGGCGGACGCGGTTGCCGACGTATTGAGTAAAAAGGTTTCCGGACTAAACATCGGTCCTGGTGTGGATAATCTCGATATGGGACCCCTGAACAGCGGTCCGCAACGGGATCGAATCGTTGGTTTGATCCAAGAAGGGGTTGATCAAGGAGCCACCATACTGGTTGATGGACGAAGGCATGCCAGTTACCAACAGCCTGGTTTCTATCTCGGCGGAACACTCTTTGACAACGTTCAACCCGGCATGTCGATTTATGACGAGGAGATCTTCGGGCCGGTTCTTTGCCTTGTTCGGGTTAACACGGCGGCTGATGCGATGCGGATAATCAACGACAGTCAGTACGGGAACGGAACATGCATTTTTACTCGGGACGGTTATTCGGCCCGTACCTACGCAAATGAAGTTGAAGCTGGCATGGTCGGGATCAACGTACCCTTGCCTGTCCCGGTTGCTAATCACAGCTTTGGTGGTTGGAAGGATTCAAGATTCGGTGACCTTGCGGCTTATGGTCCGGACGGCGTTCGTTTCTATACGCGCCGTAAGACAATTACCGAACGCTGGACCTCGTCCGCGGACGGTAATGGTATCGACTTCGCGTTCCCTGGTTCACGGTCTGTGGGATAGGGCTAACACCCGACAGACTATAGGACGAATCGGGTGGGCTCGGGTTCGGGATGCGCGAAAGTCCCGGACGCGAGCATGACGATTTTGTCAGCCGTCGAGCGAACGCCGTCAACGTTCGATTTGTTGAGAACGACGATACTGGGCCGGTGTTTGTCCGCACGTTTTCTTGAATGCAGCGTAGAACGCTGAGTTGGAGTTAAAACCAACCTCAAAAGCAACGCTCAGTATCGCGCCCCGAGAACTATCGTGCTGACTGAGCAAGTTCTTGGCTGCTTCGATACGGTGGTGGTTTAAGTAATCGAAAAAACTCATTCCGAATCCGGCGTTGATAACTTGTGATAGATGATTCAGGGAACAATGCATCAAATTGGCAAGTTTTGGCAAAGTCAGGTCGGAATTTAGATAGGTGTGTTCCAATATCATCAAGTCGTTCAAAGCCCGCTTATATGTTTCCAGTAGTTGGGGATTCAATCCTGATTTGGCGTACTTTTCAGCCTGAATTTCGTCCCTCTTTGAATCCCGGATGGGCTCCTTGTAATAGTCTGCTATGTAAACCGCGTGTTCACCGTGCAGCGTTACGAACTCCGCACCAAACCAAACCGGTGTTTCTGCGTTGGGCCGCACTTGGTATTGAAATGCAATGGAGTTTCGCCCCGTCACGATTTCGCCTTCGAGTTCGTAGCAGCTGTGGTCTAGATCGAAGATGTCAGCAAGGTAAGGCACCAGCTCGTGTCGAGGGTGCCGTTGGTGAGTGGGGATATCGCAATAGACACCGTCTCGCGTCAGATGGTCGGCTATCCATCGAGGATCATGGTGATTCCACGCATCGATATAGCTGTCTACAAAATCTACGGCGCTCAATGCACGCATACCTTTGTTGAGAGCGATTCGTGTATTTTATCCCAGTGTTAACCCCGGTGCACTGGCAAAGCTGTATTAGAAGTTCTCAGCTGGTGTGGCTCGCGCTCTGGCCGGTGCCCAGAAAGGTTCCTGTTTAATTCGGCATCTAGCTACTTTACTGTGCTGCCTGAGCTCCTTTTCATAATAGATTTCCGACCAAATTTCTCCGTCGAGGTACTCGGTCTCTATCATCGCAAGTGCAATATTCGCTTTCACCGCCGGTGACCATATGCCCGACGTGACGTAGCCAATTTCGTTCGTGCAACGCTTATTGCTATAAACAAACGAACCTTCGGCAGGTTTGTTGCCCTCGATGTCCAGCTTGGTCAACGTGTACGTTGGACCGCGTTGTTGCTCGGCCCACAAGGCGCGTCGACCATTGAAGTGAGGTTTCTTGAAGTCGACCAACCAACCAAGATTGAGTTCGAACGGTGTCTGATCGTGCTCAAAGTGGACCGTTTTTAGAGCTTCATTGAACTCGGATCCCGGCATGATAAAACCGGCTTCGAGTCGCAGCATGTCTGTTGCTTGGTCGCCATAGGGATGAATACCGAGGTCGCGACCGGCTTCGTAGACCGCGTCCCACAGTTGGATTGCGAGACCGTGGTCTATCCATAGCTCGTAGCCAAGGTCACCTGTGAATCCTGTTCTGGACACCATGAGCCTGTCACCGTGGAAATCGAAATAGTTGATCGAGAAGGGTTTCGCGTTCTCGATATTGGTAAGGCCCATACGCTTAAGTAC
>DCBA01000132.1 GCA_002313255.1 Gammaproteobacteria bacterium UBA1119 | reverse complement strand
TTGAGCTACGGGCGCAGTGATTCGAATTATAGCTGGATGGGGATGGAGTTTTGGTAAGGTGGTTGCTGATCATGATCGCGCAAGGAAGTAAGAAGTGACTGACCTACCGCTAAAGGATGTCGTGGTTCTCGACATGGGGCAAATATACAACGGACCTTACTGTGGCTATTTGTTAGCGATGTCGGGTGCACGAGTCATTAAGATCGAGGCACCTGGAGGTGAAGGGATGCGCGGTCGCTCCAGCGATGTGAGTTCGAGCTACCCCTTCTGCATGCTGAACGGTAACAAAGAGACCATCACACTGAACCTAAAGTCGGATCGTGGACGCGACTTATTGAAAGAACTTGCGGCCCACGCGGACGTGCTCATCGAGAATTTTGCGCCTGGAACGATGGAACGCAACCAGGTCGGCAGCGAAACGCTGACGGCGCTGAATCCAAGGCTTATATACGCGGCCGCAACGGGTTATGGGCAAGGCGGACCGCATCGCGATTATCTGGCGATGGATATAACGGTCCAAGCCATGACCGGCGTGGTCGCCATCACCGGCAATGAGGGCGAGCCGCCACTGAAGTCTGGACCTGCTCTTTGCGACATCCTCGGTGGGGTGCATCTCTACGGAGCGATTACCACGGCGTTATATCGTCGCGAACATACCGGTCGAGGCGCGATTCTCGATGTCGCGATGCAGGACGCAGTGTTTCCGACGTTATGTTCGGCACTTGGCGCGTATTACCTGGCGGGTGGTAATCCGCCCCGGACAGGCAATCACCATCAAGCGCGCGCAGTCGCGCCGTACAACGTATATGCCACCAACGATGGACACGTGGCCATTATCTGCATCCGTGAAAATCACTGGCAGCGATTGTTGGAAGCAATGGAGCGCAACGATCTAGAAAATGATCCGAGATTCGTGGACATGGCGACTCGCTCGGCCAACATGGACGCCACCGACGCAGTGGTTGAAGAATGGACCCAGACGCGGACAAAGGAAGACGTTTTTCGTATTTGTCAGTCACACGATGTCATCTGCGCGCCGGTCCAATCGCTAGACGATGTCGTTAACGATCCGCATCTTTTGGAACGTGGCGCGCTATCTAAAGTTTCGCATCCGAAATACGGGACCGTAACACTGCCCAGCTCGGCGCTTCGATTTAACGACGTAGAACCGCCCGAGGTGAAGCTGCCGAGAGGGGTGGGTGCGGACAACGACTCCGTGTATGGCGATTTATTGAATCTTAGTCCCGAGCAAATTGACGAATTGCGCAAGACCGAAGCGATCTAAGCACGCGATGGGCATTTCAAGTTGGTGCAGTGCTTCTAGAACGTCACTTCGCATGCCATCTTCGTCGGCATGCATTGAATTTGGATCGTACACGCCCTCGAATATCGACCGACCCATGTGTTCAAGAAAGCCGCCGAAGATCTGGCCGTCGACTGTATTGATCATGAAATCTGTGTGCAGCGCTAAGCGTGCGGATTTCACTGTAATCTGGGGCCCCGTGATACTCTTGGAAGCGCGCAAACTTAGCAGTCAGGGTAGTGCATGGCTACGACATTCGACCGGGTAGAAGACGCAATATCTGCGATTGCAGCGGGCGAACTCGTGGTCGTCGTCGATGACGACGATCGAGAGAACGAAGGCGATTTGATCATGGCCGGGTCAAAAGCAACCACGGACAAAGTTGCGTTTATGATTCGCCATACCAGTGGCATTTTGTGTACTCCGATTAACGAAGAACATGCCAAGCGGCTTCATTTGGAGCCAATGGTTGCCCGGAACGACGCACCGCTGTCGACTGCATTCACGGTGAGCGTTGACTACCGTAAAGGGCTAACCACCGGTATTTCTGCCGAAGAGCGTGCAAATACCGTAACAGCGCTTTCAAGTAACAACACGCAAGGCGAGGATTTCGTTCGTCCTGGTCATATTTTCCCGCTCGTTGGAAGAACGGGGGGGGTGATGGTTCGATCGGGACACACGGAAGCGGCGATCGATCTATCGGAAGCGGCCGGGTGCGGGCCCGTGGGACTGCTTGCGGAGATCGTAAATGACGATGGGTCCGTTAAACGGTTACCCGATCTCTTTGAGTTCGCGGCGGAACATGCCCTCAAAGTGATTTCCATCCCGGACCTCATTGCGTATCGGCAACGGCGCGAGCAATTGGTGGTTAGAAGCAGAGAATTTCACGTAAATACGCGGATTGGTAAGGCGCGTGCCTACGCTTATCGGACCAAGTTCGAAGATGCCGAACATCTTGCCTTGGTCTTCGGTAACGTTGTTGCGAGCGAGGTGGTGGTGGTTAGAATTCATCGGGAGAAGCTGATTGAAGATGTGTTTGGGCCTCAGAGTGAGCATGAGAACAATTTGCTCGATGTCTCCCTAAAGCGCATCGGTGAACTGGGAGGGGGGATTCTCATTTATCTTCGTAGTGGGTTTGTCGGTGTTCCGCTGGATCATCTTGATTCCAATGGCTCGAACGAGCTCACGAGCCGTGAGACGGAGCGTAGACACGAATGGCTAGAGATCGGTGTGGGGGCTCAAATTTTGCGTGATTTAGGTGCCCAGCACATTCGCGTGCTTACGGGACGGGAGATGGATTTTGTTGGGCTTGATGGATTCGGGCTCGAAGTAGATGCGACTGAGCTCCTGACGGATTGATTGAATTAGGTTCGATAATGGAATCCACGAGCTACGCCGCACCGACCCACGTAGACAATTCGTATGTCACGGGTAAAAGTGCCGCATTGATTACACCTCACATGGTCGCGGACTTTGGTGATTGGGCAATCGGGACCGAAGCGTTCCTGCAGCATACCGAGATCGAGTAGTTCGGTTCGATGACATGTTGTGCACACGCCAAAAAGTTCGAACGCCATACGCAGATCGTCAATCGTGTTGGGCATAATACTGTATATATATACAGTATTATGTTGAACGCGTGAAGGGAAACTCAGTCATCGGTGTCACGCTTGGCGACCCTGCTGGCATTGGTCCGGAAGTCTTCGCTCGGGTCCTAGATGATGTGTCTACGAAGTGCGAAATCGTAGTGTATGGGGCGCGATGGGCGCTTGAGTTAGGGGCGAAGATCGCCGGAGTGTCGCCAAACGCGCGCTACAAATTCGTCGACGTCGGAATAGATAAGCCCGTGGATTTCGAATTAGGGGTAGTTTCTCCCGTATGTGGACGAATAGCCGTTGAATCCGTTGAAGCAGCAGCAGCTGACGCACTGTCTGGACAGATTGACGCGATGATGACGTGCCCGCTCAACAAAGAAGCCATTCATGCCGCCGGTTATAGTGATATCGGACATCAAGAGATTCTGGCTCGACTAGCCGACGTGGACGCGACCGCGACCATGCTGATGACGCCGGGTCTGCGCGTAGTCCATTTGTCGACGCATAAATCGTTGATCGAAGCGGGCCATTATGTGACCCGAGACAATGTGTTGGAGAAGATTGATCTCTGTCACCGCACTCTTACTCGCTGGGGTCTCCAACGCATCAAGATTGCGGTCGCGGCACTTAACCCGCACGGAGGAGAGGGTGGCTTGCTGGGTCGAGAAGAAATCGATGCGATTGAGCCGGCGGTCAAGGCTGCGAAGGAACGTGGTATTGATGCTCGCGGACCGTTACCCGCTGATTCGGTGTTCAATCGAGCAATCGAAGGCGAATTCGATGTCGTCCTCGCGATGTACCACGATCAGGGACACATCGCTATTAAAGTGCACAATTTTCACGAAAGCGTGACGGCCACGTTGGGAATACCGTTTGTCCGTACCTCTGTCGACCATGGCACCGCTTTTGACATTGCCGGACGCGGTGTCGCGGATAGCCGCGGTACAACGGCTGCACTCGACGCGGCGCTGACGCTAGCGCAAGGGGCTCTGTCGAACGACGCTTAACGCGGTAGCCCACAGACGAGTCAATGAAACGCCGATAGATTTCTACGCATGTGGCGGGCGGTTGGACGGTCTGGCACACTCGATTGAAGTATCAGACAGGGGTGATGACATGAAAGCTGCGGTATTCAGAGAAGTAAACAAACCAATGGAAGTTGAGGAGATCGAGGTATCGAAACCCGGCCCTCGCGAGATCCTGATCCGAACCGCGGCGGCGGGTGTTTGCCATTCCGACATGCACTTCTTCAACGGGACGTATCCCGGGCAATTGCCGATTGTGCTCGGTCACGAATCAGCAGGGATCGTCGACCAAGTTGGAAGTGATGTCAGTTACGTGAAGCCGGGCGACCACGTGATCACCTGTTTGTCAGTCTTTTGCGGACATTGCGAATACTGCCTTACGGGTCACATGTCACTTTGTCAGGAACCGGAAGTTCGACGTGGACCTGCCGAAGATCCGCGGTTGAGTTACGGCGGTGATCTCCTCCACCAGTTTGCGAACTTGGGCTCGTTCGCGGAGATGATGCTCGTCCACGAGCATGCCGTGGTTAAGATTCGAGAAGATATGCCGCTCGATCGGGCAGCGCTTATTGGTTGTGGGGTGACGACCGGTGTAGGCGCCGTCATTCATACGGCGGCCGTAGAACCTGGAGCGACGGTCGCAGTGATTGGTTGCGGGGGCGTTGGTTTGTCATGCATCAATGGAGCGGCGCTTGCCGGTGCCAGCCGCGTTATTGCTGTTGACATGGTAGCGTCCAAACTCGAACTCGCGCGGAAGTTTGGGGCTACAGATGTGATCGACGCTAGCGGCGGCGATGCGGTAGCGCAGGTTCAAGCACTCACCGGTGGCGGTGTACATTATTCGTTCGAGGCCATTGGTCTCAAAGTCACCGCCGAACAGGCGTTTCAGATGTTGCGGCGGGGCGGCACCGCGACGGTGATAGGCATGATTCCACCTGGCGATATGGTGACCCTACACGGTGTTGAATTTCTGCAAGAAAAGACCATTCAGGGGTCTATGATGGGCTCCAACCGTTTCCGCGTGGATATGCCGCGGTATGTCGACTTTTATCTGCAAGGTCGTTTACACCTGGACGAAATGGTATCTAGTCGTATCAAACTGGAAGACGTAACCGATGCGCTTCTCGCTCTCGAGACCGGCGAAGTGGCGCGTAGTGTCATCGTTTTTGATAACTAAGAATCTGTCGTGAAGTGGTTGACCTACGTGGCAAACGGCCGCGAAACATTTGGCTGTGTGATCGGTGATGGGGTTACCGATGTCGGAGCCCGGTCCGACTTCAATAGCTTGAAAGAAGCGATTGCCGACGGCGTGCTGCCAGAATTGTCTGCAGGTATCGGCGAGAATCCGGATCATAGTCTCAGCGAAATCATCTATCTTCCGACCATCACCGCGCCCGACAAGATTCTCTGTGTGGGACTTAATTATAAGGATCACCAAGAAGAAACGGGACGGGGGGGTGAAGAAAATCCAACCATTTTCGTTCGATTTGCGGGCGCCCAGATCGGTCACGGAGCCGCCATGGTGCGGCCCAGAGAGTCCCACGCACTCGACTTCGAAGGCGAAATCGCAATGATTGTCGGCAAACCCGGTCGACGAATCGCGAAGGAGTCCTGGCTTGACCATGTCGCAGGGTTTGCCTGTTATAACGATGGCAGTGTGCGTGATTATCAACGTCATACCAGCCAATTCACTCCCGGAAAGAACTTTTCGGGCACCGGTGGGTTTGGGCCTTGGATGATGACTACGGATGAGGTTGGCGATCTAGATGATATGGAGATCACCACCCGCTTAAACGGTGAAGTGATGCAGAATGCGAAGTCAGATCAGCTAGTCTTTGGGTTTGCAGAACTCATTGCGTATTGCTCCACATTCACCGAATTGGTTGCAGGGGATGTCATCGTGACCGGGACACCCGGCGGCGTGGGCGCTGCGCGTACTCCCCCGGTGTTCATGGACGAAGGCGACGTGATTGAGGTCGAGGTGAGGCCCATCGGCGTTCTCAGGAATCAAGTGATTGTTGGGTGAAGTTTGGCGTAGGCCAGAGCGTTCGTCGCACTGAAGATCCGCGCCTTGTGACGGGCGCTGGTGTTTTTACTGATGATGTAAACCTTGAAGACCAGTTGTATGCGGCGTTCTACCGTTCCCCGTACGCGCATGCACGATTGAAGTCGATCCATCTCGAGGCAGCCCGTGCGTCGCCAGATGTGGTTGCGGTTTATACGGGCGCCGAGCTCGTTTCGCTTGGCGCGTTGCCGTGTCGAGCGCAACTGACGGACGCCCGTGGTGACCCTTGTTTTATCCCGCGTCGGCCGGCGTTGGCGGAAGACAAAGTCCAGTTCGTGGGTCAGGCGATCGTAGCCGTCGTAGCCGAATCTCGGCAGGCGGCCCGTGACGCCGTGGAGCAGGTCGATGTTGATTTTGAACCATTGCACCCGGTGGTTTCGCTTGAGTCTTCGGTTGCTGACGCCGCGCCGATATTGCATGAAGAACTAGGTCATAACGTCTGCATCCATTTTGAGCGCGGTGACGCGGAAGAAGTGTCGAACGCGATGGGTGGAGCGGCTCATATCGTAAACATCAGTGTGATTAATAACCGTGTTGTACCAACGCCGCTGGAACCACGGGTTTCGGTCGCGTCGTATAGCGAGGGAAAGTTCACACTCTACAACCCAAGCCAGGGTGCAGTTGCGCAACAGGGAGTTTTATCGCGTTCGATATTTAACATTGAGCCCGACGACATAAGGGTTATTTCGGGTGATACGGGTGGCGGGTTCGGGGTACGGGGCGAAGTACATCCCGAGACTGTTGTATGCCTTTACGCGGCACGAGAACTCCATCGCCCAGTGAAGTGGTGTGGGGATCGTTCGGAAATGTTTTTGGCTGATTCTCATGGACGGGACAACATTAGTACGGCAACGGTAGCGCTTGATACGGACGGCATCATGCTTGCGCTCAAGATCGAGACCATCGCAAATCTGGGTGCTTTTTGCTCTGCAGTCGGACCGTTTGTCCCCACCATGGGTGGTGGCCGAGTCGTTGGAACTGTTTATCGATCGCCCCATATCTATCACAGTGTCCGCTGTGTATTTACCAACACCATGCCTGTAGCCGCATACCGGGGCGCGGGTCGACCGGAAGCGGCCTATCTAATGGAACGATTGATGGAACGGGCTGCCGAGGAGACTGGTTTCGACAGCCGAGAATTACGCCGCCGAAACTTTATTCGCGAAGAAGATCTCCCTTACGTGAACTTAGCGGGGATACCCATTCGGAGCGGTGCGTTCGCTGAAACGATGGATTTAGCGCTGGCTCGGGCCGAGTGGGAAACCTTTGACGTACGTCGTCAGGCGTCTGTAGTGCGGGACAAACTTCGTGGAATCGGGTTCGGGTGTTACGTTGAATCGTCGGGTGGTGGTCCCGAGGAAGAGGCTCGCGTTTCAATCGCTGGGGACGGTAGCGTTGAGATCACCGTTGGTACGTACTCACATGGTCAAGGCCATGCGACGGCGTTTGCACAGATCGCACATGAAAAGCTCGGCGTTAACATTGACCGCATCCGTTTGATCCAGGGGGATACACGCGAGGTACGTTTCGGTGGAGGTACCGGTGGCTCGAGATCGTCGCAGATGGGAGGTATCGCCGTGTTGCGCGCCGCTGACGGAGTCATAGAACGCGGTAAGCCCATCGCCGCCGAGCTTCTCCAAGGGGATGAAGAAGTGGTCTTGTTTAAAGGCGGCCTTTATCGCATTGATGATCGGACCGTCACGCTGGAAGAAGTTGCTAAGGCGGCGCTGCAGCCTCAGTTTGGTGGCGAATTAACCCATACTTATCGCTACAACCGAGGAGAGGGTTATACGTTTCCGAACGGCTGTCATGTCGCCGAGGTTGAAATCGACCAAGATACTGGCGTGGTAGAAGTTGTACGTTACACCGCTGTGGACGATTGCGGCCGCGTAATTAATCCACTATTAGCAGAAGGCCAAGTACAAGGCGGTGTTGTTCAGGGCATCGGGCAAGCGATGCTCGAACATGTTGTGTATGACGACATGGGGCAACTCCTTACCGGTTCGTTCATGGATTATGCGATGCCTCGGGCCACGCACATTCCATGGATTGATGTCAGTTTTAATGAAGTTCTCGAACCGTCCAACGAATTAGGTGTCAAAGGGATCGGAGAGGGAGGCGCGTGTGGCGCACCTCCCGCCATCGTTCATGCGGTACTCAATGCGCTGGCTCGTAGCGGCGTTTCTTCCATCGATATGCCGCTCACATCAGAGCGGGTATGGCGCGCGCTTAATCGAGGACCTTAAGAAGGGTTCGTCGATTATGGTTGAATAGAATCGGCTTGCGGTCGGCCAGCGACCCCAGAAATCATATCCTTCGCATCTCGTGTGGAGGGTTGGCTTGGTTTCAACCGCGCGGCAAAGTTGAAAGGTTCGGTATCGATGTCCTCAAGTTCGATCTCTTCCGCGAGGACTGCCCGTTTCCACTCTTCTTGCTCACCGTGTCTTTCTTTAAATTCGGGCATCACTTCCCGGGCAAATAGTTCGAGGCTAGAGCAGATGTCCTCGTGCGTATTCTTGCCCGCTTGGTTGAGGAGAATCACTTGATCAACGTGCGAGTTTTCGAGTTCGAGGAGGCGTTCGCGAATTGTGTCCGGCGAGCCGATAAGTTCGCTACCGGTTCGTTTTTGACCTTCTGGCGTTTTCTTCCATTCTTGGTATCGCTCCCAAAAGTTCATAGTCCCAGGTTCAAATGGACCTTCTTTGTTGTACAGCTGTAGCGCGAATTGGAAAAATGTCCACCCGTCCGCTTTTTCCCAAGCTTCTTCATCGGTCTCGGCACACATGAAACCTGCAACAACCGCGATGTTTGGGTTGGTCTGGTAATCAGCGAGTTTTTCGAGGTTATGTATAAACGTGTTGTAGTAGGCATGAACCCACGCTTTTGCGGCGTCGAGACTGATGAACTTGAAACAAAGCGATCCCATACCTCTGTGTGCGGAATATTTAATGGTGTCGAGTTGAGAGCAAGCGACCCATAGCGGCGGGTGTGGTTTTTGGAGAGGTTTTGGAACGACGGCACGTAAAGGAAACTTGAAGAATTCGCCGTCGTATTCCCAGCCGTGGTTCCAGAACATGGGTAAGGTGCAGCGGACAGCGTCTTCCCAAACGTCGCGCTTGTCGCGAAAACGCAGGTTGAAAGGATGCAATTCGGTGACAGAAGCGCCTTCACCCAGACCTAATTCGACGCGACCGTCGGAAACGAGATCGAGCGTCGCCACCCTCTCTGCGACCCGGGCCGGATGATTGGTGGTCAACTGTACGATACCGTGTCCGAGTCGGATGTTTTTAGTACGCTGACTGGCGGCCGCAAGAAAAACCTCGGGCGCCGACGAGTGCGAGTATTCTTCGAGAAAATGATGCTCGACTTCCCATGCGTAGTCGAAACCCAGCTCGTCGGCGAGCTCGATTTGGGAAAGAGACTGTTTTAAGAGCTGGTGTTCGCTTTCGACGTTCCAGTCACGCGGCAATTGGTGTTCGTAGAAAATCCCAAATTTCATCGGTATGGTCCCTCCCAGGCGGCCATTCATGTTGGCAGCGCGATTACTAAACTGCAAACCGGAGTTCGCACTTGCGCCCTTTAATTGTCCTAGTCGTATTGGCTTTTGTTTCCAGTGCTGGAGATCCATTCGTCGATGTCGCGCCGAAAAGATTGGCGGCATATATAAGAGTTGATACGACTAATCCGCCGGGAAACGAAACCCGCGGTGTCGAATTTCTAGGGGCGATATTGCAACAAGCGGGCATTGCATACGACACGGCGGAATCCGCGCCAGGACGTGGGAACCTATGGGCACGATTGCGAGGCAATGGTAAGCCTGGATTGGTCCTTCTACATCACATTGACGTGGTTCCGGCCAATGCTTCGTATTGGAGCGTCGATCCCTACGCGGGTGTGATCAAAGATGGGTACCTCTACGGTCGGGGTGCGCTCGACATGAAAGCGCTTGGCGTTATGCAGCTGCAGGCATTTTTGGCTCTACACGCGTCCGGCAGTAAATTAATTCGAGATGTTCTCTACGTAGCAACGGCGGATGAAGAGGCCGGGGGTTTCTTGGGTGCTGGTTGGTTGTTGGAAAACCGTCCGGAGATCTTTGAAGGCGTCGGCTACGTACTTAATGAAGGCGGCGGCGGTCGACAATTTGGTGCGGACACGGTTTTTTTTGTGGAAGTCACGCAGAAAGTACCAGTTTGGTTGCGACTAACGGCGAGGGGTCGTCCGGGTCATGGTTCTGTACCACTACCGCAGACTGCGATTACGCGTATTTTGCGCGCGGGACAACGCCTTGCAGACACCCGCTTCGAACCGCGGGTTATCGAGCCAGTTGCTAACCTATTGCAAGGGGTAGCACCATTTCAGCGTTCCGAACTCAAAAGTGCATTTGAAGACATAAGCGCCCATGTAACCGACGCAGCGTTCATGCAGATGTTACACATGACCGCGCCTGGATATCATGCTCTGCTACGAAATACATGCTCG
>DCBA01000103.1:6618-7739 GCA_002313255.1 Gammaproteobacteria bacterium UBA1119 | reverse complement strand
GATGGAGGGAATTCATGGGGCGGGTTAAAGATAAAGTAGTCGTGATTACAGGGGCGGGATCTGGCCTGGGAAAGGCGGACGCGCATCGTCTCTCAGAGGAGGGCGCAAAGCTCGTTCTGACGGACATTAACGAGAAGGAGGGCAGACGTACCGTTGACGAGTGCGAGGGCGAGGCGATCTTCTTTGCACAGGACGTCAAAGACGAATCTTCTTGGCCCCGATTGATCGAAGCAACTATCACGGCGTTCGGACGGTTGGATGCACTCGTTAACAATGCAGGTAACGCGCATATCGCCAATATCGAATCAGCCTCGACCGATCAGTGGCACGATATTTTGCGGGTGCATCTTGATGGCACTTTTTTTGGATGCCGTTCGGCCATACCAGAAATGACGAAATCCGGTGGCGGTTCGATCATCAACATGTCGTCCGTAGCAGCACTTGTCGGGCTGTCACCGTATCTAGCGTATTCCGCAGCAAAAGGTGGTATCCGTTCGATGACAAAATCCATCGCCATCTACTGTCGAGAGAAAAAGAACCTCATTCGTTGCAATTCGATACATCCGGGTAGTATTTCAACGCCCATGGTGCACGCCGCGCTCGAAACACTTTCGGGTATTAATTTGATGGAACAAGAGGATCCAGAGGTGACTCGCAAGGCCATGGGTATTGGGGAACCGCTCGATGTTGCGAATATGGTGCTTTTCCTCGCGTCAGAGGAATCAAAACACATCAACGGGGCCGAGCTGGTAATCGATAACGGCGCCACGGTTGGGCTGATGTCGCGATGAGGATCACCGGTTTGGTCCACGTCAACGTTAATTGTTCGAATTTTGATCGTTCGTTGAGTTTCTATGAATTACTCGGTTTTCAGAAGTTAGTCGATGTCCCCGCAAGAAATACGAAGGAGGTAGCCGCTGCGGTAGGTATGCCGCCGTACACGGTTAAAGGCGCGTTACTGATTTTAAAGGCCTCGAAAACGCCGTTGGTAATCGATTTACTTGAATGGCTGGATCCCAACGATAGTAGCCCGCCGTACGAACATCTATACCATCTAGGCATTGCCCGGATAGCTCTCGCGACCGACGACCTTGATGCCGATGTTGAATTTCTCAAGTTGA
>DCBA01000103.1:0-6240 GCA_002313255.1 Gammaproteobacteria bacterium UBA1119 | reverse complement strand
CCGCTTCGTGTGCTTTAAGGATCCCGACGGAACGATCTTGGAACTTGTTGAAGGAAATTGATATGACCACTGCTTCTGCTCGCATTCGCGCAAGCCTCAGTCACCCGTTAATTGACGGGGATTCACACATCGTTGAGTACACGCCAGTGTTGATGGATTACATCAAGGAAAGTGGCGGTGAGGATGCCGTCACGGACTTTCGCTCTAACATGCGTGGCGGGAATACCGGCCCGGGTTGGTACCAGATGAACTGGGACGAGCGACGCGATAACCGTTCGATCCGAGCTCCTTGGTGGGCATTGCCAACTAAGAACACGTTGGATCGTTGCACCGCCATGCTGCCGAAGCTCTATCACTCACGAATGGATGACTTTGGCTTGGACTATGCCGTTCTTTATCCGACCACGGGTCTGGGATTCCATAGTGTGATTGACGATGAATATCGGCAATTAGCGTGCCATGCATACAACGAGTATGCGGCGGCATCCTACGCTGAATTCTCGGATCGCATGACGGTAGCGGCGGTGATCCCACTGCACACGCCCGAAGAGGGTATCCGCGAACTCGAACATGCTCATGGCTTGGGCTTGAAAGTAGCGATGATCCCTTCGTTCGTCCGTCGTCCGGTGCCGCGCGTGGCCCGAGAGTATCCCGAGCTAGCAAACCAGGTGTTTTGGCTCGACAACTTATCGATTGATAGTGAACACGATTACGACCCGTTTTGGGCAAAGTGCATCGAACTAGGATTCCCGGTGGCAGCGCATTCCGGCGGCATGGGGTTTCACGATCGGAGTTCGATTTCCAACTACATGCACAACCACATGGGCCACTTCGCTGCAGCTGGAGAGGTTCTTGCAAAAGGATTGTTGATGGGCGGCGTCACGCACCGGTATCCGGACTTGCGGGTGGCATTACTGGAAGGTGGGGCGGTTAACGGCACGCGGTTGTATGGTGACATTGTCGGCCGGTGGAACAAGCGTAATCCCGCCGGTCTCGAAAACCTAAATCCTGCGAACATCGACCTCAAGCAAGCACACGAATTATTTGAACGTTACGGCGATGACCGCACACTCGCGAAGCTTGAACAGCTCCCCGGTACATTGGGCGTCGGGGGTCACGATATACCCCTGGACGTGCGCGACGATTTTGATGCCATGGGCGTGGTTAAAGTGGAGGATATTCGGGATCGTTTCATCCCTAATTTTTATTTCGGGTGTGAATCCGACGACCCGCTGGCGTGCACGGCGTTCAATCGAAAGGCCAATCCGTTGGGTGAACAAGTTCGAGCCATCATGAGCTTCGATCTTGGACATTGGGATGTGCTTGATATGGGACACGCAGCGGCCGAAGCGTACGAACAATTGGAGCATGAGCTGATTACCGAAGAAGATTTCCGTAATTTTGCCTTCAGTTTTTCTGTGCAGTTATATGCCGGAACAAATTCCGATTTTTTTAAGGGTACTCGAATAGCGGACGAAGTCAGCGCTGAGTTAGCTGCCTCTGGTCCTTGAGCGAAACGCGGTTATTGATGTCGTACGCTCTGATCGGTGAATCCTAATCATGGATCTTATCGGGCCTGACCTTTCGATCAGTGCGAAACTATCGTCCCGGACAGTTACGATTACGGCGTAAATGAGGGTGGCACGCGGGCCGGCGATAGCGTTTCGACCGTCAAGGCGAGGTTCAATAATTTCTGTTCGCTCCAACTTTCAGCTAAGAACTCGATAGCAATGGGCATTCCATGCGCACCGAATCCCGCCGGGACCGAAATCGCGGGGAGTCCGGAATTGGCCGCCAATTGGCAGTTGAAGTGAGTATGTTGCCCGCCAATCTCTACAGCTTCTCGGGTTGCGGTGGGATAGACGAGCGCGTCGAGACGATGTTCATGCATCAACGTTAAAAGAGCCCCTCGCGTCGTCATACGCTGAGCACGTTGTTGTAAATACGTGAGTTCCGATTCATGGGCTGGTCCTAGGAGCGGTCTGAGCAGACTGGCGACGTTGGTAACAATCCGTGGATCGTCCAATAACGCTTTGAGTGAAGAAAACCCAAGTGACGGATTGGCTGCTAAATACGCCGTCATGTCTTTCCTGAAGTCGAATTCAGAAACAAAAAAGGGGGTTTCCACAAGACTCGCGTATACCTGCGGGTCCGCGACTTCGATAACGTTAGCGCCTTCCGCTTGAAGTTTTCCCAATAATGCCTTGATCCGATTGCCAAGTTCGATCTCCTCGGGTTCGGTACCGAACCGGTCCACCAAGACCCCTAGTCGAAGCGTCGACGGGTCCAGCGTCGTCAACGCCGCGTAATAACTCGCAGGGATTTTGCCAACGGACGCTGCGGTTTGCGGGTCGTTCCGATCAAATCCGACGGTAACATCCAAGGTGATCGCAAGATCCCGAACACTTCGGGCCAATGGGCCACCGATATCTTGCGTACTCGATAACGGCACGATTCCGAATCGACTACTTAGTCCCTGCGTCCCCCTGAGACCGACGAGATTGTTATGAGCTGACGGTACCCGGATCGAGCCGCAGGTATCACTCCCCATACCAACAACCGCAAAATTAGCCGCGATGCCCGCGCCTGTCCCACCACTCGAACCGCCCGGGTGACGCGTAAGTCCATACGGATTCTTAGTCGCCCCGAACGCTGAACCTTCAGTCGTCCAGCCGTATGCGAATTCATGCATCGTTGTTTTAGCCAGAATAATTGCCCCGGCTTTTTTCAGGCGTTCTACTTGAGTCGCGTCTCTATCCGGCGCATGGCCCTCAAATAAAATCGAGCCGGCGGTGGTTGGCATGCCGCGCGTTTCGTAGTTGTCTTTGATCAGCACAGGAATTCCGTGCAAGAGCGACCGTGGCCCCGAAATCCGACGTTCTTCGTCTAAGGCTTGGGCGAGCTGACTCGCGTTCGGGTTGGCGTGTTGGATCGCATTAATTGCCGGTCCTTTTTGGTCGTACCGATCGATTCGGTCCTGGTACCAACGGACCAGATCCACCGACGAAAGCGTGCCTGCCTGCAGTTGGGCCTGAAGCTCTTCAATTGACTGGTCTAACACTGATCTCTCAAGGGTATCGGCTAGGAGGTGAACAGATGACAGTACCAAGACAAAGGCTATGGCCGTACGATACGACGCACTGGACCATGCTCCCATCAGATCTGTACCCCTTGTCCAAAACACCCATAAAGCTACGCCCCTTGGAGTGAGCTGTCACACCACTATCTTCGAATCACAACAATCACGTACAAAATGCAGCCAACTGCAATTGCCCCGAATACCTGCAGTACCTCGGTCACGCTAACGCGAGTTAGGAGCCAAGCACATAACAAAATCGCGCCACCGGACGCCCACGGACCCGCTCGCACGATGTAATTCGCGGGGCTAGCGTCTGGACGGCGACGCAGTACCGGTAAAGCCGCGCAAACAATCGCGTAGGTGATTAAGCGGATGACACTATTGATCGTCAGAGCTTCGACAAAATTGAAGGTCAGGCACGCGAGCCAACATGCGACCGCCGTCATCATCAGAGAACGCGTGGGCGTATGGTATCGAGCATGAGTGCGAGTCAAAAACAGGGGCGCTTGATTTGCACCAGCCATCGCGTAGGGGAGGCGCGAGCCACCCAAAAGTCCCGCGTTAAGAGTACCCGACGTCGATATAATCGCTCCTACCACGATTACCATGGCGCCGATTGGTCCAACGAATGCGGTGGCTGCGTCGGCCAATGGACGGGTGGATGTTGCCAAAGAAGGCAGCGTACCGATCGCGACAATTTGAATGGCTAAATAGAACACTAAGACGAGCGTCACAGTAAAAAACAGAGCGTAGGGAAATGCTTTCGCGGGATTCTGTACTTCGCCCGCGTTAATGGTTGCGACTTCAAAACCGCTGAATGCAAAGATCAGAACCATGACGGCTAAAGCGAGGGTGTTGGTATCTGGCGCCGGTTGAAATTCAAAATTACCGGGTTCGATAAACCAAATACCGACGAGCACGAAAAGCGCAAGCGGTAACATTTTCAAGATTGCGAAGATATTACTCATGCGTGCTGCATGCCGAACCCCCAGGTAGTTAATTGCCGTTAGAACGATCACGATGAGGGTCACCAAGAAAACCCGCGAGAACCCTTCGTTGACGGTCGGCCAAAATACACTGAGGTACGAAAGTAGGATGTCGCAAATGATTGCGAACGAGGTAATCCGAGTCAGCCAAAGCAGCCAACCCACGTGAAAACCAATGACTCGGCCGAACGCTTTGTGAGCATAAAGATACGGCCCCCCGGTCCCCGGAAAGCGGGAGCCAACTTCAAGGAAGCACAGAACGATCAACCCAATCAAGCCGCCGCAGATCACGAGTGCCAGTAAGCTATAACTGCCAGCGAGCGCGAAGGCACGTGACGGAAGACCAAAGATTCCAGCGCCGATAAATAGGTTGATCAGTAAGGCGATGAGTGACCAGCGCGAGATGCCTCGGGCGAGCGACGATGTAGGATCCTTCTTCAGCGGACCCTCGTGTTATACACGGGCGAATCGATTGTCTGTCCCTTAGGCCGTTGTCTACTTGGTATCTGGCAGTTCCCCGTACGCACGTTTCATCGCCGGATCATCGGCAGCCAGGTCCTTCAGTGGTTTCCATAGCGCCGCGTGTACCGAAGGTGCTCTGTCACCGGATTCGAGGAGGTTATAGTCGGGCTCGGGTTCACCGCGAAATCTCGCGCCACTAAATTGGTAATCGGCGAAGGCACGTTCGCGTTCATTGAGCGGAAGATCAACCGGTTCCGTTTTACCACCGTCAAGAGAAGCCGCTAGAAACGCATGAGCCTCGATGATTCTTTCTTCCAAACTTCGTCCCACATGGTCAGCCCATCGGACCAGGTGATATTCATGCTGAATATCGAGGTCCCAGAGCACACGGTGCAAGAATTCCGCCCCGTCGTGTAATTGGATAAAATCCTGATCGCCGACTTCAAGGTAAATATCGAGGCCACTTGCTCGAATTTTATCGGCGTTAGCTACGGCGATATTCGCAGGATTATCGGCCAAGAATTTGCTGGGGTCGAAAGGGGCCCCCCACACCTCTTCAGCGAATTCCTTCGCGAGCCACCACGAATTGCGCCGGTTAGGTTCTGGCCATTCCAGCACAGGCATAATCGCTGGCTCCATCGGGGCGATGGCTTTAAAGCGCTCGGGAAACTTGAGCCCAATCTTGAGCGAGCCGTAACCGCCCATGGAAATACCGGTCATGGTCAAGTGCTCCGGATCTGATAGCGCACCAAATGTTTCGCTAGCCCAGCTGGGCAGCTCGTCGACAACAAACTGTTCCCATGTCCCGTAGTAAAAGCTCGTCGGTCCACCGGAAAACGACACGACGACCATGGGGGGAAGGACGCCACGTTCAAACATATCAGCGTAATTTTTTGCTAACGAAATTAGCGTATTCCTGTCACCGCCGCCTCCGTGTAGATGGATAAGCAAGGGTAATGCGGTGTCGCGTTTGTCGAAGTTGGGCGGTAACAGAACCGAGACTGGAACCGTGCCACCTCGGGATTTCGATACAACGTCGTGTAGTTGAGTAACAACCCTTTCGATTGTCGTGTTGTTGTCCTCCACCCCTACGCAAGCACTGATGGAGTGGCCTAGTGCGATAATGAGCAATAGCTTCATTCGATGCATTGTTCCTCCGATAACGGTCGATTATATGCGGCCATCAATTTATGTGCGGAACGCCAATTTGCCAACTCCTACCGATCTACTTGAAATTTTCGACTGTGCATTCTGTATCGTAGAGTTTCCTGGAGACAGCGATATAATCAAGTACATACTGATAAATTACAATGGGTTATGTATGTATTCTATATTTTGTCGAGTACCTGTCTTTGAAGGAGACGGACTGGAACAAGGTTGGATATAACACCCGATTAACCAATATTATGAATGTCGATGCAGGAATAACCATTTAAGAATAAAATCCAGCCCCTGGTTATATCCTTATTACACACAAAACCGAGTGGCGTAGTAGCCGCTTGATGAGGGAGAGGGTTACGTGAACGACTACCAGCTGATGCTACAGAAGTCGATCAAGACTATTGGTTTGATCGCCGCTGCGTCCGGTCTTTACACCTCGGCACTCGCCGCCACCGAAGACGAAACGATCGAAGAAATGATAGTGGTTGGGACCCAAATCAAGGGGGCCAAGATCGCTGGTGCGCTGCCAGTTTCGGTGATTACCGCCGAGGA
>DCBA01000129.1 GCA_002313255.1 Gammaproteobacteria bacterium UBA1119 | reverse complement strand
CGTGATCTTTTCGTCTTCAACCAGTTCGTATGCTTCTGGAAGAACGCCAGCCATATCCTGTACATCAAAGTGGCCGACGTCGGATCCAAACAAGGTCTTTATTTCAGCATCGAATGGATTGTTCTTAGTGTTGAACGCCCAAGCATTGGTCGCATCATCGGCTTCACAGCCGAAGTAGAATCGGTCCACAAACAACGACTTAATGTCCGTCGCTTCGGTAATTTCGCAAGCAGAATAATCATCCAATTCGGCAAGACCCCCCGTTGTCTCAGCGCCATTCCGAGTGCTAATTCCTTTCCCTGAATGAACCGCATCGATCATTTCTGAGCCGCCATAACGTTCGGTTAAGTCCGTCAATTCTGCGAGATCTAATTGAGCGGGGTCGGTGTACTCAAGCGCTTCGCCGTTCCGGATTTGCCAATGGCCGATCAGGTCGGCGTACAACAAACACGCGAAGCCAACACCTCCTTCGAGAAACCCAAAATTCAAATCTGAAAAACGCCTCGATACACCCCCCAAGAACAACGCTTTGCAGGTGGCTTCCGAAGCGGCTGCGAAGTGACCGATATGGTTGTAACAAAAGTTAGTAGGAGACACGCGAAGCGCTTTGCCGCGCGAACCGCGATGGAACGTAGGCGAAACTCCAAGTTCTCGGCACTTTTGCCAAACGGGGTCGTAATCATGTGCACTATCTAACCCAATGACATCGAACCAACGCGCCAAATCACTTGCGTCGGGTCGCTCGTCAGCCACTCGACCCACCGGACGTTCGATGAGGCTATTCATCGTGACCACTTTCAGGCCGAGTTCCCCAACGGCATGCTCTAGTTCCGCGACGGCTTCTTCTGGATCATGCATCGGGATAACAGCGACGGGGGACATCCGGTCACTGAACGGTTCAAACAACTCTGCGCAATAAATATTGAATGCGCGACAGAGCGCCCGACGGGCTTCCGTGTCATCGATACGGGGAAAGCCCAACCCCATCGTCGGGAAGAGGACCGCGTAATCGATCCCAAATTCGTCAAGCCTTTCGTACATAAGTGCAGGCAGCATCGCAGTCGCGCGATCTCTCGTATTCTTAGTGGGTGCACCCCAAAACGCTTCTTGAGCCACATTTTCATGGCGCCTCTCTTCAGGGGTCATGCTCAACGAACGACGAACCCGTTCACCATTGAGTTGAATGCCGCGCCGCGCGGCATCGCCCCCTATTTTCGTCAAAGCCTCAACAACCACGGGCCCGGTTTCAAGCCAGTGCCCGTCCGCATCGATGACCGGGTGCGAAAGCCGTCCTCGCAAATTCGCCGCTTCTGACATAGTGCCTCCCTATTCTTTCTAGCTTGCTCGCCCTCTAAATAGTCGTCCCGAGGTTGAACCGGTGTGCTCGTTGTCCGTCAGAAAGACTTCTCCATTCACGATGCTATGACGAATTCCATTAGCCACCTGCTTTAACCGTGTCGCACCTGACGGAAGATCGTTGACCACTTCCGGCATACGTGGCGCCACGGTCTTGGGATCGAATACCACGAGGTCAGCGTTGAGACCCTCGCGAATCAAACCACGGTCGTGCATTCCCCAATACGTTGCCGGCACACAAGTCAGTTCTCGAACAGCTTCCTCTAGAGTCATGGCTTCCTTTTCGCGAACCCAGTGCGATAGCAAGTGCGTTTGCAGCGAGCTATCCATAATCTGAGACACGTGGGCACCCGAATCGGAGAACGTCACCACCGAGCGGGGGTGCTTCATCATCTCCAACACGTGGTCTTGGTTTTCGTTGGCAGCTGGCTGACAAAAAAACTGATTAAAGTCAGTCTCCAAAGATAAGTCGATCATCAGCGCCACGGGATTCACTCCGCGTTCACCAGCGACATCTTTCAATAAGCGTTGTTCTCCAACCATCGAGTCCATCACGTAAAGATGGTCGTAATCCGGTGGTCTTGCCTCAACACCGACGATCCGGTTTTTCGGCGCCTCGCCATTCGCGATCTCGACTAACCTCTTGCGAAGATCCGGATCTCGCAATTGACGTTTTTGGTCGTCCAAGGACAATGCCCGGACATCCGACCACAAATCCCAGCGATCAAACGGCATCTGGGTCTTAAACGAAAGCATGGTATTAAGTGCCCGCGAATGCACCTGCACAAACATTCGGCCACCCGCGGCTGCGGTTTCCTCCAACAACCCAAAATAGGGTCGCCAATGGTCGGGCGCGAACCGCGAACTAAACATACCCCAGGTCTGTACGACGCCACTATCCACGGCTAAATCACGAAGCCGGACATGATATTCGCGGAGTCGATCAGGATCCCGACCGGCCTGCTCACCCGCAATCTCGAACAGTCCTCGTCCAGTTCTCCCCACCGCCGACACGATAGCTCTTACCTCCTCCCAATCCGCGACGCGGCTCGCGACTGGAAGATCGTCTGCAGTCACATGATTAGGCGTTCGCGATGTCGAAAAACCGATCGCACCGGCACGAACACCCTCCTCCGCGATATCGCACATACGACCAAGTTCGTCCGTCGACGCGCGTTCAGTAAACGCACGCTCACCCATGACGTACGTCCGTATCGCTGAATGTCCAATGTAGCCGGCGTAATTAATACCCTTTGGCAGTTCGTCAACGGTGTCGAGGAACTCGGGGAACGTCTCCCATGACCATTCGATTCCAGCCTGCATTGCGCCGGGAGAAATGTCCTCAGCGCGCTCGAGATTTTTGAATACAAAGCCGGCGTCTCGCTCCGCACAAGGGGCAATCGTAAAGCCGCAATTTCCCATGACCACGCTGGTGACACCGTGGTAGCAAGAACAAGAACCAAGCGGATCCCAAAATACTTGAGCGTCCATGTGGGTGTGACCGTCGATAAAGCCAGGTGTAACGACGTGATCGTCTGCATCGACGGTTCGATAGGCTTTGTCGCCGAGCCGGCCAATCGCCGTGATTTTGCCATCGTTCACACCGATATCCGCACGAAATCCTGGAGCGCCCGTACCATCAACAACGGTGCCGTTCTTTACGACCAGATCGAATGCCATACCTACACCTCCCAGCGATCAGTCTAGCAGAACGATTATGGTAGATTGGCGTACTGAACCCTGGGGGAGTGGTTACTTGAGGCGTCTCACGCTTCTATACGCGGTGTGTCTTATTGCTGGATCTGCATTAGCTTCGGAGATCGAGTATCGGCATGGCTTCGCGTTTTTGTCGACGCCCAAATACCCAGCCGATTTCGAACATTTCGATTACGTCAACCCCGACGCCCCTAAAGGCGGTCGAATGCGCATTGCGGCGATGGGGAGCTGGGACAACTTCAATCCTTTGTCTGTCCCAGGCGGTCAAATGGTCGCAGGTCTAAGCGTCGAAGCACCGCATTGGAATTTGTTACACGATGCGTTGGTATCTCAAGCCGCCGATGAACCCTCAACGATTTATGGTCGCCTCGCCGAGGGCATTGCAGTCGCAAACGATGGGTCCTGGATTGCATTCAAGCTTCGCAAAAATGCACGCTGGCACGACGGCAAACCCATCACCATCGATGATGTCTACTTTTCCTATACCATTTTCACTACGGTGGCCTCGCCGACCGTTGCAACGCCGCTCGAACCCATCGAATCGTTCGAAGTGATCGGACCCTGGGAAATTCGGTTCAACATCCGCGAGTCCGATCGAGGCGATCCGCTTTTACCGCTGCGGATCGGTTCAAAACCGATACTGGCGAAACACTACTGGGAGTCGCGCGATGTCACCAAAACGACGGTCGAGCCCCCTGTCGGCTCCGGCCCCTATCGAATCAAAGACTTCAGGATCGGTCGTTCCATCCGGTGGGAACGAGTCGACAACTATTGGGGCAAGGACCTGTCGGTCATGCGAGGCCGTTTCAATTTTGATGAATTAAAGTGGGACTACTTTCGTGACGATCAGGTTCAAACCGAGGCGCTCAAGGGCGACGTCATTGACGTACACGAAGAAAATCTCCCGAGACTCTGGGAAACCGCGTATAAATTCCCCCCTTCCGACGCAGGCGCATTCCGCAAACAGTGGCTGCCGGTGGAGAAACCGTGGGGACTCTGGTGGCCCATATTCTGGAATCTGGATCAGCCTCGATTTCAAGATGTGCGGGTCCGCGAAGCACTTTGGCTTGTTTCCGATTTCCCTTACCTCAACTGGGTCAATTACGACTTTTATCAGACTGCCGAGAGTTTCTTTCACGGATCAGAACTCGCTTCGCGGGGACTGCCCGATGAACGCGAATTGCAGTACTTGGAGCCGATCCGCCATCTCGTTCCGCCACGCGTCTTCTCCGAACCTTATCGGCCACCGCCCAATGGTGGTAAGGGTTGGCATCGCGAAAATCTCATCAAAGCGGCAGCGTTGTTGAAGCAGGCGGGCTGGATCGTCGAAAAAGGCAAGCTCATCCACGGTCAAACTCGAGAAACCTTCCATGTTCGCCTCGTAGCTGTATCACCAGCCCTCGCCGGCTCGTTCATCCCGTACATGAGGAACCTAGACCGACTCGGGATCACGTCCACGGCCAAGTCACCAGAAATATCCAATTGGTTGTTTCGCATGCGTTCCGGTGACTTCGATGGCGGTGCTATTTGGTTTCTTCCCGATTACACGCCGACACATCTCATCGCCAATAACTTTAGCAGCGCAACCGCGGAGCACGAATACGGCAACAACTGGTCGAACATGCGAGATCCAGCCATTGACCACTTAATTGAGTGCATCAAAACGGCGACCACCTACACGGATTACGTGGCCGCGATCCGCGCATTCGATCGCGTCATGCTCTGGAATTTCTATTTTGTTCCCGGCATGACCAAGACGCGCATCGGACTGGCCCACTGGAACCGCTATAACTGGGTCGAAGCAGGTAATTTAAAGCGACCAGCCCATGTCCAGACCTGGTGGTTCGACCGTGAACGGGCTGCCGCCGTCAAGAAATTTCAGAGCAAGTAGCCATGGGTCGATACTTATTGCGACGCTTGTTTCTGATCATCCCAACGTTATTCGGGATCATGGTTATCAATTTCGTCATCGTGCAGTTTGCGCCCGGCGGACCGGTCGAACAGGCCATCATCCAGGCATCCGGGATGAGTATGTCGTCGACGGCGTCGGTGTCATCTGCCGGCAGTATGGGTCCATCCAGGGAAAGCGGTTACACCGGCAGCGAAGGACTCGATCCCGAATTTGTTGCTCGTCTCGAAGAGGCGTTCGGCTTTGATAAACCGCCGCACGAGCGCTTCTTGCTGATGCTCGGCAACTACATCACGCTGGATTTCGGTGAAAGTTACTTCCAAGACAAGGCCGTGTTCGATCTGGTGGTCGAACGTTTGCCGGTCTCCGTTTCCTTGGGACTCTGGTCGTTACTACTCAT